>NZ_JBQKFW010000010.1:0-79831 GCF_052119145.1 Collinsella sp. LCP19S3_H3
GGAGAGGACCAACCGGGAGATAAAGCGCAGGTCGCGCGTCGTGCAGGTGTTCCCCTCCACGGGCTCGCTGGTGCGGCTCGCGGGCGCGGTCATGTGCGAGCAGGACGAGATATGGCAGGAGTCCAGGTACTTCTCGGAGGCGAGGATGAACGAGCTCTACGACGACGGTCGCACCCGGGGGATCGACGGTCCCGTCGATTGGGCGCGGCTCGAGGCGGAGGCAAGGAAGATGCTCGAGTCCGGCCTCGAGCTTGCGGACAGGGTCGAGGCGGCATAGGATATCAACCGTATTCCAGATTCTGGGACGCCGGGCCGACTCGCTTCGGATCGGGCACTACACCAACTTTCTCGACACTACCGCGAAACATATCGTCATCCTCCAAATGGCGGAACGCCTTTGCATTGATTTTGGGTTTATTTTTCTATCACACTCCCGATGACGCATTATCAATTGCTAATTACTGTCGCTAAAGAAAAACGCCTCGTGTCTCTTTTCAGACACGAGGCGGAGCGATGTGCAGATAGCGCAGCGATTATTTACCTTTGGCCTTTGACTCAAGCAGGTCCCTTTGCTGGTTCGCGAACTCAACCGTTTCTTTTATCGAATAGGTTTTCTCATTGTCCGCCCGCCCATTCGACTCGCCAGCGCTGTCATACTCAGTCCCGTTTAATCGAAAATACTTCCCAGCGCCCAAGCCGCTTGAATACCCAAGACCCGTAATCTCATTCCATTTGTCTGGTTCTTCTTCCTGGCTAATCTCTTCACCATTTACTCTATACGTAGACGATTGACCGCCATCGGCACTCGCCGACGGTGTCATTGTAGTGAAAACCGTTGCAGCGAGCTTTCCCTCTTTATCGGCTGTAACGACAAAATTCTCAAACGTTGTTATGTCATTAGCCATATACATCGACTGTGCAAACAACATCGTTGTTGGACGTTTATCAATTCCGTCTAAAACATATAGGTAGCTTGCGCCCTCAACCGTAGGGTATACATTGAAACAGCCTATTTGTTTAAGCTGACTGCCGTCCACCGTCCAGACTTCGATGGTTTTCAGGTAATACTGTCCGTCCATCATATTGGCATAGTCATCGCTCACTATATCCTTTGCGTCCATCGGGTGGGCAACCACCAACTCCTCAAAGCCGTTACCGTCAAGATCGACCAGATCGATAAATCCAACACCATCGCACGATGACGCACGCCAGTCATCACCACTCGACATCTCAAAATAGCGAGCTTTACCGTACTTCTTCTCAAGTCCTTCGACTTTATCTAGATACAGCTTATATTTTTCCGATACGGACAGTTTTCCCTTGTTATCACCTTTATCTTTCGTTCCGTCAGACTTCCGGTCATCCGCCTTTGTATCATCTTTGTCGGATGGCTTGAACTCGACATTCACGTTGCCGCCATTTGTCACTGACACATCGGCCTTAAGATTTGCATTTGTAGAGGGGTCCTTCGTCGAAATCGTATAACCACCCGATGTCAAACCCAGTTGAGTGGGAGAAAATTCATCCCCATCAACATGATGGGTAGTCGTCACTCCATCAGAATCAGTCACGCTCAGGTCGTAGTCCTTGAGCTTCTCGCCATCTTTACCGTACAGCGCTATCTTTGCATCGGGAGCAATTCTTACCGTTTTAGAACGCCCATATGACACAGATGATATAGCTGGAGAAAAATCAGACGATTCACCTGTCGTCCCGCTATAGTAAATAACACCGGCACCAAGTAGCACAAAAAGCGCAACGATCACGCCACCCACGACAATTCTTTTCCGCCTGATTGTCTCACCCGGCCCTTCCTCCTCAGGACGATGTCCACTCTCGCCATCCGGCGAAACATCCATCTTTTGAGTCTCTTCGTATTTCATGACCGCTTTTGCCCCAAGGGGAGCTCCGCACTGTGGGCAAAATTTCTTTCCTTCAGAAATCTCTTTTCCGCATGAGGTGCAATACATAATTCAATCCTTTATTTCTCGCTTGTTTCGTCACTTTTTGCCCTGATCGCCGATTTTACTTACACCAAGCGGCAAGAGTTGAGCAGTTGCCTCTCCGCTCATGCTTGGATTCAAAATCACATATAGATCGTCCGCCTCAACAAGGTAGGAAGCGTCATCGCAAACCACAGACTGGATATCCACCGCATCGATATCGATTCCGTTCGACTCTGCATACCTCTTAATTGCCGACTGCGCCTTCGCGTTGCGATTTTCTTGCGTTATGCCGAAATAACTTTCGGGCGAAACGGGGTCACCTGTTTGAATATCAAAAAAACTACCGGTCATGGCACTTGATTCGTCACCTGACTCATCGCCATAAGTAAATGAGCATTTTATGGAAGCCAACTCCCGCAACTGGTCAAGCATGACAGCGCTCTGGGCGTATCCAGTCTCAAGAGGATCGCCGCTTGTCTCCGTCCAGTTTCTAGCATTCTCACCCGCAGCATCAAACCGCTCTTTGAGTCTCTGGTTAATCGCCCATGAAGAAATATCGTCGTTATCTTCGGTTATCTGGACATACGCCCACTGATTCGAGTAACCATGGGTCTCGCTTCCTTTTGTATATGAAACATTTACTGTCTGTTTTGTCTCTTCGACTCCATAATGTCTAACCTGCTTGAGCCCCTCTATGCCGTCCGCAGGTTTAAAACGGATGGAATCAGGCTCACCCGCTTCATCTTTCACATCGATGACGATATGAGCGTATTCATACGCCTCCTTGCGCTGGCTTCCCTCAAAGACCCTCATACAATAGTCTCCAAGCGCGATGTCAGAAAAGCTATCGAACGAGAATGAGCCTCCTTGCTTTAGACTCAAAACTGCACCGTCTCTATCCCCGACCGCCGCACCGCCACGCGGTATAAGCTGCACGGCACCGTCATCAATTGGCTCCCCGTTAGAACCACATACGACAATCTTGGTATCGGGATTAACGCATAGGTCATCGCTCCCACCATATCGGACAATGCGAACGGCATCACTACCGCCCGAAAACACGTGCGAAAGCAGTGTCTTTCCCTCGTCGTTCACACCCACCATACATGCGCTAGCGATCGCCAGCGCGACTACGATCAACGCTCCGAGCGCGATATGCGTACCCTTTTGCCTAGATTTACGACCGCTCTGAACAGGAATCCCATGCAAATACTCGTCGTCAACGGCGCACCCACAATGTATGCAGAATTTCTTTCCGGGATCTATAATCGAGCCACACTTCGGGCACTTCATATCAAACACCTATAGCAATAGCGAACAGTTACCAATTGAATTGCGGCATCCATAGATACCATTTGTTACCGATCTTTATCGTATAGACACCAAGGCTCGCAACATCACTACTCTTGGTCTCCCCCTTCTTCAAGGCAGGTAAATCATCCAGGGCAGTGACCGTAACATCAGCCCCAAGCTTATATCCAGCCGTTACCTGATCATCGATGCCATATTCACTTATCTTGTCATTAATGCTGTCGACATCATCCGAATCAAGCTGATCACCAAGCTTAATTGTTGCATTGACGTCCATTTTGTCGAGATAATCTGCAACAGAAGACACGGAACCCATTCCATATTTGAATGCATCTTCCGCCATATCGATAATGTCCTCTTTAGTCATGCTGCTATTTTGGAGCTCAGCATTAATAACCTCGGGCGGAAAGCCGTCAATATAAGCCTCCGCGAATTCTCGAATCGAATCCTCATCAGCACCGCTCGAAAACACCTTATTCAATGGGTCATTGAGCGTCTGGGCCATCTCATTAGCGGTTCCTCGTCCACCGCCGCCCCCAACGAAATTGCCGAAAGCGCAAATCGCAACAACAACAATCACCGCGGCAACAACAGGCAGAACGAGTTTTTTATTGAATTGTACCTTATGGATCGATTGCGAGCTTGGCACAAGGCTGGGGCTTGGCTTGTGAGACGGTTCGCCGTTTTTTCCCAACTGCTGTCCACATTCGCCACAAAATAAAGCGCCCGGATCAAGCCTTGCACCACATCGTGGACAATACGAGATAAAGGTATCCTTGCGGGGAACTTCTGGCATAGGCTTGCCACAAGACCCGCAAAATGCCACTCCGTCCGGGTTATTCGCTCCGCAACTAGGACAAAACATTTTTGTTTCCCTCCTGTTTTCCTACAGCTCTTCGAATCATGCCCAATGCTAGAAATGTGCTTGCGCCAAGAATTGAAAGGTAGATGACCTTCATGAACAGAGAGTTATCGACCGCACGGGCTTTGCTGTTGGCACTTGCCTCCAACGCCCTATCCGCAAACCCATCTCCGTCATCGTCTATTTCCATGCGCGTTTTAACGTCTCCATTGATTCCCACCACCGCTTGCATCGCAGGGTTAACCGAAACATCAGTGAATGAGCGCCGATCGGAATAGTCGCCCGCACTATCCATGAAGTCGCATTCGACCGTCATATCACCAGATCCCGTTCCTTCAATTCTCAATTGATACTCATCATCTGAGCGCAGGCGTATTATCTTGACCTCGTTTGCACGTGTCGTATCGCCCGTGCCTTCGGTTTCAATCTGTACGGTCCCAAAAGACGTTCTCCTGGTTCCGGTTTCTTCAGAAGAGAGCGTTTCCCCGTTACGCGCAACACTCACGTCAACTGGACATGCAACGCGAATATATGTGTAACGAACACCGTTAATCTCTGCAGCAATGTCCTCAAAAAAGCCCTTGAGGTCATCTTCGTTGGCAACATTGAAGTAGCAGCCCTCGCTTGCTATCGAACGCATTAGATCCTGTCCCGAAGCATCGAGATTAAAACCCAAGGTATAGAGCTTGATGTTCTCACTCTTGTATTTTTCAGCGCGGGCTTGTATCTGTTCTTCGTTTTCACCTGTTGTCGGCAACCCATCAGACATCAGAACTATTATTTTCCTTTGCTCACTCTTTTCGCCCGCCCCAGCATCCGATAGTAATTCGTGACCTCCGGACAACCCCAAGCCGATATCGGTGCCACCATTCGAGTCAATCGAATTAATTGCTTCCGCAGCGTAATCTTTACTCTCGCTCAGGGCACATGATGCAACCAGGTCGGAGCTGTACGCGCAAACCCCAAAACGAGCACCTTCTACATCGATGTCGTCAATCATTTTATTGGCGGCTTTTTTGACATTAACCTCCGGATCGCCATCCATAGAACCCGATGAATCTAAAACAAGAGAAATATCTACAGGTTTTAGGCTGCTTGCATCCTGTGGATTCTGCGCTTTTCCGGAATCATTCGAAGCGGCCCACTTTAAAGCAGCGTTGAATTTCGCGCTGTCTACAGGCAAGTTGACCTCAACGAAGGCAGATTTTACACGTTGAGCACGAGAAGCATTCATGCCCATCGACGATGACTTGGCCAATCGTGCCGCCATCATAGTAAACAACCTTGCAAATTCTGGAAAATCAGCGGTCGATGAAAGCATGTTCGTAACCATGAATGTCAGTGTACCAAGTTGTTCGGTGGTTATGGGAGACCCAGTTAGGCTGTTGTCTCCACACATTAGATACGCAGCATGGGATATAACGGTGCTGTTAATATGGCAATCCCTTAGGACAAACAACGTGTTGTCGTTCCACCAGCCGTCTTTTTTGTAGCTACTCGGATACCATCCCGTCCTATCTGCCCGACGTGACGTTCCTTCCATACACCATTCGATAGAGTTATCGAATATCCCATTGTCCGCCTCATCCCTAATTACATAGGACATAATGTCGCTTATTGCTTCTCCCAGCGACTTTTTCTCCGATTCCTCGCCTACCGATGCGGGGCTTATCTCGTTGACAACTCCATGTGTATACTCATGAGCAAGCGTTGAAAGCGTGTAGTATTTCTTACTCTTGCTGACAGAAATAAGCGAAATCGGATTCCCCGGGCTCCAGCCCTGAATTTGGGCATCCGACACCCCTGCATTGGTCAAACCGTAGACGGCACCGCCCACTCCATCTGCACCGCTATAACCCAAATGATTAGCGTAGTAGTCGTATGATTTTGAGAGGGCGTCTTGAAGCGCATCCGCCTTCTCATTCGCTTTGTCGATTCTCAGGTCCTGAGTATCCCTCAGGAAATATCTCGCTTTATCTTTGCTTTCGCCAAAGCAGGGTGACCCTTCATAGGTGCCAGTAAGGACTCGATCCCCGTTCTCGTCTACCCAATAATCTAAATCGTCGCTTATCCGATATATTTTCCCGGACTCTCCATATGCAGACAGTCTTTTTTTTGCCCATTTAACTGCTTTTTCTTTAAGCTTAGTTCCATCTAAAATATAAATATGGCGTTGTTCGTCTGCATATCGGCAGGTTCCGTTATTTGACACGTGCTGCGATTTCTTCTGATCTTCCACTTGCACTGGCGACCGTATCGATTCGTTTTCATCTACCAGATTCGTCTTACAAAGCACATCTCCGCTCACAGCCGAAACAACCACTTCAGATATTCCATTATCATTGGACAGTTCGATGACCCAGGCCCTTTCGATATCTCCATTGTCGCGAGCATACAGAACCGGCTTACTGCTCAACGTCTCGGCCCCATTAAGAGCGCCTTTAGCCACATCAACGGCCCCATCTACATCAACAGATCCCTCTTCGCCAAGCCAGCGTGTCGGAACACAGTTCGACGAAATGCCGATGGCTGCTCCATCCCCAGCAACCGCAACCGTTGCACATCTACCATATACGGGAATGTTGTCGGCTGTCTGATCAAACCGATAGAACGTTATTCCGTTGCTAATGGTTTCCTTTGCAGGAATTAACTCTATTATCTTTTCGCCGCCTGAACCCTTATTAACTATATCGGAAACAAACGCAATTGCATCTTCACCGCTTTCTATCACATCGCTTGCGCCTGAACAATCAATGACTGATGAAGTTTTGATATTTGTACTTGCGCCAGGGTCAACGACCCCTGCCGCCGCAACAACGTCCTCGACAAAATCAAGTACCGATTCACGCAAGCCCAATACGTTGTGCAACCAAATGCCAGCCACCATCAGCAAAGCGAGGCCCACCACCATCAGCTTGGCAGCTGCAGACCTCGCCCGATGTCGTTTATTCCCAATCATCATTTATAAAGATTCGTTTTATCTACTTATTTATGGATGTCCGCGACAAATAGGCGCAAATGCCCGTCATGGCCGCGCTGGGTATCACGAAGAGCGAAACTTCGGGCCACACCGAATTCATAAAAGCGTAAATGCACATCGTCGTTGTGCTGTGAAACGTATTGTCATCCGCATAAGGACCGATAAAGCCCACCAGCACCAATGAAACCAGAACGATCATTCCGAACTGAACCGCGATGAATTTCCAATCTTCACAGCGCATCGAACCCGGTTTCAGACGCTTTATAACTCTTAAAAAAGCATCGAGCGGAACAAAAACAAAAGACAGGGAGAAGACTGCGTAGATAAGCACGCCCATGGCAGGCTCTATTCCGCTGTACATGCCCATAAGATTCGTAACCTTCTCGAAATTAGAGAAGAACGCGACCGCGGCACTGGCCGCCATCAAACCACCGACAATGAACGCACCCGCCAAAGCAATCTTTTCGATGGAAGACAGCGATCCCAAAAAAGCCTCTCCCGTTGCATGACCTTTTATCGGCGGCACCGGAGTCTGCAGAGCCGGAGGTGTTTGGTTTTCTCGTGAGCTGCTTTCAATCTTTTGGCCGCACGAAGGACAGAACACAGCTTCGTCTGGAATTTGTGTTCCACAATGCCCGCAAAACATAACTCTCACCCCTTGCTACAAAACTCGACCGCATTCACCGCAAAAAACATCATCTGCCTCAACCGGTGAGCCGCAGTCGGGACAGACCGCGGACCCCACAGTCACCTTTACGGCTGTGTCCTCGGGCTCTACCGGGTTCGGTTCTATACTCATTTGACTAGAGACCTGTTCATTTCGACGCCTTACTGGCGACCCGCACTGCATACAGAACTGCTTTTCCTCACCGTAGCTGGCACCGCAGGCCGTACACACCCAATCGCCTTCGAACGCACTTTCTGTCGGCATCTTTGCGCCGCAGCCTACACAAAACGCAAAGCCAGTTGAATTGACTGTGCCACATTTGGTGCATGTTATTCCATGTCCTCCGCCGCTATTCCCTTGGTTTCCGCCCTGAAGCTGTACGAGCTGTCCGCGACACACTGCCATACGCTCTTCAATATCAGAAATAGAGGCAAACTCTTGCGAAAAGGCACTACAAACATCGTCGTTGCTCCTGCATCTTTCGTAAGCAATCTGGCCAAGCTGTTGTATCAAGTCTTTTTTCTGAGATTGCAGCCTGGTGATTTCAGCCTGAATCTTCAGGCCCCTTGTTGCCTTATCAGCCGAATCGATTCCGCGACCAAGATAGTACGATGCACTGTCCATGATCCCCATGGCACCCTCCTCTTATCGACTGTCTCATTGTTTCCCGAAAAGCGTCGCATCGCATTAACATTTGATAATGCCCAAGAAGTTGGATTTATTCTGGATTGAGATTTGTTTGCTGCACAATTCATTTGGAGTAGGAAGCACGTCGACTGAGCCACTTTTAGACGTTATGCTGCACGCGAGCACTGGGGTCTGCGCTCCACAGTCCCTCAGTTGGTATAACTCCAACAACGGATTGCACTCTCATTAAGCTTAAAATTTCGGATTTCTACAGAGCAGCAGAAAGCATCCCTCAAATTTTGTCCATTTATAATTCGTTGCTTGAGAGTGCATGCCACAATCACTGGAAAGTCGAAAACGTCATCAGGCACCTCAGCGCAAAGAATCGATACGAATGGTTTCTGAGAGAATATCCTGGACTGATCGATGCTATTCCCCATAGGTATATAGCATCGTTCTTAGGAATGACTCCGGTAACCCTGTCTCATGTTCGAAGTCAGCATTGGACTCGATCGGCATCTGCGCAACAACCGCACTAGCAGCAAACGGCTCAATCTGAGCAAAAAGAGGATGCGGACTGGTGAACAATTTATACTTTGATGTGTGCCGGGCTCGTGACAATGATGTTTGTCACGAGCCCGGCACGGTATTCATCTATGGCATTCCCCATCTTCACACGTTCGGCGTGTCTTAGCTCTCATTCTCTCGTGTACGTTTCGTGGTTGATAACAAGCTCATCCCCATTGAGAAAATAGAGCATATCATTCGCCTCTTCAGCTTCCTCTTTGCTGCTAGCTTTCTTCCAATGTTGAGAGCTGATATTTCCTTGACTGCTGCTTAGAACCAATGTCTTGTCTTCTTGAATCGTATAGCGATCGCAGCTTTCCAGCCACGCACCGTTATAGGTAAAAGGAACCGAACAGTCACCATTCTCATCAAATTGGAGTATTTCGTCTCCATCGTCGTTTGCCCAAGTTCCAACAATCGACTTCTCACCACATCCAACTAGACCAATCAGCGGGACAGAAGCCGCGGCAACGGCCATTTTAATTGCTGTTCGTCTCGTAAATAATTGTGCACCCATCTTTGCTCCCAACAGACAGCACCCGTACAAAACATAATTTGATTATCCCCATAAGATTATTTAGCGCATTATCATTTAATAATAGTCCGGCGTATCCCGAGCATAAAGAAGAGCAAATGGCTCTATTAGGCTAAATTAATCTCTTGCCGGATCGCGCCTCTTGGCGAAGCAATTGGACTATGAGCATCAAGTTGTGGCAATCGTTTGCCTCAAACAACGTAGATCTCAATGCATAAAAAATGGCGGTTAAGCGTACCTCCGACGCTTAACCGCCAACACAAACCAACGACTAGTGTACCGGATCAATTGCCACCTTACCGCTCTCCAGCACGTGGACGCGGCCGTCAGCGAGCATCTGCACGACCTCGGGATACAGCACGTGCTCGATCGCATGGATGTGCTCCTCGAGTGTGTCGACATCCCAGCCTTCCTCAACGGCCAGCGCGCGCTGGGCGATGATGGGGCCGTTGTCGTAGATCTCGTTGGCAAAATGCACGGTCACACCGGTCACCTTGACGCCGCGCGTAAAGGCATCGTCGATCGCATGCGCACCGGTAAAGCTCGGCAGCAGCGCCGGATGCAGATTGACAACGCGGTTGGGGAACGCCGCCAGCAGCGGCGTATGCACCATTCGCATGTAGCCAGCCATGACCACATACTCGCAGCCGCGCTCGAGAAGCTCGTGCGCAATAATCTCGTCGGCGGCGATAGGGTCGGCGTAGACATCCTTGGAGAGCGTCAGCGTCTGGATACCCGCACGCTCTGCACGCTGCAGGCCCTTGGCCGAAGGACGGCTCGACACCACGAGCTCGATCGAAGCATTGAGCTTGCCGGCGGCGATCAGGTCGATCAGCGCCTGCAGGTTGGTGCCCGAACCGCTGATGAGCACGCCGATCTTGAGCGGCTCGGTGGTATCGGTACCGGTCGGACGGGTGTAGGGCACAAAGTCCAAGCCCTCGGCGGCAGCCGTCTGCTCGTTAGCGCTCATCGGAGTACACGACCTTACCGGAGCCCTCGACGCATTCGCCCACGCGGAACGGCTTCTCGCCCAGCGCGACCAGGGCATCGGTTACCGCGGCCTCATCTTCGGGGGCGACAATCAGGCACAGGCCGACGCCCATGTTGAAGGTCTTGCATGCCTCGTTGGGCGTAAGCTCGGCCTGGTGCGAAACATAGGTGATGACGGGCGGAATGTCCCAGCCCATCTCGGCGCCATTGCGGGTGACCACGGCGTCGACGTCGTCGGCCAACGCACGGTTAAGGTTCTCGGTGATGCCACCGCCGGTGATATGGGCGATGGCGTGCACCGGAGCGCCGCCGCGGAGCAGCTCAAGAATCGGCTTGACGTAGATGCGCGTGGGGGCCAGCAGAGCGTCTGCCAGTGATGCGCCGCCGAGCTCCTCGAGCGGACGGCTCAGCTCCTCGGCCTTAGCGGCGGCCTCGGGCGTACCCGGCTTGATGCCGTCAACGCCGATGACTTTACGCACGAGCGAGTAGCCGTTGGAGTGCACGCCGGTGGAGGGAAGGCCCAAAATCACGTCGCCGGGGCGGACGTTGGCGGGGTCGAGCATCTTGGGACGGTCGACGACACCCACGGTAAAGCCGGCGAGGTCGTAGTCGGCGGGAGCCATGACGCCCGGGTGCTCGGCCATCTCGCCGCCCACGAGCGCGCAGCCCGCGAGCTTGCAGCCGTCTGCCACGCCCTTGATGATCTTTGCCATGTGCTCGGCCTCGATGTGGCCGATGGCAACATAATCCAGGAAGAACAGCGGCTCGGCGCCCGAAGCCAAAATGTCGTTGACGCACATGGCGACCAGGTCCTGGCCCACCGTCTCGTGACGGTCCATGATCTGGGCGAGGACGAGCTTGGTGCCCACGCCGTCGGTACCGCTGATCAGAATCGGGTCTTCCATATCCTTAAGCGCGGCGGCCGAGAACAGACCGCCAAAGCCACCGATGCCGCCGATAACCTCGGGACGGTTGGTATCCTTAACCATTTGCTTAATAGCGTCGACGGCGCGGCCGCCCTCGGCGGTATCGACGCCGGCATCCTCATACGTCACATGCTTGCTGTCGCTCATCTGAGCCTTCCTCTCCCACTACCGTTTGACACACAGACGCCAAACAGTGCTCATAGTTGCGTTCATATCGGCGCACACCGCAGCGGTGCGCGCCGTCATATCAACAAAACAGCAGGTAAAACCTACCAAAATAAACCTGTCCCTAAATGGCAGGTTCTAGGCCTCGCCGTGCTTCTCTTCCCAGCTGCGGTCATCGTATTTCTCGACCACGGCGTCGTCGCCAAAGTGCAGCGGCTTATCCAGGTTGCGGGGCTTAAAGCCCTCCATAAACTTGTCGCGGCCAAAGCTCTCGGGAATAGCCACGGGATAACGGCCGGTAAAGCACGCATCGCAGTAGCCGCCCTTGGGCATGACCTTCAGCAGGCCCTCGACCGAAAGGAAGGCGAGCGAATCGGCGCCAATGTACTCGCAGATCTCATCGACCGTCTTGTTAGCGCTGATGAGCTGCGACTGCACGTCGGTATCGATGCCGTAGAAGCACGGCCAGATGACCTCGGGCGAGTTGATGCGGATGTGAATCTCCTTGGCGCCGGCGTTGCGCAGCATCTTGACGAGCTGCACCATGGTGGTGCCGCGAACGATGGAGTCGTCGATGACGACCAGGCGCTTGCCCTCGATATTGTCGCGCAGTGGATTGAGCTTCATGCGCACGCCCATGGCACGCAGCTCCTGCGTGGGCTCGATAAACGTACGGCCCACATAGCGATTCTTGATGAGGCCCTCGCCAAAGGGGATGCCGCTCTCGCGCGAATAACCCTCCGCAGGCGGCAGACCGGAGTCGGGCACGCCGATGACCAGGTCGGCATCGACGGGCTCCTCGTGTGCCAGCTGACGACCCATGTCGTAACGGCAGGCGTAGACGCTCTTGCCATTCATGATGGAGTCGGGGCGGGCAAAGTAGACCTGCTCAAAGATGCAGTTAGCGGGCTCTTCGGCAGCGGGCACACCCTGCTCGGATACCAGGCCCTCGGCACTGATGCGCAAGATCTCGCCGGGACGGACATCACGGACGTACTCGGCACCCACAATGTCGAGCGCGCAGGTCTCGGAGGCAACGACCCAGCCGCCAGCGCGCGTGACATGAGCGGCAGCGTCGACCCTCGCGGCGTCGTCTTGCGACGGTAGCTGCGAAACGGATGCGGCGTCGGCCTGGTCCAGGCCCTCGTCCACGAGCTTGCCCAGCACCAGCGGACGAATGCCATGCGGGTCGCGGAAAGCGTAGAGTGCCTGCTCGTTGATGAGCGTCATGGCGTAGCCGCCGCGCACGAGCTCCATGGTCTTGCGAATGCCCTCGCGCAGGTGGCCCGTACACTGGGTAAAGTAGCCAATGAGCTTGGTCGCGACCTCGGAATCCGAATTGGAAAGGAACGGCACGCCGAGCTCGATCAGCTGGCGGCGCAGCTCGTCAGTGTTAACCAGGGTGCCGTTGTGCGCAAGCGCGATGATGACGCTGTTGATGGTGGAAAGATGCGGCTGCGAGGCTTCCCAGCTCTTGGCGCCGGCGGTGCCATAGCGCACGTGGCCCACAGCCAACTGGCCGGAGAGCGTCGACAGGTCGGCGTTGGAGAACACGCGATCGAGCAGTCCCAGGTCTTTGCGAACCATAACCGTGCCGCCATCGCCCACGGCGATTCCCGCCGATTCCTGGCCGCGATGCTGCAGCGCACGCAGACCAAAGTACGTCAGTCGAGCCACGTCGCGATCGGGCGCCCACACACCAAAAACGCCGCATTCCTCATGCAGCTGGTCGGAGTCCGGATCGTACGTCGACATGGTCGTCACCTGTCCCGTGGCACGCTCGGCCGCGCGGATGGTTTCTTGAGACATGGCATCCCCTCAGAGCCTCGTTATTTGGCGTTACCTGCCTTATTATACGCACGGCAAGACAAGCTCCCCAGCGCATGAGCAGCGCTTTTTAAAAGCCCACCGAGCTTATTATCCGTTTTGCGACCAAACATTTTATTGGGTAGTCCACTCTCAGGGGCAACGGCCTCGAAGACTTCCCGTGCGCCGTGTCTCGCCCACCGTTAGGGCTTACATTGCTGCAATTGGGCCATTCGTCCTGTCTTTAAGCAGGTCGTCGGCGTATCCTTGTAGGCTACTACAAGACGAGAAAGGTGGCGTATGGATCGAAATCAACTCGACCCCAGTGTACCCAGCACCACGGAGGCCAAGAAGATCCCCCTTATCATCAAGGTCTACGCAGTCCTGTGCACCCTATCTGGCGTGGGCACGCTCCCGTCAGTCGCCGTCTTTATGTGGCAGGTCATCACCGCACTCATTAACGGCAACGTCGCCGCTAAGCTCGGTGATAACACCCTGGTCGCGGTTGGCCTTATCGTCGCCGGCATTATGCTCTCGGCGGCAAGCGCGATCATCTTGATCGTCTTTGGCCTGGACCTCATCAAGGACCAGCGGCGCAATGCCGCCCGCCTGTCTTACGTCCTCATCGCATTTACCGTCGTGGAGCTTTTAGTTGACGTGATGCTCCAGGGTATCGGACCCTTCCTGCTGCGCCCCGCCGTCCAGCTCGGCATCCTCATTGCGCTGTCGGCCACCGTCGACCCCACGCTACGCCAGGAGCGCGAACTGCAGCGCCGTCTGCAAGAGATGCTCGACCGCGATGCCGCCGCCGAGGGGATGCTCGGCCGCGACGAAACCGGCGAGGGCTACATCAAGCTCAACTACTTCAACCTGTTCTGGGTATTCTTCGTCTGCAGCGTGTTAGGTCTCATTCTCGAGGAAGTCTGGCATATGGTCGTCGTCGATCCCGGCGTCTATCAGGACCGTGCCGGTATGCTATTTGGCCCCTTTAGCCCCATCTACGGATTTGGCGCGGTGCTCATGACCATGGCGCTCAACCGCTTCTATAAAAAGAATCCTCTGATCATTTTCCTGGTAAGTGCCCTGATCGGCGGCGCTTTCGAGGTGTTTGTAGGCTGGTTTATGCAGACCTCATTTGGCGTGGTGTCGTGGAGCTATTCACACATTAGGCTATTCGGCATGCCCGATCCCATCGCGGTATTGACCGGGGGACGCACATGCACGCCGTTTGCCTGCATATGGGGCCTGGGTGGCCTCATCTGGATCAAGGTCTTGCTGCCGCGCCTGCTTAAGCTCATCAATATGATTCCATGGAAACGCCGCTACTCTGCTACCGTCATCCTGACCGCCGTCATGTTGATCGACGGCGTCATGACGTTGCAATCGCTCGACTATTGGTATCAGCGCGTCAACGGAACCGTTCGAAATATTCCCGTCGCACAGTTCTATGACAAGCATTTCGATAACGAATATATGGAGAACCGTTTTCAGAGTATGACCATGAGCCCCAAGGACGCCACACGCGTGTAGCAAACGCCAGAGCAAAATAGCTCCAACACATCAAAGCCCGCTGGCAGATCTACATGAACTGCCGGCGGGCTTTCGCTATAGACAGACTCGGATTGCCGACGAGGCCTTACGCCTCGCGCTCGACCTCGCTCACGCACTCGTTCTTGATGGTGCCGACGAGCGACTGCAGCGCATCGACCACATGCGGGCGGATATCCCCTCCAATAAGTACAAGCATGATGTCATCGCCCACGGCAAGCTCACCGCTCGCCAGCCATACGCGCACATAGCCGATGCCGGGCATCGCACGCGTCGCTTCGATGGCAGACCGTACCTTGTCGGCGTCGTAGCCAAACACCATGCCGCTTACTTTATGACCCGGCGCCACGCCATCGGTCTTGACACCACGGGCCTCAGACTTGGGCGTTGCGCGCACCACGCCGTTATGCGTCAGGTACATACCGCACGCCGGTGCCGAGGTGTCGGCCTTGGCCTCGCGCAGCCAGACATCGACCGAAGGCATCATCTTGCCATTCTCAAGCATCATTTCCCCTTATTGTCGTCGAGTAGCCTTGGGGCGGGGTTCCTTATAGCTACCCTTCGATTACCAGCCAGATTCTCTGTCAAACAGAATGAGAGCGACTAAAAGATCCCCGTCCCAAATTAGCCACCCTCGGGCAATTTATTCTTCAACCGGCGTGAGCACCATCACGGCACGCGTATCGCTAAAGGAAAGGGAGCGGCAGGTGATGAGCGTTACGGCCTTGGTTGCCGAAGACGCACGATCACTCGCATCATAGGCCTTCGCCGATGCTCCATCCAGCATTTCGGAAAGATAGTTCTTTAGACCGTCTTCGCCATCGAAGCTCGGTGTGCGCGCTTTGTTATACGTATCCTCAACAATCTTGGTCACGAGCGGCTTGAGTTTATACGTACCGTCGCGCGTAATGTAGTACACATACTCGATGCTATCGAACTTTGCCTGGTCGGTTGTGTCCGAAATAATGTTGAACATCGAGCCGTCGTTCATATGATGGCCATAGATCGTGGTCTGCTGGTCCACCATACCGGGGGCCGTATCGTCGCAGTCCAGGAAAATTGCACCGGAAGCGTTGGATGTACCGTCAAACAACGTGTTGAGGTACTTGGAGTTATTGTTGGCCTGAACCACCGGATAATTGATAGTAGTATCCGGAACGTAAATCCAGCCGACAATCTCGGGGTTCGTCTGCGCAAGGGCATCAAAATCAACGACGGGGATGCCGCTGCCATCCTTATCGCTCACATATTGTTTCTCGATCTTTGCATACGAGTCGCTTGCCTGTTTGTAGCCAATTTGCGCATTGATGTAGATAGCCGCTGCGGCAACAATCAATCCGATTCCGACAATGATGAGCAAGATAGGGAAAATCGACCGACGTTTTTTGCGCGGCTGTTGGACATGTCCCGCCGAGTCCTTATGGGCCGGTGGCGTAGTACGCTGCGGCGATTTCGCCGTGCTATACGCCGAAGGACGGTATGCGGCAGGCGTATTCTGGCGCTGGCGGCGCTGCCCTGTCGGCACCACGGGGCGTGGGGCACGGGCATGCTGGGGAGAGGATGCCCGACCCTGCTGAGGCGCACGGCTGTCAGCGGGCTTTGAAGGGTCGGGGATTTGAGAGGACCTAAAACGTTTTCCCTGATAGTCGGACATAACTCTCCTTATGGCACAAAAGGAATGGTGGCGATCTTACGCGTCAGCCATCTCCTGTTTCATTTTCTCAATGACCGTACGATACTCGGGGTCGCAAGCACCCAGAATCTGTGTGGCGTAGATAGCGGCGTTCTTGGCGCCGTTGATGGCAACACAGGCTACGGGCACGCCCGAAGGCATTTGCACCATCGACAACAGCGAATCCATGCCGCCCAGGTCACTCGTCTTCATAGGAACACCGATAACCGGCAGCGGCGTAAAGGCAGCCACGACACCGCCCAAGTGAGCGGCCTTGCCGGCGGCGGCGATAATCACCTTGATACCGCGATCGGCAGCAGTCGAAGCCCACTCGTGAACCTTCGCCGGCGTGCGGTGCGCGCTTGCGATCACGAGCTCATAGGGCACGCCCAGCGCCTCGAGCTCGGCGGTGCAGCCTTCCATAACGCCCAGATCGGACTTGGAGCCCATGATGATCCCGACAACCGGCTTCTGATCTGCCATAAATAAAGACCTCCTGTTGAGAGCGGTGACGCGGCGAATCCGCGACCCTTAACTACTGAGAGTAGTATAGCCACTCCCGTCCCTGCGGTCTGTGGGTGCTCTGCAGCGGCCCGGTGTTTTCATCTTCACTCCGGTTGCTACGCAAAGTCGCTCAGCTAAATAACCCAGCCCGCCGCGGGGCACCCGGGGACCTACCGGATATTGCCATGACGTACGTTGGCTGATTTGGTTTGGAATGGGAGGTTGACGAGGCTGAAAGTCCCTCCTACATAACGTGGGCGCCGTCGTTCGAATGAACGACGGCGCCCACACTCAATTTTATTCAGCCCTAATCATCGCGCAAAGTCCCTTCGACAGCACACGGTGCAGCAAAGTCACCGCAGGCCGGGGCGGGAGGGGCCGAGTTTCCTCCTGAGCGACTCTGCTTGCAGCCGGAGCGAAAGGGGGAAATCTCGGCCCCTCCCGCCCCGGCCGACCAGGTCACATTACACCGTGTACTGCGGCAGGTCCTGCAGGGCGATGACGTCCATGCCCATGTCGTTGGCGCTGCCGTGGCCCTGCTGGTCCTCGCGCACCGCCTCGATAGCGCTCACGTAGGTGTTGGCGGCAGACATCGCCGTCACACAGGTCACGCCGCGGCGCACCGCCTCGGTGCGCAACAGATAGCCGTCGCCGCGCGAGCCCGGGCCGTACGGCGTATTGATGATCACCGCGATCTTGCCATCGGCGATAAGGTCACCGATGTTGGGCCGCTCGCCGTCGTGTGGGCCGCTGATCTTTTCCACGACCTCGCACGTCACGTTGCCTCCGCGCAGCACGCGCGCCGTACCCTCGGTAGAGCAGATGTCAAAGCCCAGATAGCGCAGGATACGGGCGACCGAAAGGATATGGCGCTTGTCGCGATCGCACACGCTAATGAACACCTTGCCAGCGCTCGGATCGGGCAGCTTGTAGTCAATCGCCAGCTGTGTCTTGGCGTATGCCTCGGGATAGCTCTTGGCGACACCCATGACCTCGCCCGTCGACTTCATCTCGGGCCCCAGGATAACGTCGGCTCCCGGGAAACGGCCCCAGGGCATAACGGCTTCCTTCATGCAGAAGCAGTCCAGCTGGCGCTCGTCGCTCGGCAGGCCCAGGCTCGCGATGGAATCGCCCGCCATGATGCGCGCCGCGCACTTGGCCAGCGGCACGCCGGTGGCCTTGGAGATAAACGGCACGGTACGGCTTGCGCGCGGGTTGGCCTCGATCACGTAGACGGTCTCGCCCTTGATGGCATACTGCACATTGACCAGGCCGCGAACTCCCAGCGCCATCGCGATGCGGCGCGTGGTCTCGCGGAGCTTCGCCTGCAGACTCTCGCTAAAGCTAAACGGCGGAATGCAAGTCGCGGAGTCACCGGAGTGGATACCGGCCTCCTCGATATGCTCCAGAATACCGCCGATGTAGACCTCCTCGCCGTCGCACAGGGCATCGACATCGGACTCGATCGCGCCCTCCAGGAAGCGGTCGAGGTACACCGGGTAGTCGGGGCTAATGCGGGCAGCCTCGGCCATGTAATCGTGCAGATGCTCGGCATCGTAGGCGATCATCATGCCGCGGCCGCCCAACACATAGCTCGGACGAACCAGCAGCGGGTAGCCGATATGCGCGGCCACGGCCTCGGCCTCCTCAAACGAGGTGGCCTGACCCGCCGGCGGGTACATAATGCCCAGCTTGTCGAGCAGGGCGGCAAAGCGCTCGCGGTCCTCGGCAAAATCGATGGCATCGGGCTTGGTACCCATGATGTTCACGCCGCTCTCCTCGAGCATGCGCGCCAGCTTAAGCGGGGTCTGGCCGCCGAGCGTCACCACGACGCCGTCGGGGCGCTCAACATCGATAACGTCCATGACGTCCTCGTAGGTGAGCGGCTCAAAGTACAGACGATCGGACGTGTCGTAGTCGGTCGAGACGGTCTCGGGGTTGCAGTTGACCATGATGGTCTCGAAGCCACGGGCCGCCAGCGCGTAGCTCGCGTGCACGCAGCAGTAGTCAAACTCGATACCCTGGCCGATACGGTTGGGGCCGGCACCCAGAATCATCGCCTTGGGCTTATCTGCCGGCGTGGTCTCGTCGGGGGCAACGCACTTCTTGGCGACCGGGCTCGTGCGGTAGATGTTTTCGTAGGTCTTGTAGTGATACTCCGTGGCACTCGAGAACTCAGCAGCGCAGGTGTCGACCGTCTTCATGCTGGGAACCACGCCCAGGCCCTTACGGTAAGCGCGAACAAAGCGCTCGTCCGAGCCGGTCAGCGCGGCAATCTCGGCATCGCTCGTGCCATACTGCTTGAGCAGGCGCATCGCGTCGGCGTCGATGCCCTCCACGCGCAGGCCGCGAATGCTCTCCTGGACCTGCACCATATCGTTGATACGGTTGAGATACCACGGATCGATGCCGCAGATGGCGTGGATGCGCGCGACATCCCAGCCACGACGCAGGGCCTCGACCACAAAGAAGATGCGGTGCTCAGTCGGGGTGCCCACGGCCTGAGCGAGCTCGTCGTCGCTCAGCTTATCGGCACCTTCCTTGCCACCAGCGCAAATGCCCTGATGTCCGTCCTCCAGCGAGCGCATGGCCTTGCCAAAGGCCTCCTCAAAGGTGCGGCCGATCGCCATGATCTCGCCCACGGCTTTCATGCGCGTTGTGAGCGTGGGGTCGGTACCCTTGAACTTCTCAAAGGCAAAGCGCGGCACCTTGACCACACAGTAGTCAATCGTGGGCTCAAAGCAGGCAGGCGTGGCTTTGGTGATGTCGTTGACGATCTCGTCGAGCGTGTAGCCCACGGCCAGGCGAGCGGCGGCCTTGGCGATGGGGAAGCCCGTGGCCTTGGAGGCCAGTGCGGACGAACGGCTCACGCGCGGGTTCATCTCGATGACGATCAGGCGACCGGTCTGCGGGTTCACGGCAAACTGCACGTTGGAGCCACCGGTCTCGACGCCGATCTTCTCCAGAATGGCGAGCGAGGCGACACGCATGCGCTGATACTCAAGGTCGGAGAGGGTCTGCGCCGGCGCCACGGTGATGGAGTCGCCGGTATGCACGCCCATGGGGTCGAGGTTCTCGATGGAGCACACGATGATGCCGTTGCCGGCGTGGTCGCGCATGACCTCCATCTCGTACTCTCTCCAACCCTCGATGGACTCCTCGACCAGTACCTCGTGGGCGGGCGAAAGCTCAAGGCCCTGGCTCACGATGGAGACGAGCTCCTCGTGGGTGTGCGCGATGCCACCGCCGGCGCCGCCCAGGGTAAAGCTCGGGCGCAGCACGCAGGGATATCCCACGCGCTCGGCGATGGCCTCGGCGTCGGCCACGCTGTAGGCATAGCCCGAGCGCGCGACCTCCAGGCCGATCTCAGCCATGGCCTCGTTAAAGAGCTTGCGGTCCTCGCCGCGCTCGATGGCGGCAAGGTCGCAGCCGATCATCTCGACGCCGTACTGGTCGAGCGTGCCGTCCTTTGCCAGCTCGACGGCGGCGTTCAGACCGGTCTGGCCGCCCAGCGTGGGCAGCAGCGCGTCCGGGCGCTCCTTCTTGATCACGCGCTCGATAAATTCGGCGGTGATGGGCTCGACATAGGTGCGGTCGGCCAGGCCCGGGTCGGTCATGATGGTCGCCGGGTTGGAGTTGACCAGGATGACCTCAAAGCCATCCTCCTTGAGCACCTTGCAGGCCTGGGCGCCGGAGTAATCGAACTCGCAGGCCTGGCCAATGACGATGGGACCCGAGCCAATGACGAGGATACGCTTGATGTCAGTACGCTTAGGCATGTTAGTTCTCCTCGGTCTCGGTCGTGGCGGAACCATCGTCGGCAAAGTTCCAGCCCTGCAGGCGGTCCTTCGCGGTGTCGATGTCCAGGTAGTTCTCCTCGCCGTCCATGAGTCGCGTAAAGGCGGTAAAGAGATAGTGGGCATCGGTGGGGCCGGGCGAGGCCTCGGGGTGGTACTGGACCGAGAAGCACGGGGCGTCGAGCAGCTGAATGCCCTCGGCGGTGCCGTCGTTGAGGTTCACGTGCGTCAGGCGAATGCGGCCAAAGCGCTCGTTCATCACGACGGGCGCGATACCACGGCGCACCCAGACGCGCAGATCGCCGTCGGCCGCATGCTCGGTCTCGCCGCCCGAAAGTTCGGGGACAAGCTTGCCCAAGCTGGGGAACAGCAAGCCAAAGCCATGGTTTTGCGCGGTAATTTCCACGCGGCGGCTGACCAGGTTCATAACCGGCTGGTTACCGCCACGGTGACCGAATTTGAGTTTTTCCATCTGGGCGCCGCATGCCAAGCTGATCATCTGGTGACCCAGGCAAATGCCAAAGACGGGCACCTTGCCGATCAGCTGCTGCACCTGCTCGTAGGTCTCTACCACGGCATCGGGGTCGCCGGGACCGTTGGACAAAAAGACGCCATCGGGATTCATGTCGAGTACCTGACGCGCGGGTGTATCCCACGGCACGACGGTGAGGGCGCAGCCAGCACGGACCAGACCCTCCAGGATGCCACGCTTGACACCGCAGTCATACGCGACCACGTTGTGGCGGGCGGGAGCGGGGGCCGCAAGCGCAAAGCCATGCTCGGCGGGCAGATCGCTCCCGGCGAACGGATGGGGCGCAGGGCAGCTCACGGTCTTGACCAGGTTCTCCCCCACCAGCGTGGGAGCAGAGGCCAAGCGCTCGGCAAGCTCGTCGATGTCGAGCACCTCGGTCGAGATAATGCCCATCTTGGAGCCATTGTCGCGCAGGTGGCGCACCAGGGCTCGGGTGTCGACGCCCTCGATAGCGACGATGCCGTGTGCGCGCAGGTACTCCGGCACGCTGACGGCCGAGCGCCAGTTAGAAGGCGTGGCACACATGTCGCGCACGATCATGCCGCGCATGGCGGGAGCACTCGCAGGGCGTACGTCATCGCCGGGGAAGGCGGACTGAACATCGGTCTCGTCGATGCCATAGTTGCCAATCTGCGGATAGGTCATGGTAACGATCTGGCCAGCATAGCTCGGGTCGGTCATAACCTCAAAGTAACCCTCGAGTGAGGTATTGAAGCAGACTTCGCCGGTCGCGGTGCCCTCGGCACCACATGCACGGCCATAAAAAATGGTCCCATCCTCAAGGTACAGGATGCAGGGACCGCAAGCACCCTTGCTGGTTTTGGCCAGCATGCGCTGGCACAGTTCGCTGGGCGCGATGGTGCGGGCGGCAGCGCCCGCAATATGGTTGTTCGCCATAGTTCTCCTTCCCGGTCTCTCGGGACCGGCTTAAAGGTGTGTAGTTAGGCCTCGCGGTATTCTAACCGTAAGTATGCCGTATGGCGTTAATTACATAGAATTGTTTACAAAATGATAATTATGACTTCTTATGCATAATGATTTTCTAGGACGGGATTAAAAAATCATTCTGAAAGCAGAGCTTTGTCGCTGAGTAGTCAATTTGGGACGGGGCTATTTTAGCTGCCCCGTCCGTCAATCAACCTAACCGTCGTGCCACTAGCCGGGGTAGCTAAAATAGCCCCGTCCCAAATTGACTACTCGCCAACCGCATACATGACAGAATAATTTTTTAATCCCCGTCCCAGAAAAATCATCCCGCGTGGGCTTGCGGCTCACGCGGGATGTCATCGTTCTATGTGGCTGCGGACTACTTTTGCTTGTCCTGCTCAAGTAATTCGGACGGGGTGCGGCCAAGCTTGCCGCCACGGAAAATCTCGCGGCCGTGCAGGCGGTGCTCCAGGTCACGTTCGGCCTTTTCCTCGTCAATCTTAGTCTGGCTCACCGCCGGGTCCTCGATGAGCGACGATACCGAGTTCACCTGTTTCTGAATACGCTCGGCAATGGTGTCATCCATGCTCACGATACGCATCTTCCAGTCGATATTGGTGGCGTTGGAAGAGCTCTTGGTCCAGACGAACGTCAGGATGGCGCTCTGGTGGCCCTGGGCGGGAAACATGCCAAAGAAGGAATCATGCTGAATCCTGCTGTCCTCGTCGATATAGGCGTGGACGTTATACACCACACGGTCAATCTTGTCGTTGAGCAGGGCATTGGTTGCGAGCGCCGCCGCCTGTATCTGACCGTTGGACAGCAACTCGAGTTCATTGGCAGAAGACGTGTCCAGCACCGTCACCTCAACCGTGCCCGTACCCTCGTCGGCCTCGTCGACGGTAAAATCGAGCGGGAACTGCGTAAAGCCGTTGCCCCATTCAAGTCCACCTTTGAGCGCGGTCGAGACGGTATCCACCGAAACGCTCTCGGAGAGGTTCGCGGTGTTCAGGCGTCGCATCACGCCGTAGCCGATCTGCATGCCCACAATCAGCACCAGGATGCCGATAACAACGACCATGGCAGTCTTCGTAATGGTATGGCTCACCTGCGAACCCGAAGGATCGTCCTCGGACAGCGGGTCGATATGTTTTGCCTGGCTCGCGCGATCCTCGCTGCGCAGCCGCGCCAGTGTCGCCTTGTCACCGCGTTTGACGGCAGACTCTTTCTCGCGCATGCGCTCGGTACGCTTTTTGGCGAGCGTAGGATCCAAGACGCCGGATGCATCGATTTCGGAGAATAACTCCGTCACTTCTTCCGGAGTCAGGTGGTTCTTATCAGCCATAACCTTCCTGTCATATCAATCAGTCGAGCTCGTGCGCACGCGCACCTTCGAACTGCATTCGATAGTAACGGGCATAAGTGCCGCCACGGGCGAGAAGCTCCTCGTGCGTGCCACGTTCCACAACGCGACCATGCTCAACGGTCGCAATCTCGTCGGCATGCTTAATGGTCGAGAGACGGTGAGCGATGATGATCGTGGTGCGGCCACGCGCCAAGCGCTCGAGCGACTCCTGCACCGCCTCCTCGCTCTCGTTATCCAGAGCACTGGTCGCCTCATCCAAAATAAGGATCTTGGGATTTTTGAGAAACACGCGCGCGATGGCGACGCGCTGCTTTTGACCACCAGAAAGACGGCTGCCGCGCTCGCCCACCACGGTGTCATAGCCCTGCGGAAGCGACTCGATAAAGGTATCGATATTGGCACGGCGGGCCGCCTCGGCGATTTCTTCTGCCGTGGCGCCCGGCTTGCCATAGGCGATATTCTCGCCAATCGTTCCGTCGAACAGATAGACATCTTGCTGCACCAGGCCGATGGATTGGCGCAGGCTACGCTGCGTCACGCCGCGCACATCCTGGCCGTCAATGCTAATGGAGCCAGCGGCAACGTCGTAAAAGCGCGGCAACAGCGAACAAGTCGTTGATTTGCCGCCGCCCGAGGGACCAACCAAAGCGATGGTTTGACCGGGCTTAATGGACAGATCCATATGGTCGATAACGGGACGCGTCCCGTCGCCCGCGCCCAGCTCGACATCCTCGTAGCTAAAGCACACGTCGCGATACTCAACAGCGCCGGCCGTCACCTGCAGATCCGCAGCACCCGGCTTATCCTGAATATCGGGGACAGTCGAGAGCACCTCGTCCATGCGCTTAAAGCCGGCGATGGCTTTCTGATACGTCTCGGCCGAATTGACGAGCGTCTCAAGCGGCGTGCAGAACAGCGAAATGTAGAGCGCGAAGGTTGCCATATCGACCGCCTGCAGCTGGCCTTGGGCAACGAGCCAACCGCCCAGCAGCACCACGATCACATAGAGCACGCCCGAGAGCAGACCATACGTCGCGGTGTAGACGCCCATGGCGTGATACATGTTTTCCTTGGACGAAAGGTAGCGATCGTTAGAGGCACGGAACTTAGAGCGTTCGGTCTGCTCATTGGCAAAGCTTTTGACCACACGCATGCCCGCCAGCGAATCCTGCAGCTGTGCATTGATGCCGCTGATCCTTTTGCGGTTATCGCTAAAGACCTCGCGCATGCGCATATTCTGCCAAAACATAATGACCGCGAACACCGCCGTCACCACGGCCATGGCGAGCGCGAGCACCGGCGCAATGGTAAACAGAATCACAAACGAGCCAATGATCTCGATACCGCAAATAATGATCCATTCGGGCACGTGGTGCGCCGCCTCGCAGATATCGAACAGGTCGTTGACCACGCGGCTCATCATGTCACCCGAGCTGTTGCGATCAAAGTACGCAAAGCTAAAACGCTCGTACTGATCGAACAAGTCCTCGCGCATCTTGGACTCCATGCGCGCGCCCATCACGTGGCCCCAATAGCTCACAAAGTAGCGGCAGGCGCAGCGGGTGGCATACATCAGCACCAGTCCCACCGCGATCATACCGAGCGCCTGCATAATGGCAGTCTGGCCCTGGGTAAACAGCCCGCCGCACAGATTGCGCAGGATAATGGGAAACGCCAGGTCAATGGCAGCAAGCACCAGGGCGCAAATGGTATCAGCAACAAAAAGCCCCATCTGGGGCTTGTAGTAAGACAGAAAACGCTTCAGCATGTGATCCTCAAAGAAATATCAGCAACGTAAGACCCTGGGACAAAGCAATCAGTAGTACTTGTCCCAGGGCTATCCCCACTCGTTACAGCTCAGAACCACCAAGGCGGTGCGCGATGCTGTCGCAGGCAAGCGCGCCCACGACGGTCTTGGCATCCTCGATCTTGCCGTCGAGCACGGCATCGATCAGCTCGTGCAGCGGCACCAGGTCAACGTTGACAAACTCGTCATCGTCGGGGTTGGGCGCATCGAACTCGAGCTTGGTGGCCAAGTAGATGTGAATAATCTCGTCGCAAAAACCACAGGTCGTGACAATCGACGTTAAAAAGCGAATGCGCCCGGCCTTAAAGCCCGTCTCCTCATGCAGCTCGCGCCTGGCACAATCGAGCGGGTCCTCGCCTGGGTCGAGCTTGCCGGCGGGAATCTCAACCGTCACGCGGTCGATGGCGGTGCGGTACTGACGCACCAGTACGATCTTGCCGCTCTCGGTCAGCGCCACAACGGCCGCCGCACCCGGATGGCGAACGATATCGCGGGCGCTGCGGTGACCGTTGGGCAGCTCAACCTCAAGACGGTGGACGTCGAGGATCTTGCCCTTCCAGGCGCACTCCTCCGAAAGAATCTTCTCGTGCAGCTCGGCATCGTGCGGGTCGTCGTCGCCCAGCACCAGCGCCGGCTCGTCAGCGACCTCGCCACCAGGCTCACCCTCGGCGTGCCCATACATGCGGCTGTCCTCTTCGACGATTTGCGCGTCCACGAGCTCTTCGTTCTTCTCGTCCATCCGTCTCATTCCTCTCGGATTTTAGGCATCCCAGGCGTCGCGGCCGCGCAGCGCGCGCAGTCCAATGTCGTGACGCAGGGTCTTGCCCTCAAAATCGATCTTCTCGCAAGCCTCGTAGGCAAGGTTGCGAGCGTTCTCGAACGTGTCGCCCAGCGCGGTCACGGCGAGCACGCGGCCGCCGTTGGTCACGAGCTGGCCGTCCACCACGGCGGTGCCGGCGTGATACACGGTCACGTTCTCCATGGCCTCGGCATCCTCGATACCGGTGATGACCTTGCCCTTCTCGTAGCTGCCGGGATAACCCGCGCTCGTCAGGACAACGGCCACCGCCCACTCGTCACGCCAATCGAGCTCAATCTGGTCGAGCTCGCAGTTAGCGCAGGCAAGCATGACCTCGACCAGGTCGTTCTTAAGGCGCGGCAGCACGACCTGCGTCTCGGGGTCGCCAAAGCGGGCGTTAAACTCCAGCACCTTGGGGCCGGCGGGGGTAAGCATAAAGCCGCCGTACAGGCAGCCACGGTAATCGATGCCCTCGGCGGCGAGCTCGGCCACGGTCTGCTCCATGACCTTCACCATGGTGGCGTGCTCCTCGTCGGTCACGATGGGCACCGGGCTGTAGACGCCCATGCCGCCCGTGTTGGGACCAAGGTCGCCCTCAAGCGCGCGCTTGTGGTCCTGCGAGGTGGCCATGGGGCGCACGGTCTTGCCGTCGGTAAAGGCCAGCAGCGAGCACTCGGGGCCAACGAGCATCTCCTCGATAACCACGGTGTTGCCGGCGTCGCCAAAGGTGCCGCCAAAGCACTCGCGCACGGCCTCTTCGGCCTGCGAAAGCTCGGTTGCCACAATAACGCCCTTGCCCGCGGCAAGACCGTCGGCCTTCACGACCAGCGGAGCGCCCTGCTCGCGCACATAGGCGAGAGCCGAAGCCTCGTCGGTAAACGAGCCGTAGGCGGCCGTCGGAATGCCCGCGCGCTCCATGAGCTGCTTGGAGAACAGCTTAGAGCCCTCCATCTGAGCGCCCTCGGCACCCGGGCCAAAGCAGGGAATACCCGCCGCGCGCACGGCGTCGGCCACGCCCGCCACGAGCGGAGCCTCGGGGCCAATTACCACGAGTCCGCATTCGTGGCTCTGTGCAAACGCCGCCACGGCAGCAGGATCGCAATCGTCGAGAACCACGTTCTCGCCGCAGCTCGCGGTGCCGCCGTTGCCCGGGGCGATGTAGAGCTTGCCGGCGCGCGGTGATGCCGCGAGCTTGGCTGCCAAAGCATGCTCGCGGCCGCCGCTGCCCAACAACAGGATGTCGATGGTTTGAGTGTCCGCCTTCAAGGGTGCCTCCTCTATGGATTAACGGCCCGTCAACCATGCGGGCCCATTACAAGCAAATATACCCCTCGGCCGCCCGTCCGGGCTGCGAAGGGGTATATCGCAATAACCAAATAACGCCGATTACTTCCAGAATCGGTTGATGATCTGCTCGCGGCCGGCGCCAACACCGACAAACGTCACGCGCGTGTGCGCCAGATCCTCGACAAATGCCACGTAGTCCTGAGCCTCCTGCGGCAGCTCCTCAAAGCTGCGGCAGCCGGTGATATCGCACTTCCAGCCAGGAAGCTCCTCGTAGATGGGCTTGGCATGCTCAAAGCGCACCTGGTGCTCGGGCACGCTGGTGTAGCGCTCGCCGTCGACGTCATAGGCCACGCACACCTTAATGGTGTCGAAGACCGAAAGCACGTCGAGCTTGGTCAGGGCGATGTCGGTAAGACCGTTGACGCGCGAGGCGTAGTTGGCGATGGGACCGTCAAACCAGCCGCAGCGACGACGGCGACCGGTAGTCACGCCGTACTCATAGCCCTCCTCGGTCAGCGTATGGCCGGCCTCGGACTCATAGGAAAGCTCAGTGGGCATGGGGCCTGCACCGACGCGGGTGATGTAGGCCTTCATGACGCCCAGCACGCGGTCGACGTTTTTCATGCCAACACCAGAACCGGTGATCGCGCCGCCGGCGGTGCAGTTAGAAGACGTGACAAACGGATAGGTGCCGTGGTCGATATCGAGCAATGTTGCCTGGGCGCCCTCAAAGAGCAGGGTCTTGCCCTCATCGATCATGTTGTTGAGCAGCAGGCTCGTCTCGGTGATGTACGGGCGCAGGCGCTCGGCCATGGGCAGGTACTCTTCACAGATCTGGTCCACGGTGTAGGTGGGCAGGCCGTAAAGCAGCTCGAGCTCGGGATTCACGCGGGCAAGAGCGGTTTCCAGCTTGTCGCGGAAGAGCTCCTCGTCCAGCATGTCCTGCATACGAAGACCAATACGAGCCATCTTGTCCTGATAGCACGGGCCAATGCCGCGCTTGGTGGTACCGATGCTCTTCTTGCCGAGCTTCTGCTCAAAGGCGCCGTCCAGGTCGACGTGATACGGCATGATCACGTGTGCGTTGCCGCTGATCTTGAGGTTCTTGGTGGTGATGCCATCGGCCTCGAACATGTCGATCTCCTCAAGGACAACCTTGGGGTTGACGACGCAGCCGTTGCCAATCACCGACACGTGGTCGGCGTACATGATGCCGGAGGGCACCTGGTGCAGGCCGTACTTCTTGCCGTTGACAACGATGGTGTGGCCGGCGTTGTTGCCGCCCGAATAGCGCACGACGGCATCGAAGTCGCCGGCGATCAGGTCGCAGATCTTACCCTTGCCCTCATCGCCCCACTGGGCACCGACCAAAACGGTTGACGGCATGTTTACTCCTTACATACATGGACTGTCTGCGCGCCACACGGCGGGCAGAAGCACAAAACATTCCCAGTATACCCGTGCAACGGGCGCCTGTCCTACTCCTCGGTATGCACCCCATCAAGCTCATAGAACTTGGTGGATGCCGGCAGGAACATCAGGTCGACGTCGCCGATCGGGCCCGAACGGTTCTTGGCCACGACAATACGCGTGACGCCCTCGTCGGGTCGGTCGTCGCGCGAGGCCTCAGCCTCGTCGGCGGAACGGTCCAAGAACATGACGATATCGGCGTCCTGCTCGATGGAGCCCGATTCGCGCAGGTCGGAAAGCTGCGGGCGCTTGCCGGTACGGGATTCGACCTGACGCGACAGCTGAGACAGCGCGATCAGCGGAATCTTGAGTTCCTTGGCCATAATCTTTAAGCCACGCGACATCTCGGAGACCTCGACGGTGCGGCTCTCGGAACGGCGTCCCGGCGGAGGACTCACCAGCTGCAGGTAGTCCAAGATAATGATGGCCTTCTCCTTGTTGTGGAGCATGCGGCGGCTCTTGGCGCGAATCTCGGTCACCGTGGTGCCGGGCGTATCGTCAATCAGAATATCGAGCTTGGACAAGGTCTGCGTGGCCTCGTTGATATTGGCCCACTGCTCGGGGCTAATGCGACCCATGCGAAAATCACTGATCGAAATCATGGCATAGGCGCAAATCAGGCGCTGAGCAATTTCCTTGCCCGACATCTCCAGCGAGAAAAAGCCGACGGTGTAGCCCGCAGCGGCGGCATTGAGCGCCAGGTTTAGAGCGAACGAGGTCTTACCCACGGCGGGGCGGGCGCCGATAATGATGAGCTGGCCCTCGCGGAAGCCCATAAGCATGCGGTCGAGTGACGGGAAGCCCGTGGGAACGCCCGCTGCCTGGCCACCGGCCTGGCACACTTCCTCGGCCTCGTTATAGGCCTCGACCATAAACTCGGTCAGTGTCTTGTAGCTCGACTTAACCTCGCGCGCCGTAACCTTGAGCAGCTTGCTCTCGGCCAGCTCAACGACCTCTTTGGTATCGGTGGGGGCGTTATAGGCCAGCGCGTTAATCTCGTTGGTGGCGCCAATCAGCTCACGCAGCATCGAGTCGCGACGAACGATGGCGGCATGGTGCTGCCAGTTGACGAGCGACAGGGTCTGACCCATCAGCTCCAAAATGTACGCCTCGCCGCCCACGGCATCGAGCTTGTTGATGCTTCGCAGGTAATCGATTAGCGAGATAGAGTCGATGGGGATGCGACTGTTGTACATATCGACCATCGCGGTATAGATGGTCTTATGAATAGGCCGGTAGAAATCGTCGGGCTGCAGTTCGACCTGGGCTTCTTCGACCACCTCGGGCGATAGCAGCATGGCGGCCAGTACGTTGGCCTCTGCATCTTGGTTTTGGGGGAGACCCAACTTGGAGCCGCGGTCCTCGACCGTCAGCCATGTCTCCCTATCGTCATATGCCATGAGCATCCTCATTCATATCGCTTGCGAGCATCCATAGTATCAGCCACAGCTTTAAATCGAGGCGCGCCTTAACAATCATCACCGAACCAAACGGATGAACGGTCCCTTATGTGGAACTACATCTCAATGTATGACGTGACGCCCACTCAGCGCAAAAAATAAAAGGGCGCCCCGGTCTCCCAGAGCGCCCTTCTTAGAACAAGATTGTTGCGTTGCAGCAAATGCTACTCAGCAGCAGCCTCGGTCTCGACCTCGGCGGTCTCGGCCTCGGCGACCTCAGCGGCCTCCTCGACCTCAGCCTCGGCAGCGAGCTCCTCGGCGGTAACGCCGACGAGAACGACAACCTCGGCCTTGATCTCGCGGTACAGCGAGATGGCAACGGTGTGGGCACCGGCAACCTTGATGGGCTTACCGAGCTCGACGCGCTTGCGGTCGATGTCCATACCGAGCTGATCCTTGATGGCGTCAGCGATCATAGCGGCGGTGACGGAGCCAAAGAGGATGCCCTCGTCGCCGACCTTGACGTCGACGGTGACCTGCTTGCCCTCGAGGGCAGCCTTGGTCTCGTTGGCGGTAGCCAGACGGACGGCCTCGCGCTTGGCGATGTTGTTGCGACGCTCGTCAAGCTGCTTGAGGTTGCCCTTGGTGGCGGCAACAGCGAGCTTCTTGGGGAACAGGAAGTTCTCAGCGTAACCCTGAGCGACCTCTACGACGTCACCCTCGCCGCCCTTGCCCTTGATCTCATCGAGAAGAATAACCTTCATGATGCGTCTCCCTTCTTAGCCGCGGTCGCGGTTGCCACGGGAGGAAACCACGGGGACGGTGTACGGCAGGAGAGCCATCTCGCGGGCGCGCTTGATGGCGTTGGCGATGTCATGCTGATGCTGCGTGCAAGCGCCAGTGACGCGACGGGGCTTGATCTTGCCACGGTCGGTCATGTACTTACGGAGAAGCTGAGTGTCCTTATAGTCGATGAACTCAGTGTTCTCCTTGCAGAACTGGCAGTACTTACGACGCGGCTGACGTGCAGAAAAATCATTAGCCATGTCAAAATACCTTTCATTTGGCAACTTCGGCGAACCGAAGCCGCCTCTCACTCAAAAATAGGTGAACAACCCTTAAAACGGGATGTCCTCATCGTAGACGTCGACCGCGGGCGGCGTAGCCACCGGTGCGGCCGGACGTGCTGCGGGCGCGGGAGCTGCGGGGGCGTAACCGCCCTGATCGTAGCCACCCTGGCCACCACGGGAGCTCATAAACTCGATCTCATCGACGATGACCTCAAGCTTGCTCCTGCGCTGACCGTCGCGCTCCCAAGAGCTGTAGCGCAGCTTGCCCTCGATCGCGACCTTGTTTCCCTTTGCCAGGAAACGGCTCACGGCCTCGGCGCGGGTGCCGAACATAGTGCAGTCGACAAAGTTGGGATAGTCCTCCCACTCGCCAGTCTGCGCATTGCGGCGGCGATCGTTCACGGCGACGCCAAAGGACAGAACCTGGGTTCCGCCGGCAGTGGCGCGCAGCTCGGGATCGCGGGTGAGGTTACCGGTGATGTTCACTCGATTGATGCTCATTACTCACTACTTCCTCTTGGGGCACAAGCCCAGTCCAAAACGACAGTCTTACTCCTGGTCGTCGCGACGGACGATCATGTGGCGGACCACAGCGTCGGTGATGCGCAGGACGCGATCAAGCTCGGCGATCTGGGTAGGATCTGCGTGGAAGTTGATGAGGGTGTAGTCACCATCGGTGAGGTCGTTGATCTCGTAGGCGAGCTTGCGCTTGCCCCACTCGTCAACGGAGTCGACCTTGCCAGCGCCCTCAGCGATCGTGGTATCGATACGCTTCATAACAGCGAGACGAGTCTCGGGGTCGAGCGACGGGTCAACAAAGAACAGCAGTTCATAAGCCTTCATATTGTCACCTCCTCTGGACAAATGTGGCTTCAGGTCGTGAAGGTGCGCCTGAAGCAGGAAAAGACTTGGTAATAGTATCTTTCAACCTCCCAGGCTGCAAGAATATGCAGCTACAACCTCATGACCTCCACATATGTCCATACTCGCACGGCCTTTCTTGCGTATTCCAACCAAATGCTGTCCAAGAGCTTGACGGATTTGAGGACAAGGGCGGGTACATACCGACTTTCTGCCAGATAACCGCAAGTCGCTCGCAGCATGGCTACGGTCACAAAATGCATACCAGCGGTACAACGCGACATTTTGAATTATTAAACTTGATTCCCGACCGTCCGTAACTACCTCATTTGAACAGTTCGCCTGGGCCGATTACACAGGTCATCGATTGGTTTCGGCACGGTTGGGCAAACGACGGAGCGATGCGATTTAAAAAATGCCAAGTTTTTGGTTTGCACTTTGCGATTCCTCGTGTATACTGACTTTCGCATTTAACGGAGAGTTGTCCGAGTGGCCGAAGGAGCACGATTGGAAATCGTGTAGGCGTCAAAAGCGTCTCCAGGGTTCAAATCCCTGACTCTCCGCCAGTTAATTCCAAAGCAGGCCTTTGTGCCTGCTTTGTTTTTACCCCACGCGGAGGGGTGGCAGAGTGGTTGAATGCGGCGGTCTCGAAAACCGTTTGGCCTGTATAAGGTCACGAGGGTTCGAATCCCTCCTCCTCCGCCATTTTGGTTGAGAAAGCTCCCAACAAAGGGAGCTTTTTTGTTTTGATTCCCTTACAGACAAATACGGCGGCGGAGGAGGGGTTCGAACCCGACAGGGCGTTCAACACCAACCCAGATCTCCAAACATGTACATCACCCTCCAAAGATGTCAAAAAATGTCGTTTTTGGATGCTGATGTACATGTTTGGAACCTGTGACCGCGCCCAGTTCCGACCGTTTACCGAGCAATGGGGTCACGACCTCCCACAACCATGTACTATGTACGGGCATTTTCCAATCCAACTACCCAAAGGAACCCACCTTGCCCGTCATCGCCACTGTAATCGTTACCGCACACGCCTCGGATGCCATGGTTGCCATCCCGTTTTGGCTCGAGATGTTCGCTGTCGTCGCGGCGTCGATTTCGGGTGTACTGGTTGCGCGCGAGCACAAACTCGATCTGGTGGGCGCCGTCGCGCTCGCCGTGGTCTGCGGTCTGGGCGGCGGTCTTTTGCGCGATATGACGCTCCAGGTGGGCAACGTCTACATCCTTAACCAGCCCATGGCGCTTCCGCTGTCCATCGCCACGGCGGCCATCATCTACATCTTCCCTGCCATCGTCGACAAGCCCGACAAGCTCATCCCCCTGCTCGACATCATCTCGGTGGGTATTTATGCGGCAACCGGCGCAGATAAGGCGCTCGTGTACGGATTTGCACCGGTCGTGTGCATCATGATGGGCTTTTTTACCGCGGTAGGCGGCGGCATGCTGCGCGATGGTTTTATGGGCGTGGTGCCGGGTATTTTCCAGCGCACCAACTTCTATGCCATCGCGGCTATCGCTGGATCGGCAAGCTATGTTTGCCTTGTCATGAGCGGCTTGGTCAGCAATGTCGTCGCGCTGGTCGTTTGCGTCGCAGTGACCATGGGCCTGCGCTGGCTCTCGCTGCGCTTTGACATCAAAAGCCCCACCGAGGACGATATCGCGCGTTTCCTACATCGTAAAAAATAGATAGCACGGCCCGGCCCATCGCAAGGTGACAGCCTATCTACAACCGGCCGCAGGCCCGATATCCCACGACGCCTTACGTAGGCAATTGCCCATGCAGAATACTGCAACCGCGAGTTTCTTTTAGAGCGAAGGCGCAATGGGTACCATATTGGGCGTATGCAAATCACCAAGCAAAGGATTCACCATGCCTCACAACCAACCCGCGGCGGCACAACGTCACAACATGCGCGGACGCCTCATTATGGCCTTCGCGCTTATCGCGCTGGCGTTTACCGCGCTGCCTTCCATGGCATTCGCCGGCACCGACACCGCGGGCAATGTTTTCGTGTCCGACGGGGATTCCAGTCCATCCGGCGTCGGGGGCGATCTGTACTGGGCCGGTCAAATCCTTAGCCTGGACGACGCGTCCATCGACCGCGATATCATCGCCGCCGGCGAAAGCCTGTCGATTCGCGACTGCACCGTAGGCGGCGCCGTTCGCCTGGCGGCGCGCACCATCGATATCGCCAAGACCACCATTGATGGAAGCGTGACAGTTGCCGCTCAGCACGTCGTACTTAACTCCGGCAGTACCGCCAATTGCTTCTATGCCGCAGGTGAGACGGTTGCCCTGCGCGGCTCCGCCAAGTCGGCAGTGCTCGCGGGCAGTACGGTAACCATCGACGGCACTGTCGATGGCGATGTTGAGGTCTGGGCCGACAAGCTGGTGCTCGGCAAAAACGCCAACATCACCGGCACCGTAAACGCTCATGTCTCACAGGACCCCGAACGCGCCGACGGCGCCAAAGTGGGAGCCCTCAAGATCGACCGCACCGAGAACGAGGATACCTCCACCATCAACGACGTCATCGGCGGCATCGTTGCCGCAGCTCTTTCCACCTGCTTTGTCGCGATTCTCCTTGAGCTCGTCTTTCCGCGTGCAACAGCCAGCGCGGCCGGCATGCTTCACCAGCACCCCGCCCCGCTGTGGGTGAGCGGTCTTTTGGGCACGGTAGCCGCCGCTCCCGCCATCTTGCTGCTCATCATCTCGATTGCCGGCCTGTCGCTCGCCGGAGCCCTGATGTGCGGCGTCATCGGCATCGCCCTGGTCTCGGCGGCCTTTGCGGGCACCGCGGTCGCACGCATGGTCGGGCACAGCCAGAACCGCTACGCCATGGCCGCCGTGGGCGGCGCCATCGCCGGCGCCCTTACAGCACTTCCCCTTATGGGCAACTTTATCAGCGGCGTAGCCTTCGTCTTTATGCTGGGCTATCTCATTCAGATCATCTGGCGCAGCGCCCACGTCAAACCGCAACAGGCCCCCAACACCCCGGGCCTTCCCTCCGCCTAACCGCCAACCACCGCAAAGGTGCCCTTCCTCTTTGTGGTGGTACAAAAAGGGCGCCGGCCGCGATGGTCGACGCCCTTTCTTGTGAATACTACAGAGCTCAGCGCTTATTTGTTGACCTGACCGGCGCGAACGGCAGCCTTCTTGCGATCGGTGGCGTTGAGCAGACGCTTGCGCAGACGGATGTTCTTGGGGGTGATCTCCACCAGTTCGTCATCGGCGATGTACTCCAGCGCCTCCTCCAGCGAGAAGGTGCGAGGCGGCACCAGCTGCACGGAGATATCGGAGGTCGAGGAACGCTGGTTGCCCAGGTTCTTGGTACGGGCGATGTTGACGACCATGTCGCCGGCCTTGCTGCGCTCGCCCACGATCATGCCCTCGTAGCACTCGACACCCGGCTCAACAAACAGCTGGCCGCGCTCCTGCAGCGTGCCCAGAGCGTAGGCAACGGCCTTCTCGGTGGTCATGGAGATCATGGCGCCGTTCTGACGGTTGCCGATCTCGCCGGCGTAAGGACCGTACTCCAGGAAGGTGTGATAGAACACGCCCTCGCCGTGAGTGACGTTCATGATGCGGTTCTTAAGGCCCATGATGCCGCGGGTCGGGATCTTAAACTCAAGGTGCGTCACGATGCCCGAGGTGTCCATGCTGGTCATAATGCCGCCAGAGGTGCCAAAGACCTCGACGACCTTGCCCGAGTACTCGTCCGGGCACTCGACGACGGCCTGCTCGACTGGCTCCATCTTGTTGCCGTTCTCATCCTTCTTAAACAGAACGCGGGGACGGCCGACCTGGAACTCAAAGCCCTCGCGACGCATGGACTCCATCAGGACGGACAGGTGCAGAATGCCGCGGCCCGAGACCTCGACGCCGCTCTTGTCCTCGAGCTCCTCAATCTTCATGGTCACATTGTTCTCGGCCTCATTGAACAGGCGCTCCTTGAGCTGACGAGCGCCCACAATATCGCCATCGCGGCCGACGAGCGGAGAGGTCGAAGCCTCGAAGACGATGGACAGGGTCGGCGGATCGATCTCGATAGGCTCGAGCTCGACGGGGTTCTCGGGATCGGTGTAGACATCGCCGATGTCGGTGCGCTCGATACCCACGACGGCGGCAATGTCGCCGGCGCCGACTTCCTGGCACTCGGTGCGGCCCAGGTAGTCGAAGGTAAAGAGCTGCTTGACGGTAGCGGTGGCGCTGGAACCGTCGTTCTTGACGACCAGGATCTGATCGCCCTGGCGAATGGTGCCGGAGTACACACGGCCAATGCCGATGCGGCCGACAAAGTTGGAGTGGTCGATGGTCACGCACTGCATAGCGAGCGGCGCGGTCTCGTCAACCTCGGGCGCGGGCATGTCGTCGATGATCATGTCGAGCAGCGGGTACATGTCCATGTTGCCGTCGTTGGGGTCAAGGCGGGCAAAGCCATTCATGGCGCTGGCATAGACCACGTGCTCCATGGCAAACTCGAGCTGGTCGTCGGTGGCGCCCAGGTCGGCCATAAGGTCCAGACAGTCGTTATAGGCCTTCTCGGGGTTGGCGCCCGGACGGTCGATCTTGTTGATGACGATCATGATCTTAAGGCCGGTGTCGATGGCGTGACGTAGGACAAAGCGGGTCTGGGGCATGGGGCCCTCAAAGGCGTCGACCAGCAGCAGGGCGCCGTCGGCCATGCGCAGCACGCGCTCGACCTCACCGCCAAAGTCGGCGTGGCCCGGGGTGTCGATGACGTTGATCTTAACGTCCTTGTACTCGATAGAGATGTTCTTGGCGAGAATCGTGATGCCGCGCTCGCGCTCCTGGTCGTTGGAGTCCAGGACGCGATCCTCGACCTGCTGGTTGGCACGGAAGGCGTCCGTGGCACGCAGGAGCTTGTCAACCATCGTCGTCTTACCGTGGTCGACGTGGGCGATAATGGCGATGTTCCTCAGATTGTCTACGCGCATGTAGTTCCCCTATCTTCTATCTATATACAAACGGCACGCGTATGCGACCCGTCCAGCAACACAACGCTCGGCGGGAATATTGAGCCTTTTACCGAAAACTCGTTTATTTTAGCGATTCTAGATGAGAGGGGTTTCCTCACCTGCAGGTTCAGGGTCGCTCCACATAAAACCATCGCCGGCGCCCATGCCCTCGTACAGCACATATGCCGAAAAACCGCTCTCGAGCGTGGTCTCGAAGAAGCTAACGAGCAAAGCGTCGTGATATCCACCCTCGATCTCCACACAGCCGGTGTAGCCGATGGCATAGCGGGCGATGCGGCCCAGGCCTTCGTCCTTGAGACCCATCTTGTGCTCGGAGATAAAGTTGGTGGCAGCCTCCAGGCATGCTTCCTCACCGTCCTCGTCGAGAGCCGCAAGGTAGCGGTTGGAGGCGGCATCCTCGATCGCCACGACAACGCCCGGGTTTTCACCGGCGGCAAGGTCGTCCAAAAACGCACCGATCAGATCGCACACCATGGCGTCGAGCTCGGCGGAGACGTTACCGGCGTCCTGCATATCCTGTGCCATCTTTTGACCTTCCCATCGCATTCGGCGTCGTTATAACTCCTGTGCCTCGGCCGCGATTCTGGCGGCAGCGTCACGGGCGCGAACCATATCCGCCGCGCGCTTGTCGAGCACCTTGATCTGGTTGGTCAGCATTACCGCATCGACCACGCCCCAGATCACCAGGCCCGTCGAAATCGAAAACCCAAGCGCACCAACTGTACCACGAAGCCGCGACAAGATTACCGCGGCAAGCGCGGAGACAACAACCATCTTGATATAGGAGTCACGGCGCTCGCGAAGAGTGCGAGCCTGCGTCACATACGCAATGCGCGCGGCCTCAAATGCCTCGGCGCGCATATGGGCCTCACGCGCGATAGCGGCTGCTTCGGCCGACACGCTGGTGCCCATCAGCGCTCGCCGTGCATCGTGCTCAACCGACATTTAGAAATCATCGGGCGAGAGCGTGTGGACAAACTCGTCAAACTTCTCGAACTCACTCTCGTCGTCAACCTCGTCGGCAAGCGGAGAGACGGTGCCCAAGCGATTCATGATGTCGTCCTCCACAAACATGGGGGCATTGCTGCGCACGGCAAGGGCGATAGCGTCGCTCGGTCGTGCGTCAAGCATATGCTCGCCCCTATCGGTGTGCACGACGACCGTCGCGTAGAACACCGGCGGCTCGGCGCGCACGATCTCGATACGCTCGATCTTCGCTCCCACCACTTCGATGGTATCGAGCAAAAGATCGTGGGTGATGGGGCGATCGGTGCGGCCGGTATCGATACCGCGGCTGATGGCCGCTGCCTCGTAGGAACCGGTCTGGATGGAAAGAGAGCGCAGCGGCGCGGACGAATCCGACTTACGGCAACGCTCGCGCAAGACGATCAGCGATGGCACGGGACCGGCGGCCATGACGATGGTCTCTATGTCGACACGAACCATGGAACACCTCCGGTACGTTGTTATTGGCATGCGCGGCAGCTCCGCCGCGTTGAATAGCTATACTACCCAAACTTTCGCACCGCACACAAAAACTTATTGGATAGGTAAGAAAAGAGCCCCGAGGCAATAGCTCGGGGCTCTTTACGTTTTAGATGGTGGACCTGACAAGATTCGAACTTGTGACCTCCCGGTTATCAGCCGGACGCTCTAACCAACTGAGCTACAGGTCCATCATGGTGGAGGTTAGGGGGATCGAACCCCTGACCTCAGGCTTGCAAAGCCCGCGCTCTCCCAGCTGAGCTAAACCCCCACGGAGACAGTAATAAACACCCCAGCGGCGACTCGGCTCTCGCTGGGGTGTTTATTGCGAAAGAAAGTGGTGGACCTGACAAGATTCGAACTTGTGACCTCCCGGTTATCAGCCGGACGCTCTAACCAACTGAGCTACAGGTCCATCGCGCAAGGGATATATTAGACGAGTCGTTACGCACGCGTCAACAACTTTTTTGAAAATCTTTGAAGGGTGTCGGCCCCGGCTGCCCGGCGTGGGGTTCAAAGATTGTCAAAAAAGCGGTCGGCGCGCAGTGCGCCGACCGCCGATATATGGGGTCTGATGATTTTTACCAGCTAGGTCCTCTTACTCGTCTAGGAGATCCTCTGGCATGTCGTTGCCGTCGCCTAGGTCGACTGGGGCCTCTTCGGTGACGTCTGCGGTCTCGGCACTTTCGCCCTCGGGCTTCTCTTCGGCGGCCGTCATGCGGGCAACGGCGCACACGCGGTCGTCATCGCTTACGGTCATCATCTTGACACCCTGCGTGGTTCGACCGGTCTGGCTGATCTCGTCGGTCTTGACGCGAATGACCGTCGCGCCCTCCGTCACGATAAACAGCTCATGCTGCGGGCCGACCGCCTTCATGGCCGCAAGGTTGCCCTTGCGCTCGGTCATTTGGATGGTGTAGACACCCTGGCCGCCGCGGTTTTGCTCCGGATAATCCGAGACCGGCGTGCGCTTGCCGTAGCCGCACTCGGTAATGACAAACAGGTCGCCCTCGCCGTTGGTGACCTCCATGCCCAGGACACTCACGCCGTCCTTCATGCCAATGCCGCGGACACCGCTGGTGTCGCGGCCGGTAGCGCGAACCTGGTCCCCGGGGAACATGATCGCCTTGCCCGCAGTGGTGGCCATGATGATCTTGTCGCCCTCGCGTACGCGGCGCACGGCGAGCAGCGCGTCGTCGTCCCTCAGGTTGATGGCGATTAGGCCATCGCGGCGGCTGCGATCATAGGCACTCATCACGGTCTTCTTGACCATGCCGTTCTTGGTGGCAAACATCAGGTACTCATCGGCGGGGAACTCACGACAGCTAATGACGCTCGCGATCTTCTCGCCCTCCTCAAAGGGAAGCAGGTTGACGATTGCGGTGCCGCGCGCCTGGCGCGTACCAACCGGCAGCTCGTGCACCTTCAGACGGTAGACCTTGCCCTTGCTCGAGAAGAACAGCACATACTCGTGGGTGGACGCGATAAACATCTCGTCGATAACGTCGTCCTCTTTAAGGTTGACGCCCGACACGCCCTTGCCCCCGCGCTTCTGGGCGCGGTAAGCGGCCACCGGGATACGCTTCACATAGCCGGTGTGGGTGATCGTCACGACCATGTCCTCGTCGGCGATGAGGTCCTCGACGTCCAGATCCTTCTCGACCTGGCTGATCTCGGTACGGCGCTTGTCGCCAAACTTCTTGGAGATCTCGCGCATCTCTTCCTTGATAACGCCCAGAATCTTCTCCTCGTGCGTCAGCAGGTCCTCGTAGTAGGCGATAGCACGGCGCAGGCCGTCCAGCTCTTCCTGGATCTTGTCGCGCTCCAGGCCGGTCAGGCGACGCAGCTTCATCTCGAGGATGGCCGTGGTCTGCTCGGGCGTAAAGCCAAAACGCTCAATCAGGCGGCTGCTGGCCTCGGCATCGGTCTGCGAGGAGCGGATGATGCTAATGACCTCGTCGATATGGTCGAGGGCCATAAGGTAGCCCTCAAGGATATGTGCACGGGCCTGGGCCTTTTTAAGGTCAAAGTGGGTGCGGCGGGTGACTACGTCGACCTGGTGGTCGATGTAGTGCTGCAGCATCTCGCGCAGGCTCAGGCATTTAGGAACGCCATTGACGAGCGCCAGATTGTTGGCACCAAAGGTGGTCTGCAGCGAGGTGTACTTATACAGGTTGTTAAGTACGACCTGCGGGATAACGCCCTTCTTGAGCTCAATGACCAGACGGATGCCCTTTTGGTTGGACTCGTCGCGCATGTCCGAGATGCCCTCGATGCGCTTGTCGTTTACGAGCTGGGCGATTTTCTCCTGCAGGGTGCCCTTGTTGACCATGTAGGGAATCTCGGTAAAGACCAGGCGGCTGCGGCCGGTCTTGGTGGACTCCACATGGGCCTTGGCACGCACGGTGATGGAACCGCGGCCGGTCTCGTAGCTCTGCCTAATGCCGGCGCTACCCATGATGATGGCACCGGTGGGAAAGTCCGGGCCGGGCATAATCTGCATGAGCTCGTCGACGGTGGCGTCGGGGTTGTCGATCAGGTAGCAGGTGGCCTCGATCGCCTCGGTGAGGTTATGCGGGGCGATATTGGTGGCCATGCCTACAGCGATGCCTTGGCTGCCGTTAACCAGCAGGTTGGGGAAGCGTGCGGGCAGTACCACGGGCTCGGCGAGCGACTCGTCGTAGTTGGGCTGCCAGTCGACGGTATCCTTCTGCAGGTCGCGGAGCAGTTCCATGGCGGGCTTTGCCAGACGGCTCTCGGTGTAACGCATAGCTGCGGCACCGTCGCCGTCGATGTTGCCAAAGTTGCCGTGGCCGTCGATAAGCGGCGTGCGCATGGAGAACCACTGCGCCAGACGAACCATGGTCTCATAGACCGCGGAGTCGCCGTGGGGGTGGTACTTACCGATAACTTCGCCGACCGTCCAGGCCGACTTCTTGTGCGGGCGGTTGGGGTAGATGCCGCTCTCGTTCATGGCGTACAGGATGCGGCGGTGCACCGGCTTTAAGCCGTCGCGCACGTCCGGCAGGGCGCGTGCCGTAATGACCGACATCGAGTATTCGATAAACGACTGTTTTATCTCGCGGCCAAACTCCGAAATCTGGAGCTGGCCGCCGTTGATGTCCTCGCCGGCCGAGGCACCGCGATCGACCGCGCCAAAGCTCTCCTCGAGCTCGGCGTCGTCATCCTCTTCCTCTTCATCCTCGACATCGGGGTTGTAGGAATCCGGATCGCCATCCTCGCCCTGCTCGGCGCGGGCGAGCAGGCGCTTCAGATCATCGGGCATACCGGCGTCGCCGGCCGCGTCCATACCCTCGTTGTTGTTGATATCGTCTGCCACGTTACCTCCTCATGGTTTGCGTGGTCCATTAGTTCCCTACCACGGAGACGGCTTTTCCAGGTGCCGCAGATTCGCCCGAAAGAGGAGGGAAGCGTACTTGGGTACGCAACCGACGATTGAGGGCGAAGGTGCGGTGGCTGGGAAAGCCGAACAGGTTAGGCATCTAAGAAGCGTGCATCATGCGCGTGTTTTTCAATGTACTCGCGGCGATAGCCCACCTCGGAACCCATGAGCTCGCGTACGGCACGGTCCGCCACCACGGCATCCTCGATCGTCACGCGCTGCAAAATGCGGGTCTTGGGGTCCATCGTCGTCGAGGCAAGCTGCTTGGGGTCCATCTCACCCAGGCCCTTGTAGCGCTGGACGGTATAGCCCTTGCGCTTCTTGGTGATCTTGCCATCCTTGGCCTTGCCGCCCTCGTCGTTGTCGTCGGGGTTCAGGCCCAGGCTCTGAATGGTGTCGCGCAGAATCTCGTCTTCGGGCTGTCGGCCGTTGGGATACACGTAGTGGATCTTGTTGCGCACCTTAATGCCAAAGATGGGCGGGCAGGCAACATAGACATAGCCGGCATCGATCAGCGGACGCATGTACTTGTAGAAGAACGTCAGCAACAGGATGCGGATATGCGCACCGTCGACGTCTGCATCGGTCATGATGATGATCTTGTGGTAGCGCGCCTTGGTGATATCGAAGTCGCCGCCGTCGCCGGCGCTCGTCGTGACGCCGCAACCGATCGCGGTGATCAGCGACTGGATGGTGTCGCTCGAGAACGCACGATGGTCACCCACGCGCTCGACGTTCAGAATTTTGCCGCGCAGGGGCAGAATCGCCTGGATGTCTCGGCGGCGGCCGTCCTTGGCCGAACCGCCTGCCGAGTCTCCCTCTACGATGAAGAGCTCGGTCAGCTCGGCATCGCGCACCGAGCAGTCGGCGAGTTTGCCGGGCAGCGACGCCGTCTCGAGCAGGCTCTTGCGACGGGTCGCCTCGCGCGCCTTGCGGGCGGCGTTGCGGGCCTTGCAGGCCTGCTGCGCCTTCTTGACGATCTCGCGGGCGGGCTTGGGGTGCTCCTCGAGGTAGTCGGCAAGACCGTCGGTCACGATCTTGAGCGTAAGCGCGCGCATGTAGGAACTACCGAGCTTGGCCTTGGTCTGGCCCTCAAACTGCGGATCGGGCAGCTTGACCGAGATGACGGCCGAGAGACCCTCGCGCACGTCGTCACCGCTCAGGTTGGCCTCTTTCTCCTTAAGCAGGTTCTGCTTGCGGGCGTAATCGTTAATCACGCGGGTGAGGGCGGTGCGGAAGCCCTCAAGGTGCATGCCGCCCTCGGGGGTGTAGATGTCGTTGGCAAACGACATGACGTTCTCGCCATAACCGGCGTTCCACTGCAGGGACACCTCGACCTCGCCCATCTTGGCCACGGGCGCATCCGGGTCCGATTTGCCCTCAATGTAGATGGGCTCCTTAAAGGCCTCGGGGACGTCCTTGCCGTCGTTGAGGAACTTGACGAAGTCGATGATGCCGCCCTCGTAGCAAAACTCCTCCACGCGGGGAGCCGCCTCACGCTCGTCAGTCAGCACGATCTTGAGGTTCTTGTTGAGAAACGCCGTCTCTTGCAGACGATTGTGCAGTGTATCGAAATCGTAGACGCAGGTCTCGAAGATCTCGTCGTCGGGCCAGAAGGAGACGGTGGTGCCCGTCGAATCCGAGGTGCCCACGACCTCCATCTTCTTGACGGTCTTGCCGCGCGAGAATTCCATCTCGTAGATATTGCCGTCGCGGCGCACCTGCACGACCACGCGCTTGGACAGGGCGTTGACAACGGAGATGCCCACGCCGTGCAGGCCGCCGGAAACCTTATAGGCCGAGTTATCGAACTTACCGCCGGCGTGAAGGATCGTCATGACGACCTCGAGCGTCGGAATCTTTTTGACAGGGTGCTCGTCGACGGGGATGCCGCGCCCGTTATCGACGACCGCAATGGAGTTGTCGGCGTGGACCGTCACCTGAATCTCGGTGCAGAAACCGGCCATGGCCTCGTCGACGGAGTTGTCAACGATCTCCCACACCAGGTGGTGCAGACCGCTGGCGCTCGTCGAGCCGATATACATGCCCGGGCGCTTACGGACGGCCTCGAGACCCTCGAGGATCTTAATTTCGCCGCCATCGTAATCGTTTTCGTTTGCCACACGTCCTCCTTCGGTTAAGAAAATCTGTATAGCCTTACTATTTTATCGTAAAAAATACCCTCGGGGACGAGGGTATTTGCCTATACAAGGCCACCAGATGCGATTTAAGACTCTTTTTTGCTTTGCACGCCCTTGGCCCACTCGGCACTGGCCCTCATGGCGTTCTGGAGGGCCTCACGCAGTTTTTGGTCTTCGATGGGCGACACCTGGCGCTCGATCTCGGCGCGCTCGGCTTCATTCAGGTCGGCATGCGGCGCGGGCGGGCGCTCGGTCGCGACCGGGCGCAGGCGCTCTTTTGCCGCAGGCGGCGTGTGGCCGGGGCGGGTCGTCTTAAATACCAGGCCATCCACATGCGCGCCGGCACGCTCCATGCGTGCGCGGATTATCTCGCGCAAAAGTGTCATCTCCTGTGTCCACGAGGGCGAATCGAGATACACCAGCAGCTCGTTGGACTCGGGAAGATAACGCAGCCCCGTCACGTGCCGGCCCTCGCGCGTGCCCGAGCACACCGCGTTCCAAGCACGGTAGACCGCGCGCGATTCCTCGGCGGCCTCCATTTGCGCACGACGCTCGGGCGTAGCCGACGCCAAGATGCGCTGGCGCTCGGCACCCAAAAAGTCACTGAAGGCAGCCGTGCCGTTCTCACGCTCGTAATTAGCATGCCTCACCCATGCTCACCACCTTGGCTCGATCAAGTAACTCATCGGTAAAGTATCCCAAATTGGTGGTGGTTATGACTGTCTGGATGTCGTCGCCGATCAGCTGCAAAAAAGCGGCGCGGCGATCGCCGTCGAGCTCGCTCATCACGTCATCCAAAAGCAGCAGCGGGGCGGTACCCAGAATATCGCGGGCTACGGCCACCTCGGCCACCTTCCAAGCCAGGACCAACGTACGTTGCTGACCCTGACTGGCAAACGATCGGGCCGAGCGGCCGGCGACCGAAAACTCAATCTCGTCGCGGTGCGGACCCACGAGTGTCACGCCGCGGCGGATTTCCTCGTCGGCGCGCTCGTCGAGCGCCGCGAGCATGCGCTCGTATGCCCAGCCCCTCAGCTCCTCGCGGTCATCGGTCTGGGGCAGCTCCCCCAACGTGGACGCATAGGCCACATCGGCCTCCTCCCCGGACGCAACCAGCCCGTAGGCGTTGCGCACGTGGGCGTCCAAGCGATCGAGCAAGGCCAAGCGGTGCACCAGCAGGGCCGATCCGGCGCGGGCAATCGACTCATTCCACGCACCAAGCATCTCACGGCAGCACCATGTCTCTTTGAGCAGGGCGTTACGCTGCGTCACGCAGCGGCCATAGGCGCTTGCCAGATCGGCATAGCGGGCGCTCAGCTGCACACCAAAGTCGTCGAGCGCGGCGCGACGCACGCTGGCACCGCGCTTAACCATATCCAGATGATCGGGGCAGAACAAAACACTCGGCAGCACGCCGCGCACGCCAGAGGCGGCACATCGCTTGCCGTTGCGGCTAAACGAACGCTTACCGTCCTCCACGCATAGGCCCATGTCCAGTACGCGGCCATCGCCCTCGAGCCTAAGCTCGGCCTTGCACAAACCCGTGCCGTCGTGCACAAGCTCGGCGGCAGTGGAATGCCTAAACGAGGCGCCGCTCGTTAGCAGCTGCAGTGCCTCTATGAGGTTGGTCTTTCCCGCCGCGTTGGGCCCCGCGAGCACCGTCACGCCATCGCTCAGTGCCAGGCGATAGCTATCGAAGCTGCGGTAGCGCGCGACAGAAAGGTCGCGGGCGAACATGGCCATAGGGCGCCGCTAGATGCGCACCGGCATGACCAGGTACAGATAGTTGATCTTGTCGTAGGACTTAAAGATGCCGGCCTGCGAGTAGCTCTTGAGCTCCAGCGTGATCTCCTTCTCCTTGGACAGGGCGTTGAGACAGCCAAAGATGTAGTGGTAGTTAAAGGCAATGGTGCCCGACTCGCCCTCGGCCTCGACATCAATCGTCTCCTGCGCCAGATCCTGGTCATTGGAGATGGAGGACAGGCCCATCTGGCCGTTCTCGACATCGATCTCAAACTTGACGGCGGGGTTGGCGCTCGCGATGACCGCCACGCGCTTGAGGGCGGCATTAAAAGCTGCCACGTCGATCTTGACGCTCGTTACGCATGAATCGGGGATGAGCTGCTTGTAGTTGGGATACACACCCTCTATGCGGCGCGACACGTAGGTGGTGTTGCCGGCTTCAAAGACAACCTGGGTGTCGGTGGCACCGATCATAATGGTCGCCTGGCTCGCCATGATGCTCAGGGCGTCGTTGAAGGCATCGGCCGGCACGTTGAGCTCAAAGGAACCCTCGAGCGTCGAGGTCTCCACCTGCGTATCGCACACGGCCAGACGGAAGGAGTCGGTCGCCACCAGGCGCACGGTGTTGTTTTCGACTCTCATATGCACACCGCCCAGGATGGGGCGGGCCTTGTCGGTCGAGGTGACGCGCCACACGCGGCTGACCATCTCGGACAGAATGTCGGTCGGGAGCTCAACGGCGCTCTCGATGGCATAGGCCGGGAACTCGGGGAAATCGTTGGCATCGAGCGTATTCAGGCGGAAGGAACTCTTCTCGCAACCGATCAGCACCTGGCGCTCCGAAAGCTCAAAGGTAACTGGGGCATCGGGAAGGGTCTTGGTGATGTTGGAGAGCATCTTGCAGGGGATTACCATCTCACCTTCCTCTTCCACATGTGCCGCGATGCGGTGACGAATCGAGATAGTGTAGTTAGAGGTCTGGAATTCCAAGATGCCGTCTTGTGCCTTGATGAGCACGCCCGACAGAATGGGGAGGGTGGATGCCGAAGCGACGCCCTTCATGACGACGCCGATTGCTTGCGTAAGCGAGCTCTGGCTGACGGTGAACTTCATCTTTTAATACCTTTCTATAGATATAAATATCTTAATAATAGTAATAGTACTGACGAAACTGTTGATTACTCCCAAACATGCAGGTCAAACCCAAAAAGAGAATCGACAGTTCCCTGTGTGCAACAGGGGTCGTTTTCCACGTTCAAAACCTGCGCAAAACTTTTCATCGGAGCGGGCTGGGTTTTAGACACCTTATGCCCGCGGTTTCGACAAGTTTTCAACAGGTGTGCCTATTTCCCTACGAGCGCAGTGTAATTTTGTCTCGTAGCGATTTGAGGTCCTCGGTCACGGTCCGGTCTTCCTGGATCATCTTCTGGACTTTTTTGTAGCTCGTGCTGACGGTCGAGTGGTTGCGGTTGCCAAACTCCGCACCCACGGCGGTGGTTGTCATCTCGCACATCTCGATCGCTAGGTAAATGGCGATATGGCGCGCCTTGGCGATATTGGCATTGCGGCGCGGACCAATGAGCTCCTCATGCGTCACGCCGTATTGCTCCTCGATAACAGACTGAACTGTCTGCACGTTGATCTTTTTGGCCGACGTGTCGAAGTACTGGCTGGCGATGGCATCGATGTCGTCGAAGCTCAGCTCGCTACCCTCGCGCTCGCGGTCGCCCGCCTCCCCGGCGCAGCGCTCGCAGAAGCTCTCGAGCTCACGGATGTTGGTGCCCGATACCTCCGCCATATGTTTAAAGTGCTCGTCGGTCAGATGTCCGCTGTCGCCACCGTAGGCCGCCAGCAGCGAGTCGTCGCCCGCTTCGGGCGCCGCCGCGATCGTGTTCTCGTAATAGCGCTGCAGAATCTTGTATTTCATCTCGTAGCTGGGCTCTGCTACCAAGCAGAGCATGCCGGCGTTAAAGCGGCTGGTCAGGCGCTCGTCCATGTTCAGGTCCTTGGGCGCACGGTCTGCGGCAATCACGACTTTCTTGTTGTTGCGGATAAACTCGTCCATGAGCTGGAAAAAGTAGTCCACGCTCGCGCGTTTGCCGATGATGTTTTGGATGTCATCGATGATGAGCACGTCCACGCCGTGGTATGCCTGCATGATGGGAGCGTTACTCTTCTTTTGGCGGTCGAATTCTGTCATCAGATCATCGATGTATGCCTGTGAGTTGGCATATTTCACTTTGATCTCGGGCGACTTCTCGGCGAGCTCGTTTTTGATGGCGAGCAGCAGGTGGGTCTTGCCTAAGCCCGATTTGCCATAGATGAACAGGGATGTGCAAGTACCGCGTTCGTCTGCGAGTGCGGCGAATTTAAGCGCCGAACGATAGGCGTGGCTGTTTTCGGGGCCGTAGACAAAGTTTTCGAAGGTGAATTTTGAGTTGGCCACGAGGGGTGCGCCATCGGCGTTCTGCTCGCCCGGCGCCGCAGCCGTGGGGACGCTCACAGGCGATGTCGAGACTGGTTTTGCGCTCTTGGCGGGTGCCACGCCCTTCATCTGATTCATCATGCGGCGGAAATCGTCGGCCGACAGCGTGTTTTTGATCGCGACGCCCGGTTCTTCGCCCGGCGTCGCGTCGTGCGCGACGGGCATGTGTGAAACGCTGGGCGCGGTTGCTACCGGCACGGCTGTTGCGTGGGGCATGGTTTCACGGGAAACATCGCTCGCATTGGTCTCCGGAGCCGCCACGGGGGCGACGGTCGTCAAAGGGGGAGTGACGGGTGCCGTCCCTGTGGCGCCTGTCGTGGGACCCTGCGGGGCCACGATGTTGAGCGCGATCGGCGCAAAGGCAATCTCTTCTAGGTAGTGCTCGATAGTCGGCTGGTGCTTTTTGAGCTGCGCAATGGCAAAGCGCGACGGTGCCTCGATGGTCAAGGTGTCCTCGGTCAGGCTCACGGCACGCGATTGCCCCAACATGTTGATGAGGCGTGCATCTTGGCCGTCGCGCTGGCAAAAGGCGATGGCATCCTCCAGGATGATGCTTGCTTCCTCGTCCACTGTCTCTCCCGTTCCTTAACTTTGGGCACGCACGCGAGCGCTGCCGAGTTCGGTCAGATGGTATTTCTGACCGTGTTTGATTACCAAGCCGGCCTGCGCCAAGTCATTGAGTGTGCGTGACCATGTGGGCGCGGAGTTTCCAAATGCTCGCGCCAGGTCGGTGGCGCCGCACTCTTGGTTTTGAGACAGATATCCCAGCGCCGCGTTGCCGCGCTCGCTCACAAACACGTCCGGTTGCGGCTGTGCGTATTGATTCGCCGCATTAGGATACATCATTTGAGCTGCTGGTTGTTGAGAACTCTGCATGGTTGGCATCGGCTGTTGAAAACTTTGCGGCCACTGTTGGTATGGCTGCGGCGGCATCTGCTGGGCCCAGGGATGGTACGGCTGCGGCATCTGCTGATACGGCTGCTGATAGCCCTGGGGATACTGCTGCATATATTGCTGGGAGTATCCCTGCTGCGGCATATATTGTCCCGGATATGCCTGCGGGTACGGTTGGAAGCCCATCTGCCGAGCTCCTTGCATGCCCGTCACCTGCTGCATCGCGGCTGCATCCAAATCGGCCGGGACCATGGACTCTGCCGAGCCTTGAGTTGTCGTCTGTCCCGCGGGCTGGGGGTCCTGCATGGGCGGCATGCTGGGTTGATGCATCTGCTGCGAAGCCATGGGCCGTTGCAGTGGGGACGCGGCCATGGTTTGCTGCGGAGTCATCATTGCTTGCTGTGGAAATGCTCCCGGCAGTGGGTATTCCGACCCCTGGGCCTCGGGGCGCACGGCTGCCCCGCGCCCTCCCGCGCGCTCAATTTCCTGCACGCGCTTGGGGTCGAGGCTCACCGTGACGACGGTGCCGTTGCCCATGTTATCTTCGATGGAGACTGCCCCGCCGGCGTTTTCCAGGTATTCCTGCACCATGGGAAAACCTGCCCCGGTGCCGCGTATATACCGCTTCATCTTGCTGTTTGCGCTGGTGACGCCAAAGTCGAAGGCGCGCTCTTTGTCGTCGATGCCCGGACCTTGGTCGGCAAAGCGGATAGTTTCCCCGCCGTCCAGGATCGAGATAATGGGCTCGGCAAAGTGGGCGTGGATAAAGTTTTCGACAATCTCGCGGATAACCATGAGCGAGATGTGTCCGCCTTGCTCTTTCATGCACTGGTAGACGGTGTTAGTCGTCTCTTCCAGATACGTGCGGATGTCTTGCGGCTCGATGACGATCACGCGCGGGGTCGAAAGCATGTCGTCATAGACGGCGACGCGCGCCGCATACATGGTTTTCGGTGTCTGTTTTGATGTCTGCTCGCCCTCTTCGCGCTCTTCGCGTACGCCGTTGATGTGCTCGTTGTCGGGTGCCGGGTCACCGGAATCGACCATGGTGTAAAAGTCGTCAGACATGCCGCTCGCAATCTTTCAAAAGGTTTCGGATAAATAGTAGCTCACCGCGCAATGTTTCTCATCTTTCGACAAGTTTTCAAAACATGTTGAAAACTTTGGAAAATGGGCGAAAAGTTCTCAACATTGCCAACATGACCTGTCGAAAACTCGGTGAAATATCGTGAAAAGTTGGAGTCATACTCAAAAACTCATCCGGCTTATGGCGGAACCGTGTGAACTGCGCAACCTTTTACCTTTGATTTCTTGACATTTGAACATTGATTTCCCTACAATCTTCAAGCTCACGTGTCTATATCTGCGTCCGCGCCCTCGCGGACACTCGAAATGCAGCAGGAGGAACTTAAGATGAAGCGTACGTATCAGCCTAATAAGCGTAAGCGTGCCAAGACCCATGGCTTCCGTGCCCGTATGGCCACCAAGGGTGGTCGTGCCGTGCTCGCCCGTCGCCGCGCCAAGGGCCGCAAGCGTCTCACTGTCTAGCAGCGATACACACATCTCGCATGAAGACTATTAAGTCTCGGCAAGATTTCGAGCATGTGTTCAGTCAGGGGCGTCGTTTCAATCATCCTCTGATTCGAATGACCATATGTGAATCGGTTGGCGAAGGCGACTCTGGAAGGGTCGCCTTCGTTGGTGCTAAACGACTCGGTTGCGCAGTTGTGCGCAACCGTTCTAAGCGTGTGATGCGCGAGGCCGCCCGCAGCTGCGGATTTCCCGTTGCGGGTTATGACATCATCTTGTTCGCGACCCCCAAGACGAGGATCTCGTCGCCGGAGGAAATGAACGAGGCATTGCGTTCGCTTGTGATACGCGCCGGCGTTGCCGGGGAGGAGCGATGAGCAATCACGTTTTGCGACGTGTTGCCATCGCTCCTATTCGCATATATCAACAGGTTATTTCGCCCTTATTGCCTGACGCCTGCATTTATTATCCAACGTGTTCTCATTACGCCGTCCAGGCTATCGAGAAATACGGTGTTTGTAGAGGCTGCTGGCTTGCCGTGAGGCGCATCGCTCGCTGCAATCCCCTGCACGTCGGCGGTTATGACCCTGTGCCCTAGCGGGCACTCGCTATCGGAGGAAAAATTACATGTGGGATTGGATTGTTAACATCCTTTTCGAGCTGCTCAAGCTCATCCAGACCTTTGCGGTCGACTGGGGCCTGTCCATCATTATCCTGGTGGTCATCGTCCGTCTGCTGCTGACGCCGCTCATGCTCAAGTCGACCAAGTCGACGGCCCGTATGCAGGTGCTGCAGCCCAAGATGCTCGAGATCCAGGAGCGCTACGCCGACGATCCCCAACGTCAGGCCGAGGAGATGCAGAAGTTCTACAGCGAGAACAAGTTCAATCCGCTGTCCGGCTGCCTGCCGCTTCTGATTCAGATGCCTATCCTCATTGCCCTGTTTACGCTTCTGCGCAACCTGCCGCATTACTTTAACGAGGGCACCTTCTCGTTCTTCAACATTCTGCCCGATCTGACTACCACGCCGAGTGCCTCTTTTGCCGATGGCTTTATGGTCGCACTGCCTGCGCTGGTTTGCCTGATTCTGTTTGCTGTCCTGACCCTGATTCCGCAGCTGTACATGTCGCGCAATCAGACTGGTCAGCAGGCCCAGAGCATGCGCATGATGGCCGTCGTCATGACCGTCATGATGCTCTGGATGGGTTGGAGCCTGCCCGTTGGTGTTCTTTTGTACTACGACGTGTCTTCTGCCTGGCAGGTCATCCAGCAGATCTTTGTGACGCAGAAGGTTATCGATAAGGCTAAGGCCGAAGAGGAGGAGCGTCTTAAGAACGCCCCGCTGCAGGTTGAGGTCATGCGTCGCGAGAAGAAGCCGCGCCCGCACAAGAAGAAGTAGCGGTATAGTAATCTTATTTAGGTACCTAACTTTTGGAGTACGTTATGTCTGAAGAGATCGTCGAGGATATGCTTGAGGAGGTTGCCCCGCAGGCCGCGGGCGATTATCTCGAGATTGCACAGCGCTACAAGGCTGGTGAAGAGCTTACGGACGAAGAACTCGACACCATTGCCGATGTTGCGATTTCTATTCTTCGTTCCATCCTTTCGCATTTCGACGCGGCCAACTCTCCTATCGATGAGTATGAGGGCGACGAGGGCGAACTGATTCTTGATGTAACGGCTCCCGACCTTGCCGTCCTTATTGGTCGTCATGGTCGCACCCTTGATGCCCTTCAGGTTATGTTCTCGCTGTTGGTGAGCCGCAAGCTTGGCTTTAGGTATCCGGTCGTCGTCGACGTCGAGGGATATAAGAGCCGCCGCCAGGACAAGGTTGCCTCTATGGCTCAGTCTGCTGCCGAGCGGGCAGTTCGCACTCACAAAAGCGTTTCACTTCCTCCCATGAATGCCTACGAGCGCCGTCTTGTTCATATTGCTCTTCGCGGCAACGACGCTGTCGACACGCATTCTGAGGGTTCTGACCCCGATCGTCATGTTGTGATTGTTGCTCGATAACCTAAACGAGCTTATCTTAAGGGGGCGTGGTTTCCACGTCCCCTTTTTTTGTCAAAAGTTCTTGATACACTGATTTTTGTCAGATAGGAGTTTGTCTTGTTTGTGCTAACCGATGAGCAGACAAGCCAGATGCTTAGTCGTCTAATTTCGTATTGCGAAGACTATTCTTTGAAGGTCTCCCATGATGCCCTTCGCTCCTGTATTGAGCATCTAGATCTTGTTTTGGAGGCTAATAAGACCACCAATCTTACGCGCATCCTAAATATCGAAGATGCGGCTGTTCTTCATATTCTTGATTCGCTTGTGTTGCTTCCCTATATAGACATAGCTCCAGAAGGCGCTTTGTTAGACATGGGTACTGGTGCTGGGTTTCCTGGTATCCCTTTGACAATTGCTTGCGGACGTAAGGCTACCTATATCGATTCGGTTGGCAAGAAGGTTGATGCCGTCAACTCATTTGTTGAGGCTCTCGGTCTCAAGCATGCTCACGCAGTTCATGATCGTCTTGAAGAATATGCCCGAAGCCATAAGAAACAGTTTGCTGTTGTAACTGCTCGTGCACTTGCACCGTTACCAGTTCTCGTCGAGTATGCTTCACCATTTCTAATAGATAGTGGTCTCTTTGTTATTACTAAGGGAAACCCGTCAGACGTCGAACTTCAGTCTGGTCTAACTGCCGCTAGCATATGCGGGTTCACCAAACTTTTGACAGATGATTTAGATTTGCCAAATGGCTTGGGTCATCGCGAGTTTATCATTCTAAAAAAATCTCGTCCGGCAGCTATTTCGCTTCCACGTGCTAATGGCATGGCGAAGAAGAATCCGCTTGCCTAGATGTTTCACGTGAAACATAATGGATAGTAATTACTTGTTATGTTTCACGTGAAACATAACAGATGATGAATCGGAATGTTTCACGTGAAACATCCTCCGTTTAACAGCTTAAAATACACCAGGAGGGACCGTGGGATTTCGCGACGTTAAGCGTTCGAAGAGCGCAAAAGACACGCGTATCATTGCAATCATCAATCAAAAGGGTGGTGTGGGTAAGTCCACCACAGCAGTAAACCTTGCAGCAGCACTGGGTGAACAGGGTCGAAAGACGCTGATTGTCGATTTTGATCCACAGGGTAATAGCACGAGCGGCTTTGGAATCGAAAAAGAAGAACTCGATAACTGCATCTATGATGCATTGCTGAATGATGTTCCGGCTGAATCGCTTGTTCTTGATACAAATTGCAATAAGGTATTTGTAATTCCGGCTACTATTCAGCTTGCAGGTGCCGAAATTGAGCTTGTAAGCGCAATTGCACGAGAAACACGCTTGAAGGATCTGCTTGAGCCTGTTAAAGATGAGTTTGACTTTATATTTATTGACTGTCCGCCTTCACTTGGCTTGTTGACCATTAATGCGTTGACGGCGGCGGACAGTGTTCTGATTCCGATTCAGTGTGAGTATTACGCACTCGAAGGTGTCACCAAGCTGCTTGAGTCGATGAAGATGGTCAAAACACGCCTAAATAAGAGCCTTGATACCTATGGCGTGCTTATGACGATGTATGATTCGCGAACATCGCTCTCAAATCAGGTTGTCGAAGAAGTGCAGTCGTACTTTGGCGATAAGGCATTTAAGACCTTGATTCCGCGTACGGTTAAAATATCAGAAGCACCGTCGTTCGGTGAGCCGGTAATTACATATGCGCCGCAAAATAAGGGTGCAAAGGCGTATATGAACCTTGCCAAAGAGGTGATCAAGCGTGCCTAATCCTAGGAAGCGTGGCGGTTTGGGTCGCGGACTCAATGCATTGGTATCCGAAGCAGAATATGAGACCGGTGGATCTGCGACGTCCGCATCCAATACTGCTTCGAAAACTAAACTTCCAATCGAAGATATCGTTCCAAACCCCAACCAACCCAGAATTCATTTTAATGAGACCGAGCTTCGAGAGTTGAGTGAGTCGATTCAGGAGCATGGTGTTCTTCAGCCGCTTCTTGTACGCAAGCACGGTAATGGCTATGAGATTATCGCGGGTGAGCGCCGTTATCAGGCTTCTAAGCTCGCTGGACTTGAGGAAATTCCTGTCATCATAAAAGATGTTGATGATGAACAGATGCTTGCGCTTGCATTGATTGAAAATCTGCAACGCTCTGATCTCAATCCCGTCGAAGAGGCTAAGGGATATCGACAGCTCATCGATGCGAGTGGTATGACTCAAGAGGCCTTGTCGAAGGCTGTTAGCAAGTCTCGCTCTGCAATCACCAATTCGCTGCGCCTACTTGATCTTCCAGAGGTTGTTCAGCAGATGATCTTTGAAGGTAAGCTGACTGCTGGCCATGCTCGTGCAATTCTTGCAGTTCCATACGAAGATGCACGAATTAAGTTAGCTGAGAAGGTTGTTGCGGAAGGATTGTCCGTCCGCGCGACAGAAAATCTTGCTCCGTTGTTTTCTGCCGGAGAGACACCAAAAACGCCTCGAACCGCAACGCCTCAGTCTTTTAAGAAGGCGGCACGCGTTCTGCGTCAGGTGTTTAACACGAACGTTCGCGTAAAGAGCTCGCGCGGCAAGAACAAGATCGAGATTGAATTTAAGGATGAAGAGGAACTCTCTCGCATTCTGGGCGAAATCATTCAGTTTGATCAAGGAGGTCAGGATGAGGAATAAAGTTCTGACTGCTGTCGCTTTGGCTGCTACTGTTGCAGTTGGCGCTTTTGCCGGTTATAAGATTGCGACAGATGATGAATTGCGTGGTCGTTTACTTCGCGGAGCGCAGGATATCGTTGATACCTCAAAAAAGAAAATGGATGTTATGACCGAGGACGTTGCCATGCGTACGGCTCAGATGACTAAGAATCCCAAGATCAACCAAGATTGGGTTAATCATCAATGGGAAAATGTAGGCTTTTAGGTACCTAACAATAACTCATCTATTCTGAAGGGTTCCTTGTCTGATCACCAGTACAGGGATCCCTAATATCGTCCTAAATAATGCTGGACATTCGTATGATGCAGATAATCGATGAATATGAAACAGCCCCGGTTGCAATTAAGCAACCGGGGCTTTCTGATGTTTCACATGAAACGTTTGGGCTGGTCGCCCCTACGCATTCTTCTGAACTTTGAAACGCTGCTTGAGTTGGCCGCAAGCCGCATCGATATCGTTACCACGGGAGTTGCGGATCGTGGTCTCGATACCACGGGACTCAAGACGGCGTTGAAGGTCTTCTACCTTATGGATCGGTGACGGCTTGAGCGGGCTGCCCTCAATATCGTTGAGCTGAATCAGGTTGACGTGGCACAGCGTGCCCTCACAGAAGTCGCAGAGCGCCTGCATTTCGGGGTTGGTGTCGTTGACGCCCTCGATCATGGCATATTCGTACGTCGGACGGCGGCCGGTCTTCTCGGTGTAGAGCTGCAGTGCCTCGTGAAGGCGCAGGAGTGTGTACTTCTTGACACCGGGCATGAGCTTATTGCGTGTAGACTGGATAGCGGAGTGCAGCGAGACAGCTAGGGTGAACTGCTCGGGAATATCGTCAAACTTACGGATACCAGGAATAACACCGCTGGTAGACACGGTGAGATGGCGCGCTCCAATGCCGATACCGTCGGGGTCATTAAGGATGCGCAGCGCCTTAAGAACCTCATCGTAGTTGGCAAAAGGCTCGCCCTGGCCCATGAACACTACGCTTGTCGCGCGCTCGCCAAAATCATTGGAAACGTGAAGTACCTGGTCGACGATTTCCTGGGCGGTCAGCGAGCGCCTGAGGCCGTTGAGACCGGTAGCGCAAAAAGCACAGCCCATTCCGCAGCCGGCTTGGGTGGATACGCAGACAGAGAGCTTGTTACGACGGGGCATGCCGACGGTCTCGACAGAAATGCCATCGTGGTACTCGAGTAGGTATTTACGAGAGCCGTCCTTGGACACCTGCTTGGTGAGCTCGGTCGGCGTGTCGAAGGCAAATGCCTCCTTTAACTGCTCGCGGAAAGCCTTGGGAAGGTTGGTCATATCGTCAAACGAACAAACGTTCTTCTCAAAAACCCATTCAATGAGCTGCTTCGCGCGGAAAGCGGGCTGGCCGAGTTCGGCCACGAGCTCGCGAATATCGTTTTGGCTCAAGTCGCGAATGTCCTGAGATTTAGTCCTGGGATTCATGGAAGCCTTTCGATTTTGGGGAAACGTAGGGGGTATCGCTACAATATGGTATCAGCTGCAGAAATCATAGAGGAGGAGTCTGCCCATGCCGGGTAAAAGCCTAGAGAACATGCACGTAGCGGTCTTGGCGGGCGGCCATTCCGCCGAGCGCGAGATTTCGCTCAATTCGGGAAAGAACGTCGTGGTGGCCCTAAAGGAGGCTGGCTACACTTCGGTGGAGCTGCTCGATACGGCTGCCGATGATTTTATGGTGACTATGGCAACTGGCGATTTTGACGTGGCGTTTATCGCCATGCACGGCGCCGGCGGCGAGGATGGCGCCATGCAGGGAGCCATGGAGACGCTGGGTATCCCCTACACGGCGTCGGGTGTGCTCGCCAGCGCGTGTGGCGCCGATAAAGAGGTTTCAAAGCTTCTGTACGCCAAGGCGGGCATCCCCATTGCCCCCGGTTTAGCGCTTGAGGCGGGCGACGAGGTTGATATCGATCGCATCGTTGAGATTTGCGGCGAGCGTTGCTTTGTAAAGCCCGCCGTCAACGGCTCCAGCTACGGCATCTCCCTGGTACACGAGCCCTCTGAGCTGCCTGCCGCCATCGCCAAGGCCTTTGAGTACGGCGATAAGGTGCTGGTCGAAAAGTGCATCGAGGGAACCGAGATTACCGTAGGCGTCTACGGTGAGGATGACGTGCGCGCCCTGCCGATCGTCGAGATTCGCAAGCCTGAGGACTGTGAGTTCTACGACCTGGATGTGAAGTACGTCGATCCCACGGATATCCACCGTATTCCGGCGCAGATTTCGCCCGAAAACTATGCTCGTGCCCAGGAACTAGCCTGTGCGGCCCACAAAGCCCTCGGCTGTCTGGGCATTTCGCGCAGCGATTTTATCGTGAGCGAGGACGGCCCCGTCATCCTCGAGACCAATACGATTCCCGGTATGACCGATACGTCACTGTATCCGGACGAGATTCGTCATACCAAAGACATGACCTTCCCGCAGGTCTGTGACAGTCTGATTCGCATGGGTCTCCGTCGAGCGGGCATTGCATGCTAATCGAGGATGCTGTATCTCCTGGAACGCCGCAGTTTGTCATTGATTCCTATGCAACGCTTGCCGAGCGTGCCCGCACACAATCGTTTGGCCTTATCGAGGAGGATGTTATCGTCCTCGATACCGAGACCACGGGTCTTTCGGTCCAGGACAACGAGCTTATCGAGATTTCCGCGGCCCGTCTTTCGGGCCGCGAGGTCGTTGACCGCTTTGACACGTTTGTGCATCCCAAGCAGCTGATCCCTGCCGAAATCACTGAGCTCACAAGCATCACAAACGCCGATGTGGCCGATGCCCCCTCGGCTGTAGAGGCCGTGGCTGCGCTCGCCGATTTTGTGGGCGGGTGCCCGGTTATCGCGCACAATGCCACGTTTGACCGATCATTCATCGAATCGGTCAAGGGCGGTGTCAACGTCAGCGACATCTGGATCGATTCGCTGGCGTTGTCCCGTATCGCGCTGCCGCGCCTGGCATCGCACAAGTTGTCCTTTATGGCCGATCTGTTTGGCTGCGACTCCGTGTCGCACCGTGCAAATGCCGATGTCGATGCCCTGTGTGGGGTGTGGCGCGTGCTGCTGGTTGCCCTTACGGACTTGCCGCAGGGCCTTATGGCGCGTCTGGCGGATATGCACGCGGATGTTCCTTGGTCCTATCGTCCCATTTTCTCGTTTTTGGCAGGTCAAAACCCCGGCTCGATTTTCTCGCTTGCCGCCGCCCGCGCCGACGTGCTCAAGGCCGATCGCGCCGATGATCGCGTGGATGCCGACGAGCTGCCGGTTCTTAACATGCCGAGCCGCGAAGAGATTGAGGCGGATTATGCCCCCGGTGGTCTAGTCAATCGCATGTATCCCACTTATGAGCCGCGCGACGAGCAGATTGCCATGGCGCTCGAGGTGCGCGACGCGTTGGTTACGGATACGCATCGCGTGATAGAGGCCGGTACGGGCGTCGGTAAATCGATGGCGTATCTCGTGCCCTTTGCCGAGGCCGCCCGCCGAAACAACATTACCGTTGGCATTGCGACCAAATCGAATAATCTTGCCGATCAGCTTATGTACCACGAGCTGCCAAAACTCGCCGAACAGCTGGACGGAGGCTTGTCATTCTGTGCGCTCAAGGGATATGACCACTATCCGTGCCTGCGCAAACTCGAGCGCATGAGCCGAAGTCAGGCCGAGATTACCACCAAGCGCGATCCTGCCGACACGCTCACAGCGGTTGCGGTGATCATGGCGTATGTGTGCCAATCTGCCGATGGTGACCTCGATTCGCTCGGCATTCGCTGGCGCAGCGTCAACCGTCCCGACTTTACGACGGCCTCGCGCGAATGCGCTCGCCGCCTGTGTCCGTTCTTCCCCGATAAATGCCTCGTCCACGGTGCCCGTCGTCGCGCGGCGCATGCCGATGTCGTGGTCACAAATCATTCCCTGCTGTTTCGCAACGTTGCGGCCGAAGGGAGAATTTTGCCTCCCATCCGCCACTGGGTAATCGACGAGGCCCATTCCATCGAGCGCGAGGCGCGCCGCCAGTGGGCGCGCGTGGTCTCGGCAGACGAATCTCGTGTGCTATTTGAGCGCCTTGGCGGGTCGAGCTCCGGTGCATTGAGCCAGGTATCTCGTGATTTGGTGACATCCGAAGGCTCCACGCTTTATCTGGGGCTCACCGCGAAGGCGACGTCTACGGTCGCACGCGCGAGCATGGCACTCGCCGAGGTGTTTGACGGCGTGCGTGAGCTCGGCCGTCGCGCCCGCGGTGGCTACGACAGCGCAAATCTGTGGATTGGCCCCGAGTTGCGCGAGTCGGATGACTGGCATGACTTCTTGCAGTCTGCCAGCGCTGCTATCGATGCCCTGGAGCAGGCGGATAAAAATGTTGCCGCGCTGGTGCAGGCTGTCGCTGCCGATAAACCCGAGGTCGTCGTCGACCTGGGCGATATTTCGCGCCGTCTGCACGAGCTGGCCGAGAACCTCAAGCTCATCATTGACGGCACCGACGAGCATTATGTGTACTCGCTGCAGGTCAACCGCCGCCTACGTGCAGGCGGAGAATCCATGACCGCCGAGCGCATCGACATCGGCGAGGCCCTGGCGAACGAGTGGCTGCCCGAGGTGCATACGGCCATCTTTGCCTCGGCAACCATGACGGTGTCCAAGAGCTTTGAGCACTTTAACCATGCCGTAGGCCTCGATCGCATTGGCGCTTCGGCATCCTCGTCACTACATCTGGATTCGAGCTATGACTTCGATTCGAACATGGCCGTAGTCGTGGCGGGGGACATTCCCGACCCTCGCGACCGCGAGGGCTATCTATCCGCGCTCGAGCGCGTGCTGGTCGATGCCCATCTTGCCATGGGCGGGTCGGTGCTCACGCTGTTCACCAATCGCCGCGATATGGAAGACCTGTATGCTCGGGTTGAGCCCAAGCTGGCGCGTGCCGGCCTGGAACTCAATTGCCAGCAGCGCAATTCGTCTCCCCGTCGCTTGCGCGATCGCTTTATCAACGAGTCGACCTCGTCGCTCTTTGCTCTCAAGGCATTTTGGGAGGGCTTCGATGCCGGCGGCGAGACGCTGAGATGCGTCATTATCCCCAAGCTGCCATTCTCGAGCCCCACCGATCCTCTCTCGTGCGAGCGCAATCTGCGCGAGGACCGCGCCTGGGTACGCTACTCGCTGCCCGAGGCGGTTCTCGAGGTCAAGCAGGCGGCCGGTCGCCTGATTCGTTCATCGACCGATTGCGGCGTGTTGATTTTGGCCGACCCGCGTCTGGTGACGAAGGGTTACGGCAAGAAATTTCTGACATCGCTGCCTACCAGCTCGTATCAGCGCATCGAAACGGAGCAGATCGGCCACTATCTTCAGTTATGGCGCCAAGCGCACGAACGCCATCGCTAAGAACGGAAGGCCATTGCCTCGGCGGCATCACATAGACGCTTTGAAAGGGCGGGGTCGTCTGCGATGCGGATGGCTCCGCCCGCTGCGATAATCTGGCTAAACAGCCAGTTTTCGGAGCTATAGGAAACGGTCACGCTTGCCGTACCCTCCCCATCGGCTTTAATTGACCTGATACCTGCCCACCTCACGCGTTCTGCCATATCGAGCGGCATCAGGAGCTTAACGCTCTGGCTTGCCTGTGCAAGGGAATCGTGCAGGGACGTGGTTTCGGTCGTGTGACGCACGACGGAGTCTTCCGTCAGCAGAAGCTCCTCGATCTTGTCCATACGGTAGGAGCGCTGCCCGTCTGCCTCGACATCCCAGGCAATCAGGTACGTTTGGTCGCCGTTGGTCGTAATCTTTAGGGGGTCGATCAATCGCCTGCGTGGATGCTGGTCGTCCAGGGAGCGGTAGGTGACGAGGCATCGCACGCCATCCTGAATTGCACAGCAGAGTTGCTGCCAATAAGATCCGCGGGCGACGGTATCGTCAACGCGTTGGTTGTATCCGAGTTCCGCCGGAAGGAGTGCGCGCCGGATGCGCGCCGCCGCGCACTCCTCGATTCCGAGTGACTCCAATTCATGGTTGAGTACGGCGCCCTCGGCGGCACTCAGGCGAAGCGGCAGCACACGGCCCGCATCGCCGATGAGAACCACACGTTCATCGCGGCATTCGCAAATGATGCGCGCGCCCGATTCGCGGTCTGCGAGCGTCGAGATGATGCCGATGATCTCGTCGAGCGAAGCTCCGGAGATATCGAAGCGACTGCAGATATCGTCTCGCGTCATGCCCGCCTCGCCGGCGGCATAGAGTGCCTCCATAATGTCGATGGAGCGCGAGAGCCTTTGTTCGCTGGTGAGCTTACGCACGGCCATGAGCGCTCACTGTCCTTTCGATGAGGCGGTTCCACGCCTGCTTGAGTTCGTTGGGCGCTACGGGCCTCATACCGTCAACGCTGTGTTCCATGCAAAATGACGCCGCCGCATTCAGGTCGCGAACGTCAACGGTCCAGGTCCAGCCGTCTTTGGCGTGCTCGAGCCTTCCTCGCCCACGTGTGAGGCCGTGGACCATGTCGGATTGAGCCTGCGGAGCAAACGAGAAAGTTGCCGTGACGGGCTGGCAATCGGAGAAATCGAATTCAAAGAAGAGGTAATCGTTGAGATTGAAGTCCGCGGGAATGGCGTAGGCCCGCGATGGACGCCACGCACGAACGATGCGATCGCAGCGAAAGGTTCTGATTTTGCCGGTGGCGTCATCTAGGCCGCAAAAGTAGGCTGTTCCTTCGCGCTCGAACATGCCGTAGACGCAAACAGTGCGTTGTCGTTGCTCACCCCGTCCGTTTTGATACAAAAAACGCAGCGCGCATCGGTTGGCAAACGCGCTCCATACCGCATCGACCGTCGGCGAGTGAACAACGGGGGGTTCGGCCGTATTCGTCTCGCCGGTAAGATAGGCAATTTTGGAGCGTATGTCGGCGAGCGGGGTCGCAAAGGCCGAAGAGCCCGTGGTGAGGGTCTGATCGATAGCGTTTAGCAGAATGTCGGCATCGTCTGCGGTGATCAAGCCGCCCGCGGCAAACGTATGCTCACGGTCGATTGTCCAGGCGCTCTCCTCGGTCTCCTGGGCACCCGCGGCGCGAACTTCCTTGATCACAATGCCCCGCTCGAGCAGCTTGTCGCGGTCGCGGCGAAATTTTCGCTTATCCGAGTCGACGTTGCCCGATCCGTAGCCTAGGTCAGAATCCAGCACGATCTGCTCGGTAGTTAAGGGCTCAGGGGAACTGTTGAGGACAAAGAAAAGGTTGAGGATACGCTGGGCGGTTTTGTCGAAACCGGGTTCTGGCGCATTTGTTTTGTTTGTCGCGGTCATATCGCTTACCGTCATAGAATCCTCGCATGGGAAGGTTATTTGATGCCATGATTTTAATCCGATATGGAGATTAGGCTATATCCTTGTCCGCTCAGTGCGTTAAGATGCCCAGAATTCGGCCGATTGCGTTCGCTCGGGGTATACTTTCGACTATATACGGTTCTAATGTGCAAGCATTGGGCCTATTTGTCGGATTATGGATGTGGAGCGCACATGGCGAACACCCAGAACTATATCAATCACCTGCTGCAGGGCACGGGCATCACGCCGGCGTGCAGCGAAGAAGAGCGTTTGGCTGCCGAGGATATCGCCCAGATCTTCCGCAATCATGGCTTTGATCCCGAAGTCCAGGAATTTAACGCTCCTGCACCCAGCAGGCTGGCATTTGCCGTCACAGGCATCCTGTCTTTTGCCGGTGCCCTGCTTATGGGTATTGGCGGCAGCATCGGCTTAATCGGTGTTCTGCTGGCCATCGCCGGTGCCGTGTTGTATGTGCTCGAGCGTACCGGTCGCCCTGTTATCTCTCGCCTGGGCAAGACGGGCGTGAGTCAAAATGTCATTGCCTATCACAAGGCCACAGGTCCGCTTGCATCTCCGCGCAACCGTCCGGTGGTTGTTGTCGCCCATTACGATTCTCCGCGTGCCGAGCTCCTCGCTCGCGAACCGTACGCGCCGTATCGCGCGCTCATCGCCAAGATGCTGCCGGTCGCCACGATTGTCCCCGCTGCCGTCGCCATTCTGCGTATACTGCCGCTCCCCGGCGCTCTTAAGGTTCTGCTTTGGATCGTTGCGATCCTCGCCTCTCTTGTGGCGCTCGCCAACGCGGCCAATATCATTGCCAACCGTTTTGTTCTTCCCTATACGTCCGGTGCGGTCTGCAATAAGTCTTCTGTAGCCGCGATGCTCGGTGTCATGGATAACGTTGCCCCTTACCAGGGCGAAAACGAGTTCCCCAACGACATTCCGTTTGATGACTATTTTGGTGAGCAAAAGCGTCGTGCCGAGGAGATGGCGCGCGCGGCGGCTGAGTATGCCGCTGCCCAGCAGCAAAACGACTACGGCAACACGATCGAGTACGAAGAGCCCTCCTACACCGAGGACGAGTTTGGCCAGCCGATCGCTCCCGAATCCGAGCAGGGCGAAGTATTTGACGAGCAGATCGATGGCTTTGAGGGTGCCTCAGCTGACGAAACCCTGATTGGTGTCATTGCTCCCGAGGCTCAGGCTGAAGCCGAGGTTGCTGCCGAGCCGGTCGCGGATGAGGATGTCGTCGAGTCGATTGGGGCGCCCGCTGTCGCTGAGCCGAGCGAGCCCGAGCCCAAGCTGTATCGCAATGCTGCCGGTAATATTCGCTTTGGTTCTGATGCCATTCGTGCCTTGGGGATGCTTCCCGAGTCGTGCACGCTTGATTACGAAGAGGGCGAGGAGCCGACGATCGATCCCGAGTCTGCTTCGGTTGAACCTGTCGCCGCGCCTGCCGACGAGCCCGTCGTCGATACCGAGCCCGAGACGGAACCCGAGCCCAGCCCTGCACCCGAGCCGGACACCGCTGCACCCGCTCCGGTGGTTCAGGATGTGTACGACGATTCCGCCAGCGATTACGATGAGTATCCGCAGCGCGTTTCCTATGAGAGCGATACCGATTTTTCGGCCGATCTACCGGTCGCGACGCCCCATGCCGATATAGCATCTGCGTTCTCTTCGATTGGAGCCAGCGCTTCAAGCTTCTTTAAGGGCGCACTCGCTAAGGGTAAAAAACTTGTCGACGACCTTGAGGAAAAGCGTGCCGCTGCGCGCGAGGTGGCAGAGCAGGAGGCTATTGCCCACCAGCAGGCTGCCGAGGCCGAGCGTGAGCGTGCGGCGCGGGAATTTGAACAGCATGAGGCTGAGCAGCCTGCCGCGACGGAGGTCGCCGAGGCTACGACGTCCTTCGAGGCCCAGCAGCCAATCGACGCCACCGAGACGCTCGATGCCGCGAAGTTCGATGCCACGATAACGTTCGAGAAGCAGGGTACTGCCATCGCCGAGCCCCTTTCTGTTTCCGATGAGTCCCAGGATGCTGCAGATGAGATCGAGGCGCCCGAAGCCGAGCCGGCTGAGAGTGTCGATGCCGAGCAGGTTGAGAACGTTGACGCCGAGACGAACACCGCCGACGAGATTGAAGCCGACGCGACGGTCGTCGTTGAGCAAGAAGAGACCCCGGTGATTTCTAACGCCGATGAGTCCAGGCCGTACTCTACGCAGATCTTTACCATGCCTGCCCCGAGCGATCCCGGCTCCACGGTTGCCAACCCCGCATCGGCGCAGGTCGAGACGGTTGATTCGCTCATGGCACAGATTTCGTCCAAGGCCGCACCGCGTCCGCAGATGAATATCCCCGATCCCGCTTCTGTTCCGGTGCCCACACCTTCTTCTTCGCCGCTTGCCTCGGTCCCCGATCCGTCGCTGCCCTCGATGCAGCAGGCCAACGTCGCATCCCGCACATCCCTCTTCGATCTCCCCGACCCCTCGGCTCAGGCCGACGATCCTTTCGCGACAGCTCAGGGGCCCGAGCCCACGTCGGCACCGGTTGCCCCCTCCATGCCCGTTTCTTCGGGCGCTCAGCCCATCGAAACCATCTCGGCTCCCGTCGCCAAGGAGGCAAAGCCTCAGAAGCGCGGTCTGGGCGGCTTGTTCGGACGCAAAAAGAAGAATGAGCAGAACAGCATGAGCGACTGGCTGGGCGTCGAGGATGACTACGATGCCAAGAAGTCTGGCCGCGGTATCGGCTCTTGGGATAACTTTGAGGACGATGATAACGGCTGGAAGGGCGGTGCCACCTCTTCTGACGGCGCTTCTGCCGAGGACATGCTTTCGGCTGTTGCCTCCATGGGTGATGACGAGCTGCTTGGTCACGATATCTGGTTTGTGGCAACGGGTGCCTCGGATTGTGACGGCGCCGGTATGAAGGCGTTCCTCGAAGCCCATCGCGATAAGCTGCGTGGTGTGTTCTTTATCAATCTTGAGTCCATTGGAGCCGGTAGGCTTTCGGTCGTGACGGTCGAAGGCGAGCAGCAGTTGCTCAAGGGTGATCGCCGCATCATGAATCTGGTCAGCAAGGTGTGCAAGTCGTTCCACGTTGATTGTGGCGCGTTTGAGATGCCCTATGCCAAGACCGATGCCTATGCCGCGCTCGAGGCGAGCCGTCGCGCCCTCACAATTGCCGGTGTCGATGGCCCGCGTCTTGCCTGCGCGCGCACCGAAGACGATTTGCCGTACAACGTCAACCCGACGAACATCGCTACGGTGTCCGAGGTTGTCACCGAGGTCATCCGCCGTTCGTAGCGGACCTCTAAGGAGTTAGTGTGTTTTCATACATCAAACGCCATTGGCCCGTCTATGTGGTTCTGTTTTTGATCGCCATCGCTATGGGTCTGGGGGCCGCATATATCGTGGGCGCTAAGGGGTCGACGCCCAGGTCCACGATGAGCGAAGAGGTGGAGCAAGAGCAGAGTTTGGGTGCCGACGGCATTTCGGATGGCGATCTGGAACTTGTTGACGGCGGGTCTGCGTCTACGGAATAGCCTTTGGTTACATACGCCAGATAACGGGCGAGCCGGCATATCGGCTCGTCCGTTATTTCTACCTACTCCTCTTTTGATGCCGAGCTTAGCCAAGTGAGCCAAATTGCTGTGCCACCGGCGGTCAATAATGCGGTGAGAAAAGAGATGATGGGTGCATTGCCCGTATTTGGAAGATCCTGCGGAATGGCGCATTTTTGAACAACACGATCTTTATCGTGCGACTCGAGTTTTTCGCCTCCTCCGTTGCGGCAAAGGTCAACACGGGCACTGTTGGCGAGTGCGGTTTGGGGCGTATAGGATGAGGTTGCACACATCCGGATGATTGCTCCGTGTAAATCCGATTTGAGGGATGCCGTCGCGTCGTCAAGGTCGTCATGCTCGTCTTTAAGCCCATTGCGATTCCAAGAATCGTTGTCGCGCCGGGTCGTAAAGTCTGCGGAAACCGAGCCATACTCAAAGCGAATCCCCGTGATAACAGCGTCGTCCGAAAGCGTAAGGTCCTTTACTTCGAGGGTGGAAGACTCTGTGGTCGAGACATCGGCTTTCCAAAGACTCCAGCCGTCGTAATCGACAATCCGCACATCCTCGCCCAGCCGCTCTTCGACCTCGGCTGTCTCGAGCCACGGGTTGGTGTGTTCATCGTCAAGTGTGGCGTTGGCCTTTTCCTTTATGCCCAACTTGTCTGCCGGTGACGTTCGATACCAAACATTGCAGAGCCCGTTTAAGTCGCCGACGGCGATCGGGGTTTTAATGGCGACAAGTTTGGCCGTGCCGTCTTTGGCACATTCGAGATCGTCGGTGACGGTGAACTCGTCGACCCAGGTGCTCGATTCGTTTTGAGCGTCGATGGTGTAGGAATAGGAGCCCTTACTGTCGGGTTGCGTCGCCGCCCGGTTTTTACCGTCGCCGTTCGCCACTGTTCCCTTTGCAGTTGGCCGCGCGATTTCTTGTCGCTTGTCGACGCTCCCCTTAATCTCAATCGGTGCATCCGTCATGGTTACGGCCTGGATCTTCCCCGTATCCTCGACTTCAAAGGATACGTCTTCAGCGAGGTCATAGGAGCGCGGGGACATTGTTTCGCGTAGGGTATAAGAACCGGGTTCAAGGTGCTCCACGCGATGGGGCTGCTCGGATGATATCCAAGAATCAATTTCTGTTCCATCGGCGTCGCATAAGACCAGTCGGGCGCCTTTAACTTCATGCTTGTCTGTCATATCGACCTTGGAGAAATCGACCTTGGTGTAATCATTAGGCAATTCGATCTGCGACTCGACCACGGGGACCTTCTGGTCGATATAAGTAAGCTCAACGATATGTGCTGTCCGATCAAGTAGATAGCCGTCGGGAGACTGGGTTTCAACGACTTCGTATCGTGCCGTTCCGCAACCCAGCGAAAGGTTGTCTACGCGAGCTTTACCCTGTTCATCAGTTGTGACGGCGGCAACGGCTTCACCGGCAAGGGCGGCAATGTGGCCATCGGGGCAAACGATATCGTCGGCAGCGCGAATTTCAAACTTGGCACCAGATAGGGCACTGCCGTCTACTGCGTCAGCCTTCGCGATCTCGATGCTTCCGGTTGCCGCGCTGTTGAAATACGAGACGGCGGCGATAGGTGTGAGATCTGCATCGGCAGGAATCGTCACCTTCAGTTCGTCGCCCACAAGGTAGGGCGCTTTGGCTGCGACTTCTCGTACGTAATATGTGCCCGGCTTGAGCGATTCTGGCAACGTGACGGTGCCGGTCGCATTGGTGGTAAAGGTGTTCATAACGTTGTGCGTCGGATACCAGCATGTTTGAGAGATGGGTTCACGGTTGCTGTTGAGCAGCTGAAAACTAAAGCCGGCAAGGGGGACGGAAGCTCCCGTCTGGGCATCGCGTTTGATGATTTGGAGATGTGTCGAAAGGGTGTGATTGTCCACTATGTACTGAAGCTTGGCTCCGTCGGCGATTTGCTCGGGCGCGATGGTCCAATCCTCTGCCCGCTTGAAGCCTGCGGGAACAGTTTCCGGAACCTCGCGAACGGTATACCCCTCACGATCGTAGGGGATGGCTCCATGGACGCCGTCCGGTCGTGTGCCCGCGCCAAACCAGGCCTTGGGCTGGTCTTTGGTGGATGCGAAGCCATAGATATTTGTCGTCAATGTGCCTACGACCTGCTTAGAGCTGTTGCTGACGATTTCAAAGACGACGCCTTCCGCTGGCTGTTCTAATCCCGATTGCTCGCCGTTCCCGTAATCCTTGAACTTGGAAATCTCGAGGTCAAACGCAACATGAGTATTGGGGATGCGGCGTTCGAGCTCAACGACGCCCATGTCGTTTAGTTGATTGGGGCCGACCGTATAGGTCCAGCTGTCATGGGGGAGCAGGTAGCCCTCTGGTGCTTTCGATTCGTAGAGGGTAAAGGTTCCCAGGGGAATGCCGCTTAAGGTCGCCTGGCCATCGCCTTCGGTCGTGAAGGTACGCGTCCACCCAGGGGTAGATTGCGAGACACAGGTAAATTCGGCTTTGGCGAGCGAGGTTCCCGCCTGCGCTCCGGCATTCGTGGCGGCATCGGTTTTGACGACACGCAGCGTGATAGAACCTGGCTGCTCGTTGATTGTGACATGTCCGCCGCTCTTTCCGGTGGTAAAGGCAATGCGATCGCGTCGGGACAGATAGCCTGTCGGCGCTTTGGTTTCGATTAGGTAGTATGCCGTGTTGGGCAAAAGTGTTGCCCGTGCACGACCGTTGCCGTCCATTTTGATGCTGCCGACGTGTTTGTCTGTGTTTTCCTCAAAGATGTTAAACGTCGCCCCACCTAACTGATACGTATCGTTCCCGCTGGTAATGACAGTGTCTGCAGATCTTTTCTCAAAGGATACGTTGATGGTGGGCAAAACGTAGAGCATATCCTGGTGCCGGCCTTCGTTAGAGACGGGTCCGTGATAGCGTCTGGCGCGATGCGGGTCGGCCTTAATATTTCCGGCTTTTGCGTTGTCGTAGAGCCAGCGCGCCGCCGCGACAACCTCGGCGTCTTGATCGAACTTGCCGCTTTTGGCAACGCCGGCGTTGTTTGTATACGCAAAAGAGCCATCGGGGCGCGTGGTTCCTTTGAGCATCCACACGGCAATCTGGGTTGCGGCGCGGGCGCGTTCGGCCGTTAGGTTATGGCCGCCAAATGATGTGGCGGAGGGGTATCCATGGCAGATGACGGCGGCAAACTCGTTGTCGAGCCATGTCCAACCCTGATTGTAGGTCCGCCAGGGTCCTCCTGGGCTGCTGGGGCCGGGGCAGTCTTGGTTCATGCAGTAAGAAATCGAGGCGTCTTGTGCCTCGTACTTGCCAATGCCAAACGGTCCGCACATATCGCTGATGGTGCGAAAACTAAGCGTATCGTTTCCATCGACGGCGCAGGCGGTACCAGGCGTGGCGCAGGCTAGAAACAACAAGAGGAATAGGAGCAGCGGTGCTGTTGCGATTGCGCTGTGGACAGAGTGCGTGGGTGCATTGGACATGGCTGCTCCTTATCCTTTGTGCGCCGCGCTGGGAGATTGCGGCGCGTGGGATGAGATTAGCGCCGGGGGTCATACGGGTAAGTACCGCGAGCTGACCAAGAACTTGCCAAGTTCCCAACAGATGGAGACCGGTTTTAGATAATCAAACAAAAGAGCAGGTAGAAGACGGTGTAAAACAGGTTACTCGAGTCCCTGTTTTCGCAATTCGAGCAACAAGAAGATGTTTTTCCATGCGTAAAACATGGGTTGGCGCCCTTGTATCAAACAAGACAACCGCGTTATACTATCCCCCACATATGCGGGCATCGCCAAGTGGTAAGGCATCAGCTTCCCAAGCTGACACTCGCGGGTTCGAGTCCCGTTGCCCGCTCCAAAAAATAAAAGCACGGCACCGCTGCGGTACCGTGCTTTTTTCAATAAAGCGCCGGGATTCGAACCCGACAAGGTGTGAACGTTAGGCAAATGGCAAAATGTTAGGTTAATACCTGCTGCCTATACTTGCACCTGCGCACGGTACAATGGTTGGGTTACGACCAACGTGCCAATAACCAAAAAGGAGCCGCTATGATCGATCGCTATACCCGCCCGGAGATGGGACACATCTTCTCCCTCGAGAACAAGTACGCCATTTGGCAGGAGATTGAGGTTCTGGCCTGCGAGGCCCAGGCGGAGCTCGGCAAGATCGGTATTTCTAAAGAAGAAGCTCAGTGGATCCGCGACCACGCCAACTTTGAGAAGGCGAAGGTCGACGAGATCGAAGAAGTCACGCGCCATGACGTCATTGCCTTCCTGACCAATATGAAGGAGTATATCGACGCCGATGTTCCCGAGGGCGAGCCTAAGCCCAGCCGTTGGGTTCACTATGGCATGACCAGCTCTGACTTGGGCGATACGGCCCTGTGCTATCAGCTCACCCAGGCCTGCGACCTAATTATCGAGGACGTCAAGAAACTCGGCGAGATCTGCAAACGTCGCGCTTTCGAGGAGCGTAACACGCTCTGCGCCGGTCGCACTCACGGCATCCACGCCGAGCCTATGACCTTTGGTATGAAGTTTGGCTCTTGGGCCTGGGAGCTCAAGCGCGATCTGGATCGCCTTGAGGACGCTCGCAAGAACGTCGCCTTCGGTGCCATCTCGGGTGCCGTTGGCACCTACAGCTCCATCGAGCCGTTTGTCGAGGAGTATGTCTGCGAGCACCTGGGTTTGGTTCACGACCCGCTGTCCACGCAGGTTATCAGCCGCGACCATCATGCCTACCTCGCTGGCGTCCTCGCCACCACGGCGGCCACCTGCGAGCGTATCGCTACCGAGGTTCGCAATCTGCAGAAGACCGATACGCTCGAGGCCGAGGAGCCGTTCCGCAAGGGTCAAAAGGGCAGCTCCGCCATGCCGCACAAGCGTAACCCGATCACCATGGAGAAGGTCTGCGGCCTGTCGCGCGTCGTGAAGTCCAACGCCCAGGTCGCCTTCGACAACGTCGCCCTGTGGCATGAGCGTGACATTTCGCACTCTTCTGCCGAGCGCGTCGCCCAGGCCGATAGCTTTATCGCGCTTGACCACATGTTCCAGTGCCTTATCCGCGTTATCGATGGCCTCCAGCTGTATCCGGCTCGCATGATGGCCAACCTCAACAAGACCCGCGGTCTCATCTTCTCCTCCAAGGTTCTGTTGGCCCTCGTCGATACGGGCATTACCCGTGAGGACGCCTACGCAATCGTGCAGGAAAACGCCATGGCGACCTGGCATGAGGTGCAGGACTGCGTTTCCGGCCCCACCTTCAAGGAGCGCCTCGAGGCCGATCCGCGCTGCACCGTCAGCCAGGAGAAGCTCGACGAGATCTTTGATCCGTGGGACTTCCTCACCCGCATCGATACGGTCTTCGATCGTCTGGAGCAGCTGAGCTTCGAGTAGGTTCGGGCATAACGTTAGCTATTTAGGGCGCTTTGCTGGTAATGTGTGTTGCCGGTAAAGCGCCTCGTTGCATTTATGGAAAGACGGGGATAATAGTCGTCTCGAATGACATTCTGAGAAGGAGATCGCATGATTTCGTTTGATTACAAGCCCCAGGGCGTGTGTACTCGCAATATTCACCTCAATCTTTCCGATGACGGCAGCAAAGTGCTGGGCGTTGAGTTTACCGGCGGCTGCAACGGCAACCTCAAGGCCATCTCTAAATTGGTCGAAGGTGCTTCTTCCGATCGTGTGATTGAGGTGTTGGCCGGCAATACGTGCGGCACGAAAAAGACCTCCTGTGCCGACCAACTTACGCGTGCCATCGAGGCCGCGCGTGCCGAGATTGCCTAATGAGTATTTTTGATCGCGTTAAGAATGGGGTAACGCGCCGAGGATTTGTGTTGGGTGGTGCTGCCGCGAGTGCTGCCACGCTGCTTGCGGGGTGCTCGAAAAAAACGGGCACCAGCGATGATGCTGCCGGTGAGCCGCAGGTTATCAAAGATGATTCCAAGATCGTCTCGATTACCGAAGAGTATGAGGCCGTCGACATTGATCTTAAGCCGACGGCGTCGTGGACGTTGCCATTGGGGACGCTGCTGTACTACTGCGATGGCGGTTACGCTGCGGCGATGATGGCGCCCGCATCTGCGCTGCATGCCAACACGCTTGGCGTGTTCAACATGGGGGACGGCTCACTCACCACGTTGATTGACGATCCTGTCGAGGGTTCCGGTTATGCGTTTTACGACGTTCGCGCCACCGATAGTGTGTTTGCGTGGGTTGAGATGAACTACGCGAATTCGTCGTGGAAGCTCTATGCGCAAACCCTGTCGGGCGCGGCGCTTACTGGTAATGCCGTTGAGCTTGATCGCGGCGGTGAGGATTACGACCCTCCGCTGTTTACCGCCTTTGACTCGTCGGTCATCTGGTACAAGATGCCTTCGACCGGTGGCAATAAGACCGGCAGCGATTCATATTGCTACCGCCGTTCGCTCGATGAATCTAAAGCGGAGGCAATCTGGAAGTCGACAGGCCGCTTTGCGTCTGCACCGCGCGTGAGCGATGGCATCCTGACTATCTCACCCCGCGTGCGCAATGACGAGGGCGTCTATTACGGCATGACGGCGATCGACCTGACGGATGGCAACAATACCAAGAGGGCTCAGCTGGTCCTTCCTTCGTCGGTGTCACCTTTCGAGGCCGTATATATGGGCGATACGTTTGTGTTCTCCATTGAGGCGACCTATGCCGGCGTGGGCGGCCTGGGCAATATGGGTACCTACATTGGTAACGAGGGCGGACCGTATCAATTTCTATCGCGCGAACCGCTTGCGTGCGCCGCCGGCAGGAAGGGCAAATATCTGGTTAAGGTTCAGGCATCGCATTTTCTGATCGATACCTCCGCTAAAACCTATGGTTCGCTGCTGTCGCCCGACCGCGCTCTCGAATATGGCGATTATCCAGCTACGGCGGGAAAATCGAATACGTTTTTAACCTATGCCACGGTGCGTAATAGCCAAGGAATTCCCGAGACGGTTACCGCTCGCCTGTTCTCTCTTTAGCGCCGAGGGGTTAAAAAGGCGCCAACGGGGGAATAAGCCCATTGTAACCGTGAGTACCGCCCGCCGAGCTGTCGCGCCCATGCGATGCCCGGTGGGCTCAGGTGCGTTAAAATGGGCTTGTTCTTAGCTAATTGAGACAGGGGGGCCGTGTTATGGCTTCAGATGCAAAAAAGATTCTGCTGGTCGAGGACGAGAAGGCGATCCGTGACGCTGTCGCTGCCTATCTCGAGCGCGAGGGCTACTGGGTTGTTGGCGTTGGCGATGGCCAGTCTGCGATCGAGGAGTTCGAGAAGCACCAGTTCGACCTGGTTGTGCTCGACCTTATGCTCCCCAAGATCCCCGGCGAGCGCGTTTGCCGCACTATCCGCGATACCTCGGATGTGCCCATCATCATGCTTACCGCCAAGGGCGAGATCGAGGATCGCATCATCGGCCTCGAGCTTGGTGCCGACGACTACCTGATCAAGCCGTTCTCGCCGCGCGAGCTCGTCGCCCGCGTTCGCGCCCTGTTCCGTCGTGCTCACCAGGCAGACGAGCCCGCCGTTGAGGTACTCGACTTTGGCGATCTGGTCATCGATATCTCGGGCCACAAGATCTTGGTCGAGGGCAAGGAAGTTGATTTGACCGCTTCCGAGTTTAAGCTGCTTACCACGCTTGCTCGCCATCCCGGTCGCGTCTATAACCGTATGGAGCTGGTCGAGAAGGTGCTCGGCTACGACTTTGAGGGCTACGAGCGCACCATCGACAGCCACGTGAAGAACCTTCGCGCCAAGCTGGGCGACGACCCCAAGAAGCCTAAGTGGCTCTATACCGTTCACGGCGTCGGTTATCGCTTCGAGGCTCCGGCCAAGACCGATAAGTCGGACGAGAAATAGGTAAATCACATATGACACCTGCGCGCTTTGAAATCGGACAAAAGCACAAGCAGGAGAACGAGGCGGGTTCCAAGGCAAGTTGGAACACGCCTCGTTCCGATTCACGGCCGGCGATGAGCTATCCCTCGCGTATGGCTTTGGCTTTTGCCCTGACATCGCTCATGACGGTATTGGTGCTGGTGGGCGTTGTCTCCGTTGTGTGGGGCACCGTCTTTTCGGATTACACGCGCTCCAATATCGTCGAGATCGCCAATTCTGCTGCCGAAAAGCTTGCGACGTCGTATGAGGAAAGCGGCAATTGGACTGCGGGCGAGCTGCGCACGGTCGCGACATCGAGCTTGGTGTCCGACGACCTGGGTATGCAGGTCGTCAACAAAAAGGGCGTTGTCGTTTATGACGACTCATGGCCTTCGGCAAGTGCGACCGCCGATGTGCGCGAGAGCGAATTGCCGTCGAGCAGCTCGAGCGGTAAAAAGGCCTCGCATAGCCCGGTCTCGTCAGCGCCCACCGACTCCGATAGCGTTGCCAACGTCGAAATCGTTACGTCCTCTGGCGAGCATGTCGGACAGGTAAAGCTATGGGCTATCGGCTCCGACGCTCTGCTCACTAAGGCAGATTCTGCGTTTAGGGAGAAGACCTTTAACGCCATGGCTCTTGCCGCGGTTGTTGCAATCTGCATCTCGGTCGTTATCGGATCGCTCGTGTCGCGCATGCTTACCAAGCCGATTCATCGTATTACGAGCACAGCCAAGCAAATTCGCGACGGCGATCTGTCTGCTCGTACGGGCTTGCGCGGCGATGACGAAATCGATCAGCTGGGTGAGACCTTTGACGAGATGGCCACCTCACTCGAGAAAGATATGAAGCACGAAAAGCGCCTGACCTCGGATGTCGCACACGAGCTTCGTACACCGCTCATGGCCATGCTTGCAACGGTCGAGGCCATGCAAGACGGCGTGTACCCCACCGACGACGAGCATCTGGAGACGGTCGCTTCCGAGACGCGTCGCCTCGCTCGTTTGGTGCAGCAGATGCTCGACCTATCGCGTATGGAAAACAGCACGGCTCCGCTCAATCTCGAACCGGTGGACATGGTTCCGTTCGTGCGATCGATTGTGAACGGCCAGGAGCGTCTGTTTGCCGACCGTGACCTTCGCCTTCGCTTTGCAGATGAAACCCAGGGGCACGACGATGTCGTCGAGGCCGATCCCGACATGATCACGCAATGCGTCATCAACCTCATGAGCAACGCCATGCGCTACACCCCCGAGGGTGGTTGGGTCGTAGTGTCGGTGCTCAGTGACCGCAAGCATGTCAGTATTGCCGTTTCGGATACCGGTATCGGTATTGCCAAGGACGATCTGTCGCGTATCTTCGGACGATTTTGGCGCGCCGATGCCAGCCGCGCCCGCGAAGCTGGCGGCCTGGGCGTCGGCCTCGCCGTAACTAAACAGATCGTCGAGCGTCACCATGGCTACATATCCGTGGAGTCGGAGCTTGGAAAGGGTACGACTTTTACGATTCATCTGCCCCGCGAGCACACGGCGGACGCGGCATCTACTACAATGGAGCACTAGCTTTTCGCTATTCGGTGAAGGAGGGACCGCGTCCCTGCCGCTCCGAGTTTGCGAAAACGTGCGGTAAAGAACCCGCATTTCTGTCGTATTTAGGTAAGGAGTGACTCACGTGACAACGATGGAGCGTCGTCCGGATTCCCGTGGCAAGGTTCGTGATATCTACGATGCCGGCGAAAACCTGTTGATGGTCGCCACCGATCGCATTTCTGCGTTCGACTTTATTCTTCCCGACGAAATTCCGTTTAAGGGAGAGGTGCTCAACCGTATCTCGGCGTTCTGGTTCGACAAGTTTGCCGATATCGTCCCCAATCACCTCGTCTCCATCGATCCGGCGGATTTCCCCAAGGAGTTTGCCGAGTATCGTGACTATCTCGCAGGCCGCGCCATGCTGGTTAAGAAGGCCCAGACGATTCCTATCGAGTGCATCGTCCGCGGCTATCTGACCGGTTCGGGCAAGAAGACCTACGACGAGAACGGCACCGTCTGCGGCATCCAGCTGCCTGAGGGCCTGACCGAGGCCTCCAAGCTCCCCGAGCCGCTGTTCACCCCGTCCACGAAGGCCGAGATCGGTGATCACGACGAGAATATCTCGTTTGAGCGTTGCTGCGAGATCGTTGGCGAGGACATCGCCACGCAGATCCGCGATCTATCTCTTAAGATCTACAAGGCTGCCGCCGAGTATGCAGCGACCCGTGGCATCATCATTGCCGACACCAAGTTTGAGTTTGGTGTCATCGATGGCAAGGTCACGCTGATCGACGAGTGCCTCACGCCCGACTCCAGCCGTTTCTGGCCTGCCGCCAGCTACGAGGAGGGTAAGATTCAGCCTAGCTACGACAAGCAATTCGTCCGCAATTGGCTCAAGGCCAACTGGGATATGACGGGGGAGACCCCGCATCTGCCCGCCGAGGTCATCGATGGCACGTCCGAGCGCTATCGCGAGGCCTTCCAGATCATCACGGGCTCCCAGTTTACAAGCATGAAGGAGAACGCGTAAGTGAGTACCCGCAGCGCCACGAACAAGCGCACGCAATCCCACGAGGTTACCGGGGTTGCGCGCAAGTCCGCCGCATCCGCCAAGCCAGCTCGTCAGGCAGCGAGTTCTGTTCGCGTCGTGCCGGCATCATCCAAGGCACGCCGCAAGGAGCTCGAGAAGGGCGAGAGCCTCGAGGGCCTCTCTAAAGAGGAGAAGCGCGCCCGCAAGGCTAAGCGGCGCGCCAAGGAGGACCGCATCTACACGGTGTCGAGTATTCTTCTCAAGCAGGATGAGGACTACACCAAGCGCCGCCGCATCTGGTGGGCCGTGCTTACTATCGGCATGGTGCTCGTCGTGGCCATTTGGTCTTCGCTGTACTTCGCTCCCGCTGGCATGGTGTCCAGCCCCGTCCAGATGGCCGGCATTGTTTTGTCCTACATCGTCATTCTGGGTGACTTCATCTACGACTTCGTGCGCATCCGTCCCTTGCGCAATATGTATCGCGCGCAGGCCGAGGGCATGTCCGATAACAAGCTCAACGCTATTATTGAGCGCTCGGCTGCCAAAGAGGACAAGAAGGCCTCCAAGAAGAAGTAGTAGCGTTACAACCTATAGATATCGCTAAGATATAAGGCGCGTCGTTTTTTGCGGCGCGCCTTTTTACTGTCCTGTAGATAGATGGAGTGGCACATGATTCGAGCTGCCCTGACGGTCGAAGAGGCTCTGGAGGGTATGAAGTCCCTGGAGCCCAAGATTAAAAATTATGCGCGTCTCGTTGTCCGCAAGGGCGTCAACGTTAAGCCCGGTCAGGAGGTCGTCGTTCAGTCTCCCGTCGAGTGCGCGTCATTTGCGCGCGTGGTGGTTGCGGAGGCTTATGACGCCGGTGCCGGTCACGTGACGGTCATCTGGGCTGACGATGCCGTGACGAGGCTTACCTACGAGCATGTCGAGAAAAGCTATTTTGAGCAGACTCCCGAGTGGAAGCGCATACAGCTGGATTCGTTTGCCCAAGACGGTGCCTGCTTTATCTTTATTGAGGGCACGGACCCTGCTGCCCTCAAGGGCATCGATCCCGCTAAGCCTGCCGCAGCTTCTAAGGCGAGGAACATGCAGTGTAAGGTCTTCCGCCGTGGACTGGACTACAACATTAACCCGTGGTGCATCGCCGGCGCTCCGGTCGCTGCTTGGGCGCGCGAGGTATTCCCGGGAGACGCCGATGAGGTTGCAGTTTATAAACTGTGGAATGCGATTCTGCACACCGCTCGTGCTGATGGCCAGGACCCGGAGAGCGACTGGGAGCTCCATGACGCCACATTCGAAAAGAACCTGCGCTTCCTAAACGATAATCAATTTGATTGCCTGCACTACACCGCTTCGAACGGAACTGATCTGACGATTGGAATGACGAAAGGCCATGAGTGGGCCGGCGGTAAGGGAAAAACTCCCGACGGTCACCCTTTCTTCCCCAACATTCCCACCGAGGAGGTCTTCACCTCGCCCGATCGTATGCGCGCCGACGGCATCGTGTACTCGGCTATGCCGCTCATTCACCACGGCAATAAGGTTGACGATTTTTGGATTAAGTTCGAGAACGGCCGCGTAGTGGACTATGACGCTCGCGTGGGTAAGGCAACGCTTGCGAGCATTATTGAAACCGATGAAGGTGCTGCTCATCTGGGCGAGGTCGCGCTTATTTCCAAGAACACACCAATTCGTGAAAGCGGCATTCTGTTCTACGACACACTCTATGACGAGAACGCCAGCTGTCACCTTGCGTTGGGTGTCGGTTTTCCCGAGTGCATCGAAAGCGGGTATGACATGTCCAAAGAGGAACTTCTGGAGCACGGAGTCAACGTTTCGAGCACGCACGTTGACTTTATGATTGGCACGGACGACATCGATATTACGGGCATTACACCTGATGGACGTGAAATTGTGATTTTCCAGAACGGCCAATGGAGTTGGGAATAGTCTCAGACCGTGGTACAATGCCATCCGCGGGCCGTTAGCTCAGCTGGCAGAGCAGGGGACTTTTAATCCCAAGGTCCAGGGTTCGAACCCCTGACGGCCCACCATAGAATAGAAAAGCGACTGGCGGATGCCGGCCGCTTTTTTTGTTGCCGGTGCACGGGTTCGAACCCGATCTTCTCTATATATAAGGACGCCTGGCGGCCAAAACCAGCCTTTTACCGACAGGAAACCAAAACCAGATGCCGTTAGAGTAAAGTAGCGCACCAGAGATGACCGATACCTCAACACCTATAAACCAGCTGGTCATCGCCAATACCGGAAGCCAATGCTTCAGATATGACTTCAGTGGAACAGCTGAAGGATTGGTTCATTTGTGAACAAAATATGGAGTGCTGGATTCCCGCCCCGCGGGCCCCTCCGGTCTGGCAATATATCTGCTTGCCGCGCGGCCCGGTCGGACCGGGAACCGGCGCAGGCGTGCACCTTGAGAACCGGATACTGCGAGGATGGACACACCAGATGTGTCGCATCCGGGCAGACATCGAACCATTTGTAATGGTCTGACTTGGATTCGTTTTTCGCAAGGCCGCCGAGAGGCGGCCCCGAGAATTCCTTTTCCTATCAAACAGAACCATATGAATCGAACGGAACCGATCAGCGAATGACTGAGAGGACCGGACGGGCTCGAGGCCCAAACATATTTGGACGGAGAGTTCGATCCTGGCTCAGGATGAAC
>NZ_JBQKFW010000011.1:0-78967 GCF_052119145.1 Collinsella sp. LCP19S3_H3
CATCAACGGCAGCGAGGCCAAGCGCCAGAAGGCCCTCGAGGCGATCAAAAACCCCGGCTGCGGCTGGTTCTACCGCCGCGACGCCGAGACCTTCAAGCAGATCCCCGGCACACCTATTGCCTATTGGGCCAGCGACGGTATCGTGTACGCTTTCAGCGACTGTCCGAGTCTGGGGGAGTCTCTGGCATTTAGGGAGGGAATTCATACCGCGGACAATGCACGTTTCTTGCGTTATTGGTGGGAAGCGTCGGATAGTGAGATAGTGACGAACGCAGTGTCTCTTGCTGATGTGGATTCCAAAGGGTCTTATGTTCCCTACTGCAAGGGCGGTGAGTTTAGAAAATGGTACGGAAATTTGGAGTGGGTTATTGCGTTTAATGATCTTCACCGAAGTGAAATGAGGAAGCTGCCGGGATGTGTCTGGCCAAGTCAAGGCCTATGGTTTAAAGAGGGCGGAACGTGGACTGCTGTTTCAAGCGGAAATCTCGGGATTCGCTTTTTCCCCAGCGGCTGCCTATTTGATGCTGGCGGTCAAGTTGTTGTTGGGGAGAAATGCAAGGAGGCAATCGGCTTCCTTAATTCGTCTTTCGCTAAAGCAATTGCCGATTTGTTAATGCCTACACTTAACTATAAATGCGGAATAATGAAGACTCTTCCTGATTTTTTGAACTCCGCTGAAGGAGCTTTGGCTGTAACGGACGAGTGTATTACGTTGTCCAAAGCGGATTATGATTCGTTTGAAACTTCCCTAGACTTCAGCCGTCATCCTTTGTTGTAGGTGGTTTGAATGATATCTCGTATTAATATTTCCGGCTTGGGGCCATATGGCAGCGATAACGCGTCGCTGGATAACCTGAAATCTGTTAATTATATTTTTGGCTCCAATGGCAGTGGAAAAACTACTATTAGCGAGTTTTTACGAACCGGAATGGCGGGCGACGAGTCTCGCGTAGAGTGGTCGGGCCCATCACGCCCGGTTTTGGTGTACAACCAGCACTACATTAATGGCATATTTCAAAACGGCAGTGTACCGGGCGTTTTCACTTTGGGTGAAGACAATATTGAAATTAAACAGAGCGTTAGCGCTTTGGGAGAAGAAATCAATAATCTTGAAAAACTGATAGAAGGTTATGAGGAGGTTTTAAAGGGGGAGGAGTCTAAATATAGCGATGCCGAGGAGTTGTTTAAGCAGAAGTGCTGGGATGTGCGCAACTCCCTTTCTGACGCTCAGAAGATTGCTTTTCGTGGATGCCTTTCAAAAAAAGAATCATTTTTTCAGCGAATTCTGACGTTAGACGCGCCAAGAGACTTTAAGCCACTTGCTAATGATGATTTGGAATCCCTTGCCAAAAAAGCATCAGGAGCACCCTTGCAACAGCTTCAACCGATTACTATTCCAGATTTTGAATCGTTTGAACAAGCTGAATCTTGCGAGGCTTTTTCACGCCCCGTTGTAGGGAGCGGCGATGTCGATACAGCAAAACTAATCCATGAGCTCAATAATGCCGGCTGGGTTGAAAGAGGCTTGCGGTACTTTCGACTAAAAGAACGGGCAACGTGTCCTTTTTGCCAGCAACAAACGAGCGAGGCCCTTGCTGGGAGTATTGAATACTATTTTGATGATGATTACCGAGGAGCTCAGAGGTTGCTGGCTGATGCTGTTTCTATTTATGAAACTTCTCTCAGCGAAATACGTCAGCTGAGGGAAGATCTATCCATTTATCGAAATCATGGCTTCGACATTATTCAGGTGAGTAATGATTTGATTGACTTTGATGCTTTAGCTTCGACTAATCTTGAGCGCATGAAAGCTAAACAAAATGATTTGGGAAGCTCGGTAATTATTGAAGATACGATTGATGCTCGTGAGAACTTGACTATTTCGCTTGAAAAGCTAAATGAACAAATTGCCGTGCACAACGAACGCGCTCTTCATTTTAATGAGTTTAAAGAAGAGACTAATTCCTGCATCCGTTGGCAATGTGTAACAAGGTTGGATGCAGAAAAGAGACAATTCCTAAAAGCTGAGCGTGCTTACAACGGCGCCAAAAAGGGGCTCGAATCTAAACTTTTCAGCTGTTCTAATGCGATTGAAAAAAAGAATGCCGAGCGGGAGGAGTTGATGTCTCGGCTCACTAGTTCAAAGCCTACTATTGAGCGTATCAATCGAATTCTTAGGGACTTGTGCTTTGATAATTTTTCTCTCGATGAAGCTAACGATGGAAAAGACTATGCATTTATTCGTCGCAGTGGCGAACGTGCGAATGAAACCCTTAGCGAGGGCGAAAAAACCATCGTTACCTTCTTGTATTTCCTAAGCTACGTCGAGAGCAGGTCGTCCGATCATCCAGTTGTATTTATTGATGATCCTATTTCCAGCCTGGATGCGAACGTTCTTTACTTTGTTAATTCTTTAGTGCGAGACCTGGCTTCCGAAGCGCGGCGGAAGGACAGTGCCGACGTAAGCCAACTGTTTGTATTAACGCACAATGCCAGTTTCCATCACGAAATTACATACCCCTCGGCTGGTTACTCTCTATCGAACAGCGCGTATTTCGTAATTAGAAAAACGGCTAGCAGCTCCATTGTCGAGGCCTTTGGTTCGGATAATCCAGTAAGTACGGGTTACGAGGCGCTGTGGCAGGAGCTTCGTGTGGGAAATCGGTCAACGTCCGTCCGCAATAGCATTCGTCGAATCCTTGAAACTTATTTCAATTTTGTCAATGGATTGAATCTTGAAGAAACAATTGCCAAGCTGTCTCCATCCGATCGTCCTTTGGGGAGGTCATTGCTTTTGTGGACGCACTCTGGCTCTCATCTTTTGACCGATGACGCTGAATGCACCGATTCTGGTGACTATTTACTTCACTATTTAAATGTTATGCGGTGCATTTTTGAAGCAAATAACCAGGCTGCTCACTTTGATTACATGGCGGAGCGCTGTGGTATCGAGCTTGAGTCCGTTGCGACAGGCCCTCTCTCCGACAGCGAGTGATGAACGATACTCAGCCTGATTATTGTTAACTAATTGGATTGCTCTGATGATGGCTGCCAACGACGAGGCGCCACCGCTATGTCCTCCAATTTGAATTGTCCGGTTTGTGCGCCATTCTCTGCATGCTTTTTTGGACGGCATGTGGTGTGACTTTCGGCGAGTGTGGAGCTGATTCGACTCGGGTGTTGCTTTCTTGTTGTGCTTCATTTATTCAATCCCTAACGGTCGTAGCTCAATATCCACCGCTCGCACTTGTTGCTCAACAAATGGCGAGGTTGATGGGCTAAGTTGATGGCAGTGTTTGGTTGGAGGAGGAGAATATGACCGAGTACTGCGATGGCAATAGTTTGGCGCCCGATAGTAAAATCGACGAGCTCTTGAGGGATTGTTCGCAACCTACGATATTCGCCTTCTGCGGCCTGTCTCCTCGTCTCGCGGAATCCGTTGCGCACAATGAGCGCTCGATTCCCGGGGTCGTAGCCAGCGATGCCGCTCCGTTCTTTTCTCCGTCCGAATTTGCCCGCCAAAAGAGACTAGCCGTGGCTCAGATTCTTTCGGCAGATGGCCCAGTCTTGATGCTGTTTGAGCAGCTTCTTGAGTTGCGCGGGACGATTAAGGAACTGTTCGATGGCAAGATCGTTGTTGTGCAGAACAACCTGTTCCTTGATGGTGAGGGCGTTCCTTCTCCCGTTGATCCTGGGCTGCTTAACGACTTTGAGTCATCCTTTGACGATATGACGCCCGATACGACGGGACTTTCTAAGTACTATGCCAAGTCGGTAAGGGTTGGAAGTGCGCACCTTGTAACGCCGATTATTCCGGACGAGTTTTCTGAGTGGGAAGTTGTCGATCTGTTTGATCGTGCTTCTTTTGCGCTGGGTGATGCTTCGGCAATTTCTGAGGGCGTCGTCCCTGTTTCGTCGGCTGCGTTTTTGGAATACCGTCTGGGCTTGCTAGATGGCACGGCTGGCCCTGCTTCTGTTTTGGTGAACGCTCGGGAACTTGAGAGCTATAGGTCCGCTCTGGAGGCGGTCGCTTCTGTTACCCATGCGCTGGGTCTATCCGTTTCCTTTGTAGCGCAGCAAGACCAAGAGGAAAAGATCGAGGAGTCGGACCGCCTGCTTTCGGTGCTTCAACATTACTGGGGCAAGGAGGCCTCGTTTAGGAAGCTTCGTTTTTATAAGAACCCCGACTTTGACAACGAAATGGAAACGGTGTCTCAGGGTGCTATCTCTGAGTTTGTCGTAAAGCAGGCCGAGGCTGCCCATGCGGGCTCCGTCGATTACAGGAATGTGTTTGTAACGGCGCCCACGGGTGCGGGCAAGTCCATTCTGTTCCAGATTCCGGCGCTGTATCTTGCTCGGAAATATCAGCTGGTCACGCTGGTTATTGAGCCGCTGAAGGCCCTGATGATCGACCAGGTCGCTAACTTGCGGAAACGTGGCGTTAAGAATGTCGTTGCCATTAACTCGGACATTCCCTATGGCGAGCGTCTTGAATCCCTCGACCGTGTTAAAAGCGGCGAGGCCTCCATCATCTACCTGTCACCGGAACTTCTGCTGGAGTCCTCGATCCGGGCGATCCTTAACGGCCGCGAGCTCGGCCTTGTCGTCATCGACGAGGTCCACACCGTTACTTCTTGGGGTAAAGATTTCCGCCCGGACTACTGGTATCTGGGGCCGTATCTGTCTAAGCTCCGCAAAAACGGTATGAGCTTTCCGATCTTTTGCCTTACCGCCACGGCTGTCTACGGCGGGCGCGATGATGTCGTTTCGCATACGATCGCCGACCTGGAGCTTGGCAACTGCAAGACGTTCCTGGGCAACCCTCGTCGTAACGACATCTCCTTCGACATCGTCTGGAGAAGCAAAAGCGAGCTGCCCGGTCCCATCGAGGAGGTAAAAACCGACCTCGCCGAGCAGTGGATTGATAAGGCCGTGCGCGACAATCGCCATGCGATTGTGTATTGCCCGTACCAGAGTCATGTCAATGCAATCATCGATCAACGCAGCGTTTCTAATTCTAAGGTTTTGGGCTATCACGGCGGCAAAGATGCCGCGTACAAGAAGATCGTTCAAGACGCGTTTGCGTCGGGCAGCTGCAGGGTGCTCGTGAGCACCAAGGCGTTTGGCATGGGTATCGACATCGACGACATCGATGCCGTGTACCACTATGCGCCGACGGGCAATCTGTCCGACTATATTCAGGAAATTGGTCGTGGCGGTCGCAAGCGCGGCTTGGGGGCCAAGGCCTGCATCGACTTCTTTATGCAGGACGTTCGCTATTCCGAGACGCTGTATGCGCTCTCCAAGTTTAGCCAGTGGCAGCTTAAGGAGATCATGGCCAAGCTGTACGAGGTCTATGCTTCTGCGCCGCAAAAAGACCGTAGCCAGAACTTCCTGGTATCGCCCAATACGTTCTCCTACCTGTTTACAAACGAGAAGGATGAGGACCGCAAGACCAATCGCGTTAAATCGGCCCTCATGATGATCTCGCGCGACCTTGAGGATAAGTTCAACTTCCCGGTTATCGTCGTGCGCCCCAAGGTGTCGTATACCAAGCAGTTTGTTTGCATTGAGCAGGTTGCCGAGCGTAGCTTTACCACGTCCTACGGCAAGTATTTACGAAAGATCAGCGAGGCCCATACGCGCTACGAGAATCGTGCGGGGCAGCATGCCGTCAAGATCTCGGACATGGGCGCAATCTATGAGCTCAACGTAGGCGACATGTGGGCTAACGAGTTTAGCGACCTGACCTTTGCCGATTTTAAGCGCCAGCTGTTCACGGGCAAGATTTGTTCGCCGACGGGGGAGCCTGCGCTTTCGAACCGCCTGGCGCTCGACATCAATTACTCCATGCCGTTTGATGGGGCCACGTCGACGCTGTCTGCGTTTGCCGAGGCGCTGCGCAAGACGTTTATGAGCCTTGCGCGTGAGGGCGATTTTTCGGAGAAGGAGTTTACGAAAGAGCTTACCCATCAGCTTGAGGGGACGTCTTTGGAGGTCAAGAAGCCGTCTGCGCTGCTGAATGCGTTTGTTCGTCCCGTCGATGGTGGCCGGCACTTTGGATCCGACCGGTCCTTTAAATGCATCAAACGATTCAATAAGTCTTCGAGGAATACCTATAGCCGCGCGCAGGATGTTCGCTATGGCGTAATCGGGCGCGAGCTTCAGGCAGCCATGAGCAATCTGACCCAGACGCTGGGAAGGTTGCAGCCTCCCGAAGGTAGCAAACATTGCAGGCGCTATCTGGACAACAAGGCTCTCGACGCTCGCTATGCGCTGGCCGAGATCTTAGAGATTCTCAAGCTTGCCACGTACACGGTAAAGGGCGGCGACAACCCGGAGATTTTTATTCGTCTCAACGATGCCTCGAAGGTCAAGGCGTTGGCTTCGGACAGCAGATATTCCAATGGCGTGCTGCGCGAGCTTAACGATCGCCACGAGTATTCGTCCAAGGTTATTAGGGGCTTCTTCCGCTCCACCATGAGCGATGCCGAGCGATGGGACGTAGTCGAGGAGTACTTCTTGGGCAATGACGACTACGTTGCTCAGGTTCTGGGCATCGATGAGAAGCCGGCGGACGAGTCTGCCAAGGCGGCTCCCAAGGTTAGGCATGCGGTTGCAAAGCGGCCTGTCGGCCTCTCGACATCCGTTGTGGCTGAAGGGGCTTCCTATGAGGGCAAGCCGTACTTCCGCGTGTGGAAGGACCTGCTCAACAGCTGTTCTGTGGGTCAGGAGATCACCGACGTCCAAAAGCTGAAAGAGTTGGTCAAGAGCAGCAAGCTCGAGATGCCTCGCAAAGACGCGGTGGTCTGTATTGAGAGCACCGACTTTAAGCTGCATCCCGCCCTGTTGTGGAAGAAGAGCCGCGTGATGCTCTTTAGTGCCTCGCGTGCCGATGAGTTTGCCCGCACCCAGGACATCGACTGGAAGTGCTTCATTCTAGGCCAGGGAGAGGGCATAGAGGCGATTGCCGACGCACTCGAAAACGCCCCGAAAGAAGCGAAATAGGAGTCGCGGCGACTTTACGCATAAAAAATGCCGGGGGACATCCCCCGGCTCTTGGAGGTCCCTCTATTCGAGGGTACCGATATCTTTATACCACGAGACGGGCGTCCGATCCAAGTGGGAGTGACGTGCCCGTTTCGTGCACGCTAAAGGTTGATTCCGCCAGTCTCGCAGATGGCGCCCATGAGCTGATCAGCGTAAGGAACGGCACCGTAAGCACCATGGAGGTAGCGGTTGATTAAGCTTTCGTCCTTTCGTGGGGAGAAAGAAGAGAGCGGGTAGATGTCTGAGGAACCGCTCTGCAGGTTCTTCTCGATGAACCATATCTGATCGCGACGAAGCGTATCGTTCTTCAGGAAGAGAAGCTCGTTGGTTGTAAAGATGAGCTGTGCTCCGTGTTCGTTGAGGTCTGGATCGAAGAAAAGTGCCACAAGGCTTTCGAGGAGCAACGGGTGGAGGCTGCGTTCGACTTCGTCTACGAACAAGGTTCGGCCGGCATCGATGGCATCGATAAAGTCGACTGCCAGGTCGAGCATGGTCCTTGTGCCCAGGGATTCGTCGTCAAGGCCAAAGCCAACGCTTCGGCCGTCAATTTCGTGACGGAACTGCATGGCGACCTTTTTATCGGGTATCTCGACGCCGTTGGGTTTTTGGCCCGTGAGCGCTTCGAATACGGCGGCGAGTTTGTCGGCGTTTTCCTTCTGGGCGCTCTTTTCGTCTTCGGTCATGTCGTCGACTTTAAGCTGCACCCCGGTAATGCCCAGGTCTGCGGAGCTAATGGCCTTGATGACCTTTTTGAATTTAGCCTCGCCCAACGTAGCAAGCTTGTCCATAAGCTCCGCATCGGGAATGGGGGCTTCGCGATTGGCTACAACCAGGTCGTCGGCAAACCAGCGCATCGCCTTAACGCAGGGTTCAAAACCGTAGTTTGCGAGCATGCCAAGGACAAACCCCGGATCCGTATAACCCTTGAGCTTGGTTACGATGCCGGGATATTTGGAGCCTTGCTTGACGGAGTACGTGCCATCGTCATTGCGGGATCTTTCGTAGACAAGACGTTTGGCCTTGGGGCTTACGCTGAGTCTCTCACTGAGGGCGCCATCGTCGTCTAGGGTGAATTCGTACTCGTAGCGAGTGCCGTCGGTGTAGAACGTATAGCTAAAGCTCGATGGGTCGCTGTTGCCGACAAAGCTTTGACGTCGGGGCAGATGGGCCGGATGCGTAATACCTAAAACGAGGTTGCGAGAGAAGTGAACCGCTCGCAACAGATTGGTTTTTCCGGAAGCATTGGGGCCGTAGATGGCCGCCGCGGTAAGCACTCCGTCCGTGCCGGTGCCGGGAATGCTGCAGGGGTGGACATTCTCCTGATGCTCCTTGTAGGAATTGACGGGCAGCATTGACAATACGGCCTCGTCCTTAATGGAGCGGAAGTTTTTAAAGCTGAACTCTAACAACATAAGGAGCACCTCCTAGTTGGTTGTAAGCAACATACTATACGCTTTTTTGTGGAATAGTCACAATATTACGGAAAATAGTGACATCTATGCCATTTGTGCTACCGCTCGCACTTGTTGCTCAACAAATGGTGGAGCTGGTGGAGTAAGTTAATACATACTGGCTGCAAAGCTTGGTTCGTCTGTAATGGGCGGGTCCTGAAAATGGTGCTCGTGAATGCTCTGCATAGGGCGCCATAAGCTTTGCTGTCGGGTAGACTTGTCTATGTTGACTTAGCTAGTTTTATTGGGCTTTTAATCGGTCCTGATTGGATGGGATAGAGATATGGCAACGTTGCTCGCCGATAAATACGAGGCTCGCAAGGCCGAGGTCAATGCTCGCTTTGAGCAGCTTCGCGCTAACGAGGAGGAGCTCAACCGAATCTTTGCCAAGATCTACAACATGGAGGGCGAGGTGCCCATCGAGGTCGAGGACAAGTACGTATCGGTGGCGCGCATCTTCGACACCGCCGACGAGATTCCCGAGAGCTACAAGGGCAACAAGTACGTGCGCACCAAGCGCGACGAGATTACCTCGCTCATAAGCTATGCCGTGGGCTGCATGTTTGGCCGCTACTCGCTGGATGTGGACGGTCTGATTTTGGCCGATCAGGGTGCCACGGTCAACGACTACCTGGCCAAGATGCCCGACCCCGATCACGTGACCTTTATGCCCGACGGCGACAATGTGCTGCCCATTACCGACGACGAGTACTTTGACGACGACATCGTTCGCTACTTTATCGACTTTGTGCGCACCGTGTACGGCGAGGAGACGCTCGAGCAGAACCTGGCCTTTATTGCCGAGGCGCTCGGCGGCAAGGGCACCTCGCGCGAGGTGATTCGCACCTACTTTTTGAAGGACTTCTTTAAGGACCACTGCCAGACCTACAAGAAGCGTCCCATCTACTGGCTGTTCGACTCGGGCAAAAAGAACGGCTTTATGGCCCTGGTCTACATGCACCGCTACACACCCGACCTGTTGGCGCGCATTCGTACCGACTACGTGCACGAGCAGCAGGAGCGCTATCGCTCGCAGATTGCCGACGCCGAGGACGCGCTGGCCACGGCCGAGCGCGGCGAGAAGGTCGCGCTGACCAAGCGCATCAAAAAGCTGAAGGATCAGCTGACCGAGACCGTTGCCTACGAGGAAAAGCTGCATCACCTGGCCGACCAGATGATCAAGATTGACCTGGACGACGGCGTTAAGGTCAACTATGCCAAGTTCCAGGATGTGCTGGCAAAGATAAAATAATGCACACGTGATTACGCGTTACGCGAATTGTTTTGACCGGTATGACAGTGGGATTGTTAGATGGCAAAGTTCGATGTAATTGAAGAGCTGGCGGCGCGCTTTGAACAGCCGCTGCCCGATTGCCGTGAGCGCCGCGTGGTGGTGTGGCACGACGCGGAAGGCGAGTTTGCCGCCACGTTTGCCGAGCTTGCCGAGGGCGGCTTTGGCGAAGCGGTAGAGCAGCGCCTGCCGCGTCCGGTGCGCTTTGTGGAGGCTTGCGACGGGCATATGTTTGAGGTCAAGCGCCTTATCGCCCGCGAGGACACCACGAGCGACATGCTGGTGTATCGCCAGCAGGGGCGTGGTGGCCTTGAGGGCGATTGGCTGGCCGATGTTGAGCTGTATGCCGATCAGTTCTCGGCGGACTATCTGTCGCTGCTGGCCGATCAGCTGGGCGCCTCCAACGCGAGGGATATTCGCAAGGCTCTGCAGGCGCACAAGTCGTTCTTTGCCGCCAAGGGCCGCGTCGCCAAGTTTTCTAAGTGCATGCCCGCGCCTGCGTGTGCGGCCGATGTTGAGCTGGGCCTGCTGGCCGCCATGTTTGGAGGCTCCGATCCCAGCGCTGCCACCATGCCGTTTATTGTGCGCGCATGCCTGACTATGCTGCTGCGCGATGGCCCGGAGGCGCTGTCGGAGCTGGCGCAAAAGTTTGAGGCCGCCGACAGCCTTGCTGCCTTTGTGCGTCAGCGCACGGGCTTTGAGGGTACGCTGTTCGAGCGCGATTCGCTCCAGGATTTTGCCGCCCATGTGCTGCTGACGGCCGCGGCCTCGTTGGTGCCGGCGGCTGCGCTGCAAAAGCTCTCCAACCATATTGCGCCTGCCTATGCGCCGTATTGCATTGCCGTTGTCCGCGAATGGGCGGGCGATGCTGCGGCGTCTGATGACCTGCGCGAGATTTGCGAGCTGGTCCAGGACGCGTGCGGCCTGCGCCATGTGTTTGGTGCTCTGCCTACCGACGATCTGCTGCGCCTGGATGTATTCCCGTGCGTTGACGAGGCCATTTTGAGCGACCTGCTCGCCTCGCTGGCGCAGGGTGCCGATCGCGTTGACGAGGCGCGTCGTGTTGCCGCGGCCCGTCGCGACCTGTGCTGGTACGACGATGTCGCCTGCTACTACCAGGTGCTTTTGGCGCTGGCCGACATGGCAGCCTTTAAGCGCGACCATGCGGGTGGATTCCATATTGCCCAGGCGGCCGAGGTATGGGAGGCCTATACCACAGATTGGTGGCGCATGGATGCGGCATACCGCGCGCTGCGCCAGGCCAACGAGCGCTGCAAGCTTCGTGGTGTCGACCTGTTGGAGGAGCCCGAGCGCCGCGCGGTCGAATGGGCCGAGAACAACTACGTTAACTGGTATCTGACCGAGAGCAACGCGTGCTGGGCCAATGCCGCCCAGGCGCAGTGGCGCGATGCCGGCTATGTTGAGGGTGTCGCTCGCCAAGACCTGTTCTATTGGGAGACGCTGCCCACGTATACCGGTAGTGCCAAGGCCAAGGTGGTCCTGATTAGCGATGCGCTTCGCTACGAGGTGGCGCAGGACGTGGCTGCCGCTTTGGAGCGCGAGCGCGGCGGCGAGGTGCGCATGGGTAGCGTGCAGGCGATGTTTCCCTCAATTACCGAGATGGGCATGCCGGCGCTGTTGCCGCATCAGGCCATGACGCTCAACATGGAAACGGGCGCCGTGCTGCTCGATGATATGCCGACGAGCTCTACGGTCGAGCGCCAGGCGGTGCTGCAGAAGGCCGCGCCTACGGCTCGTGCCCTGAGTGCCGCGGCGTATCTGGATATGTCTGCCGCCGACCGCAAGGAGCTGCTCAAGTCCAGCGAGATCGTGTACCTGTATCACAACAAGATCGACGCGACGGGGGAGAAACTCGCCACCGAAAGCGATGTGTTCGATGCGTGCGCCGAGAGCGTGGATGAGCTGGTCTCGATCGCCAAGCGCGTGTGCACCGACGCGCCAGGCGCCCGCGTGACGATCACATCCGACCATGGCTTTTTGTACACGGCCAACGAACTGCCGGAATGCTTGTTCCTGGGCAAGAACGACCTGCCCGACGATCCGGTGCTGTTTGGCAAGCGCCATGCGGTGGTCGCTCAGGGCGACACCTTGGCCGATATCGCTAACGGCGCGGACGGTAGCCCGTGTTTAGCCATGAACATGGACCATGTGGTGCCGGGCGGCGGCTACGTTGGCTTGGCTCCGCGCGGGATCGTGCACTACAAGCGACCCGGCGGAACCAAGCGCTACGTGCATGGCGGCGTGAGCCTGCAGGAGCTCGTGGTGCCGGTGGTCGGGTATCGCCGCCTGAGTGCGTCCTCAAAGGAATTCGTTGATACGCAGACTGCGAAGCTGCGCGTGCTGAGCGAGAGCCGCCGCGTTACCAACTCGCTGTTTGGCATTAAGTTGCTGCAGGAGGAGGCCGCTACGGGCAAGGTGCTGCCGTGCGAGTACGAGCTGGTGTTTACCGACGAGACCGGCAACGAGGTGAGCGACGTTGCTCGCGTGCATGCGGACATGACCTCGCCCAACCCGCAGGACCGCGTGGTCGAGGCTCGCTTTACGCTTAAGACGGGTGTGTCGTTTGGGTCCGGCTCGTCCCATTTGCTGGTTTGCCGCGATGCCCAGTCGGGCAAGATCGTTTGGCGCGAGACGTATACCATCGCTGTTTCGTTTGCCCCTGTTGCTGACTTTGGTTTTTAGGAGTGTGCCCTATGATTGATAGCCATGACGACAATCTGTGGGAAGTTCCCTCGATTGATGTGGATGTGCCCGTGGAGGCTGCGGCGTCCGTTGAGGCTGCGGCGCCTGCCCCGGAGCCGGTGGAGGCCGTCGCGCCCGTTGAGGCTGCCGCGCCCGCCGAGGGTGAATCCTCAAGCGATGGCTATGACCAAGCTGCGGCCGAGGCCCCCGAGGACGACGGCTACGACATGGATGGGCTGGACGGCAAGCTGCTCGAGCACTTTGCTGGCAAGATCGTGCGCAAGGACCTGACGGCCCTTATGAAGCGCGGCGCAAACGTGCCAACCTTTGTGCTTGAGTATCTGCTGGGCATGTACTGCTCAACCGATGACGAGGAAGCCGTGGCAGAGGGCCTGGATCGCATCCGCAGGATCCTCACCGATAACTACGTGCGTCCCGACGAGTCCGAGCGCATTAAGTCCAAGATTCGCGAACTGGGCCGCTTTACCATCATCGATAAGGTGACGGCCAAGCTCGACGAGTACAAAGATATCTACGTGGCGTCGTTTGCCAACCTGACCATCGAGCCGTTTGTGATGCCGGCCGAGTACGTGCGCGACTATTCCAAGATTCTGCAGGGTGGCATTTGGTGCATTATGAGCATCGAGTATCGTCATCCCGTGGATGAGGAAGACGAGTTTGGCATGGAGGTCTTTGGCGACGATGCGCCGCGCCGCTCCAAGGCCAAGCGCAAAAAGCGCGGCCCAGAGGACTCTCCGTTTAGTGTGGCGTCGCTCACGCCCATCCAGATGCCCAACCTGGACCTGGATGCCATGATCGACGAGCGCCAGTATTTCTCGCGCGACGAGTGGCTCAACATGCTGCTGCGCTCAGCTGGCTACGAACCCAGCGAGCTTTCCGAGAAAGAGCGCCTGCACTTTATCGAGCGTATGGTGCCGCTCATCGAACGCAACTACAACCTGTGCGAGCTGGGTCCCCGCGGCACCGGCAAGAGCCATATCTACAAAGAGGTCTCGCCCTACGCCATCTTGCTCTCTGGCGGCCAGACCACCACGGCCAACCTGTTCGGCCGCATGAACTCCATGCGCGCCGATCGCGTGGGCCTGGTGGGCCACTGGGATTGCGTGACGTTCGACGAGGTCGCCGGCATGCGCTTTAAGGACACCAATGCCGTGCAGATCATGAAGGACTACATGGCGAGCGGCAGCTATGCGCGCGGCCGCGACCAGATTAACGCCGATGCCTCCATGGTCTTTGAGGGCAACATCAACGACACCGTGCAAAACGTCCTTAAGACCACGCACCTGTTTGATCCGTTTCCGCCGGAGTTTAACAACGATTCGGCCTTCTTCGACCGTATCCACTATTACCTGCCGGGCTGGGAGATTCCCAAGATGCGCTCGAGCCTGCTGACCGGGCATTATGGCTTGATTACCGACTGCCTGTCGGAGTTTTGCAAGGAGATGCGCCGCAAGGACTTTACGCACCATATCGACCGTTACTTCCGCTTTAACAGCGACTTTAACAAGCGCGACGAGATCGCCGTGCGCAAGACCTTTAGCGGCCTGGCCAAGCTGCTGTTTCCCGACGAGGCCATGGACAAGGACGACGTGCGCTGGCTGCTGGACTACGCCATCGAGGGTCGTCGCCGCGTAAAGGAGCAGCTCAAGATTATGGCGGGCGTTGAGTTTATCGACGTCAACCTGGGCTATATGGATGCCGACAACCCGCAGGACGTGCACGTGGTGCGCGTGCCCGAGCAGAGCGAGGACACGCTGATTCCCGACGGGCCGCTGCTGTCCGGTCATGTGTTTGGCGTGGGCAGATCGCAGGGCGGTGAGGTTGCCGTGTACAAGCTGGAGAACAAGGCCGTTGCCGGCGAGTGCAAGTTTAAGCACGAGGGCGTGGCCTTTAACAAGCCGGTGCGCGATACCCTGGAGGCCGCGTTCGACAACTTTGTGAACCTGGCGAACCGCGTGGCGCCGGGCATGCACATTGGCTCCAAGGATTACCTGCTGTTCTATAACGACCTGCAGAGCAAGGGCCTGTCCGAGGAAGTTTCGCTCGCCGAGTTTGTGGGCCTGTGCTCCGCGGCGTGCAACCGCCCGGTGATGCCTGCGCTGGCGATTCCGGGAATCTTGCGCATGTCGGGCTCTATGGACGAGATCCGTGGGCTCGAGGACATTATGCGCGTGGCCAAAAACGCCGGCGCCAAGCGCGTGATTTTGCCGCTGAGTGCTATTGCGGGTTTGCAGAGTGTTTCGTCCGAGATTATCTCGGGCCTGAGCCCGGTGTTCTACATGGATGGCGACCCGGTCGACGCCGCGAAAAAGGCTCTGGATCTGTAGGAGTGCGGGCGAGCGGGGCGTCCGGTGTTCGGGTGCCCCGCGGGCATGTGGGTGCGTAGTGCGTGAGGAGGCCTTGCTATGGCGGGCGAGCGTTCTGTTGGTGAGCTGCTCGACGAGCTGTTTGGCTTTGAGTCGGTAGCCAAGCGTCAGACGGCGCTTGAGCAGTACGATCGCGGGGAGCTGGTGCGCAAGGCGCGCTCCCGCGAGCTGCTGAGCGTGCTTAGGGGCGTCGAGGCTGCCGAGCACGCTGCGCGCGACTCTGCCGTGCGGGCTGTTGATACGTACGTGCGCCGTGTTGAGGGTGCGGCCCTTGCGCGGGCTCGTAAGCAGGCGGGCATTGTCGGTCCGCTGCAGATGGAGCGCCGCTATGCTGCCTTTTTGCGCATGGAGGACAAGGCCGAGCTGCTGGCCCGTTTGGAGCAGACGCTTGCGTTTATCGAGGTAAAGCTGCGTGCGAATACGGCGGACAAGGTTCGTGCGGCGTACGATGCTGCGGGGGCTATGGTGCTACGGGACGTGGCGCGCCTGAATGGCGTGCGCGTTGTGGATGCTGTGCCTTTGGATGCCGACCTGCTGTGTACGCAGCTGGAACAGTTGCGTTGTGCCGCCGATGCGACGGACCTTGCGGGTATGATCACAGCGACGTTTGAGTCCGAGCTGAGTGCGACAGGGTCGCAGGGCGCTGGCGGGTCTGCGAGTGATGTTGCTGGCGATGTTGCTGGTGACGTGGCGTTGGAGCGCGAGCTTACCAACGTGCGCGGCGCTGCGCAGCGAGCGCGCTTGGCGGCGCAGGCATATCGGGCCGAGCGTGCCGCCCGCGTTGCGGGGAGCACGGTGGAGCCTTCGGGGCTGCCCGAGCCTGCGTGCGTTGCGTGCGAGGCGGCGTGCGATGCCGGTTTGCTTTTCGAGTTGCTCGCTCAGGTTAAGAAGTCGTTTGAGACCTACCGTCGTATTGTTGCCGACGGCGGGTTGTTCTGTGCGTTTGGCTCTGGCTCGCCGCATGGGATTTGCAGGGGCTCGAGCTATTTCGACTACGATTCTCGGCTTGACGAAGACGTGCTGGTGGGCGAGTACGACGGCGCTACCAGGCATGATGTTCGGCGTGAGGTTCCGATTCCCGAGCTGGTGGATGAGGCTTCGGCCGAGGGCGGCGATTCGCTCGAGGTCGCCGTGGTGCGCATGCGGGAGTTTAACGGGCGTCGCTACGATGGTGTGCTGGATGAGGACCCCACGCGCCATGTGAATGCGTTTTGGTATGGACTCAAAAAGCTCAGTCAGTATTGCGAGGCCGCCGTGCGTGTGGACGAACGCGCTTGGGATTGCTTTATCGATAAGGTGCAGTTCGCCTACGATGAGCCCGTGGGGCGTTTGGCCACTCAAATGGACGACAAGCAGATTGCGGCTTTTGTTGCTGCTGTGGATAAGCTTAGCGCTGCTGAGTAGGGACCTGGCTCGGTAGGAGGTTACACCATGAAGATCGATGTGGACGTAGATCAGCTGCGCGAGAGTCTGCTCGATCGCGCGGGGAGTGCAGCAGGCGTGGGCTTTCCGGCTGCCATGCTCGACGTAGTGGATATCGAGGACGAGTCGCCCCAAGAGCTCCTAGCCCGAGCCGAACGCGAAGGCCTCGACCTCCGCGACTTTGCCGCGGGCGACGATACGGACTACGACTACGGCGCGGACGACGGCTGGTAGCCACAGCCACCCCTCAACCTTATCCCCTCAATAACTTGCGGTGAAATAGGGACTAAATTGCGCTTTGGAGTGCATAAACAGTCCCTACATCACCGCTACTTTTTTGATTTGTGCCGTTATTAAAGTCTGTGGTAACGTTCGGGGCTCAAAAGGTACCGCTCGCACTTGTTGCTCAACAAATGGCGTGGTCAGCTGGGCTAAGTTAACACATGTCGACATTGGTCGCGGGACTGCCTGCCATGGGTGAACTCACTTAATTACGTGACAAGCATCCTGAATGTGGCGTTATGCGCTTTTCCGGACAAGGCCTATCGACCATTCGATTTGTCTCAGCACGAAAGGACGAGCAATGTACACACCCCATCAAAGTATTCTGATTTACAGCACGAAAGATGCTCGGGATGCTATTCTTGGGCAAATGGCTGACAACCTGAATGCATCTTTCGAGATTCCTGAGGATCCTCGGGCGGGGGTTTCGTTTTCTGGTGATAGCCGTCAATTGTTTGATCTTTTGGGCTGTAGCGAGACTGACCACATTGGCCCCGATTCCCATAACGTTTATTTCGGACGTGACGATTACATTTCCGAGTGGAAGGGTCGGGAGCGCAAATTTGGCGATATCGTACGGCTTGAACTGCTTATTGAATGTAAAGTCGATTGGTATGGCAATGCCGTCGATTTGGATATCGAAGAGGTTGTCAATCTCCTCCCAAACGTTTTGAAGGGCATTTCTTGTGCCGTCGATGTCTATGACTGTTGCACTGGCTGTCCCAAGTACGACAGTCCTCTCTTTCATAATGGGCAGACAAATGAGCTAGCTCAGGTCAAGTTTTCACCCGATGACCTCCGCCATGCGAATAAAAAAGGTTTTGCATATGATAAACACCTTATTCACGGCTATCGGGCCAACGCCGTTGCAGCCCTTTGCTCGCGGCTATTGTTCGGAAAATGCGATCATGTCGATCCGCCCTACTTTGCCTCTCTGGTTGCCGATAACGATGTCGAGAAGATTACGGCCATTGTGGAAGATCCCGACTATGCGTTTATTGAGGACTACATTGAATGGGACAAGCTCTTCAAAAAAGGCCATTTCGACGGAGCTATGACAATACTGAGGCTGAAGGATGTAAAGCGGACCATGAAGCAGCCCGGGTTGCTGCTCGCGCACTTTGTTGCACTCGACGATATTGATAGCGTCGAAGTAATTCTTGATAAGGTCTCTATAGGCAAGCGTTCTAAAACTGGTATCTGCAAAGAGCTGCGCAAATATGCCGATAATGCCTCCAAGCAGCTTGTTATCGACCGCCTTGAGCTGCCAGAAGAGGAAGCACGCTATGACGACCCCAATTTGAGGGATCCGCTTGAGCCGGTAAAGCCCTGTGCCGGCTATTTTGAGGCCGAAACGCAGTACCTCGGTGTTCGCGTGACTCTAAAGGACGGAACGGTTCTAAAGGATGGCACGATTGACTATTGGCAGTACATAGGCGTCAAGGCGACAAAGCAGAGAAACGAAGCGCGCCAAAAGCTGTTCGGCCTCTGTAAAACCGGCAACGATGTCGTTCGCGCGCTCTGCGTAATGTTCCCCACTTCCACAGAGTGGGTCAAGACTGTTAAGACCGCCAATAGGCCGCTGGAAAAGGAAGCTTTCTGCGGCTTGCTCGGCGATGTTGCGCGAGGGTTGAAGGCAGTCGAATCCGTCGACCAGATTGACAATATCGTGGCGCTGGGAAGAACATACGGCCCAGACTTTTCGGTGACGACCGACATCGACCCGCAGCTTGACACGTTCTATGAGCCCACATGTTTTGACGACGGCGGAGTGTCCGGCTGGAGCGCGATCGATATGTATGACGACTTTACCGAGAACGCATGGGACCTCAAGTGGGATTTCACCACAGGGGAGTGCGTTTACGACAAAGGCTAGGGCGTTGAACGCAACGGCCCCTGCGGGACGATGCCGAGCGATTGCCTGGGGTTATATGGGGGGTGGCAATGCACGCCCCCCATGCTTTTCGAGTTCGCTGAAATCGGCCTGTGGCTACGATGCCAGCGTGGCGATGACGGCTTCGTCGCCGGCGTATATGAGGGTGTTGCCGTCGGGGATGATCGTTTGGCCGTCGCGTTTGAGCATTACCACAATGAACGGGTGCTTGCCTTGCGGCACATCGCGGAGACGCTGGCCGGCCAGGCGACCGTGGGGCGTCACGGTGACCTCGCGCAGTGTAACCTCGGCACGTTCTTCAAACGTTGGCGCGGCCATCACCAGCAGGTCACCTTCCTCGATGACGGTATCGCCGTTGGGCAGCACCGGGTGCGCGCCGTCGCGCAGTACCAGGGCTACGAGCATGTCCGTGGCACTGCCGATGTCCGCGAGCGAGCGACCGGCAAACGGATGGCCCGCGCCCACCTTGAGCTTGACGAACGACATGCCGTCCTCGTCGCGGTAATCGTTAAAGGTTCGGCGCACGTCGCCGGCCGCATCGATCATGTCGAGCTTCTTTGCCACCGCAGGCAGCAGCGAGCCCTGCACCACAATGCTCGCCACGGCAATCACAAACACCAGGTCAAACAGGTCGTGCCCACCGGGAACGCCGGCCACCACGGTAAAGAGGCTAAACACGACCGAAGCCGCGCCGCGCAGGCCCGCCCAGCTTACGAGTGCGACCTGGCGAGGATTGGACTTAAAGGGCGCCAACAGCAGACCGACGGCGATGGGGCGGCTCACAAAGAGCATAAACGCCATGAGCGCCAGGCCCGGTAGCAGCACTTGCGGCAGGCGCGCGGGCGTCACGAGCAGGCCGAGCAAAAAGAAGATCGTCATCTCTGCCATCTCGGTGAGGGTGTCAAAGAAGTGCGCCAGCTCGACCTTACCGGTGATGTCGCTCGCACCCAGCACAATGCCGGCAAGGTACACGGCTAAAAAGCCGTTGCCGCCTAGGTAGCTCGGCAGCGCGTAGGCGACGATCGCCACGGCGAACAAAAAGATGGTCTGCGCGCCCTCGGCCGTTGCGTGTGCGCGCTCGATCAAGCGGCCCGATGCCCAGCCGATGACAAGGCCCAGGCCCACACCCAGGATGATCTGCTTGGCCAGCAGCACGGGGATGTTGATGTCGCCGCCGGCCGCAAGGGTTGCAAGCACGGCGGTGAGCATGTAAGCGACGGGGTCGTTGGAGCCCGATTCGACCTCGAGCAGCGAGTCGGTGCCACCTCTCAGCGAAAGGTTGTGCTCGCGCAGCACGCTAAAGACGCTCGCTGCGTCGGTCGACGACACGACCGAGCCCAGCAGCAGGCCGCCGATCCAGTCGAAGCCCAGTGCGAAGTGCGCAAAGGCGCCGGTGATGCCGGCGGTGACGACGACGCCGAGCGTGCTCAGCAGCACCGCGGGCACGGCGACAGGTTTGGCGCGGTCGATATTGGTGTTAAAGCCGCCGTAGAACATGATGAACAGCAGCGCCGTGCTGCAGACGGTTTCGGTGAGCGCGTAGTCGCTAAAGTCGATGTGCGCCGGACCGTTGACGCCCAGCAGCATGCCCAGCGCGATGAAGATGAGCAGGGTGGGGAAGGGGAGCTTTTTGCCGACGGGTTTGATGGTCAGGCACAAAATGATGACGAGGCCTATAAAGAGAAGTATCTGGTTCATGGATAGTGTCCGCTCCTGGGTGGCTGGCGTGGCACGGTCAGTTATCTGCGGTTATTTGTACCCAAAGATGGTGGGTTTATGGGGGCGGATTACGGGCGTGTGCGTTTTCGACACGAGGCTGCGGCGTGTGCGAAGCTGGTCGGGAATCAGCTGCCGGCGGTGCACCGAGAACGGCGCGCGCGGGCGTGCGGCCGCTAACGACCGTTGGCGACGCGGGGCTCTTCCCAGCTTTATTGCAACGGAGTACAATGGGTAACGTTTAAGTTCAACTTGAAGTTTTAGTTGTGGCTCCGGGCTTCGGCCGTAATGCAGGGAAAGGCGTTCCATGGCGATCTATGTGACATCCGATGCTCACGGGCACGTGCGCGCGCTGGACGAGGCCCTTTCCAAGATCTCGCTGGCGTCCGACGACACGCTGTACGTGTTGGGCGACATGATCGATCGCGGTCCCGATCCGGTCGGCGTCATCAACTTGGTGCGATCGCTGCCCAACGCTCACGTGCTTAAGGGCAACCACGAGCAGATTATGCTCGACGCGATCATTGGCCAGGACCCGCTTGATGCCGAGACCTGGGACATCAACGGCGGTTGGACCACGCGCCAGCAGCTCAACGAAATGGAGTTTGAGGCATACGAGGAGCTGGTGCGCTGGGCTGCCGCCCTGCCGCTCTATGCGGTGGCAGAGACTGCCGAGCGACCGTATCTGCTGGTGCACGCCGGTATTCAGACCGAGGCGGCGCGCGCGTTTTTGCTTGAGCATGGTGTCGATTGCGGTGACGGCAGAGGAGCGGTCGATGCCGATAGCGAGTTGCTGCAGCAAATGCTCGCCGTGCAGTCGTCCGATGACTTGCTCTGGATTCGCCATGGCTATTGGGATGCCCCGACGGGGCTGCTATCTGCCGAGGGCAAGGGTCCGGTCGTGGTGAGCGGCCACACGCCCACGGTGTCGCTGGGGCGCTATTGCGAGGTCGGCGGCCTGGCAGGGCTCGATGAGGAGTCGGGCCGCGGACAGATGGTGCGCCTGGGCGGCGAGGATACCGCCGGCGTTCCCGACCGCATCGACATCGACTGTGCCGCCGCCACCGGCTCCGAGTTCGGCCGCGTCGGCATCCTGCGCCTGGATGATGGTGCGGAGTTCTATGCGAACATTCTGCCCGGCGAATAATCGGTGCAAAGGGTAGTTAATTTGGGACGGGGCTTTTTTGACTACTTTTGCCCTTCTGCCCATCAAATGATTTTTCTGGGACGTGGATTAAGTAATCATTTGGCTGCCCGCTGGCTAAGTGAGTAGACTTTTTTGGAAATGCCGAGCACCCAACATATTTGCCTCAATAAAACCGCAGGTCACAGACTTGTGCTTTGTCGGTGTGGTCGGGGATTCGGTAAAAGTCTACTCACTTAGTTTTGCGTGATGTATATTGTCCGCAACAAGACCCCAGCCCGGGTAATTCCATCGCAAATTCCGGTGGCCGAGGCAGCTAATTAGACACCGTACGGGTTGCGGGCTCGTTCTATGCGCTGGCGAATGTGGGCGTACTCGACAATCAATAGCACCAGCAGTAGGGCCATGATAGCCAGGTAGCTCACGACGGCACCCATCAGCCCCAGTAGGTTGATGAGGACCATCGGTACCACCACGCTCACGGCAAAGCAAATGAGGTAGATCTTGGTGACATCGCCGGCGTGGCGCAGCACTGTGATAATGGCGTAGATAAAATCGATGGCTGCGGTGATGCCGCCGGCGACGACCATCAGCAGCGCCAATGTGCGGTAGCGCTCAAAGTTGAGGCCGTACATAAAGCTCATAAGGGGAATGCCGGGGCCTGCCATAAACGCGGCGCATGCGCCAGTGATAACCACGATCAGCGCCATGACGGCGACAATAATTAAGTCAAAGCGGCGACGCTTGCGCGGGTTAGCCCAAATGCTCGACAAACGCAAGAGCTGCGGTTTATAGATAAAACCAACGCTCAGCAAAATGGCCTGCGCCGGAAAGAACAAGGCATTAAAATACAGCTGATATTTGTAGGCCAGCGTGCCTTCCATCACAAATTTGGGCATGCTCTCGATAAGGTTGAACAAAAAGAGAGCGCCAAAGAGCGGGGCGCACTGCGCAAAAAGGCGGCCGACTTCGCGTATGCTCACGCGACGCGATTTTTCGGTTTCGAGCAGGGCGAGCGGGGCGGTGACCAGCACGAGTGAGGCAATGGCGGCGACGCCCATGGCCATGGCCGCGATGGGCATGCTGCGCGTAAGGAACAGCGCCACGCTAAAGACCGCGATGACGCCGGCGGAACGCAGCGTTTGGCTCATGCCGGCCAAATAGAGCTTGTCGGCCTGCTGCAGGCGGCCCTCGTACACGTCGGCGATACCGTCGATCACCTTATAGAGGTAGACGCCCAGGCCGATCGTCGCCATCTGCGCGTCATAGCCGCGGGCGCTGCTGTACATGAGGCCGCAGCCTAGGGCGAGAGCTCCGCAAAGCCAGCGGTTGAGCTGGTAGGAGGCAAAGGACGTCTTCTCGTCGATGTCCGAGACCTGAAAATTGCGCACGCCGTAGTTGCACGCGATCATGATGAGCGTGCCGGTGACAAAGGCGATGGAGAACTTGCCGGCTTCCTCGGCGCCCACGAGTTGCGTGGACACGATAGTGAGCAGCGGAAACGCCATGCCCCACACGGCGGTGCCCAGGGTATTCCAAAGGTAGTCGCGGCTGGTGGCGTGCTCCTCGTATTCGGCTTCTTGCGTGGAGAAACCGCCGCCGTAGACGGCGCCGAGCAGGCGGTTCCACCAGGCGTTGACCATACGGCGGACGGGACCGGGCTGGCGATCGCGCTCGCGCCGACGACGCGTGGCTTGGCCGCTATTTGGACCGCCGGCGTTACGCTGGCTTAGCTCTTGGATGCGCGCGAGCTCCTCGGCGGTGTGCGATGCGGGGAACAGGCCGTTCTCGATGCGGCCGCCCTGGGCCTTTGCGGTGCCGCCTCTCGATACAGCGGGGTTGGCGATGCCGTTGCGGCGGGCGATGGCGCGGCGGATGCTATCGAGGGGCGAGATGCTCAAGGCGGAGTCCTTTCTATTGCTGCGTTCTAGTATAGACGCGACGGTGTCACTCATGTTTTTGAACGGATTGTTCAATATTTTCGGGGGGCGGCAGTAAATTGTCGGTGAGCGTGCGGTATCCTGTTGAAGTTATGTGATACCACGATGCCGCCCGCGCGGCACCAAGGAGCTTCTACCTATGGACGTCGCCGCATTCTTGCTGGCTCTTGTGCCGATCATTTGGCTTGTCGTGATGCTGCTGTGCTTTAAATGGCCAGCTTGGAAAGCCGCCATCGGATCGTTTGTCCTTTCGTGCGTGCTTGCCTTCGCATGGTGGCACCTGCCGGCAGCGCAGATCGCGACCGCCTCGCTCGAAGGCTTTTTGATGGCCCTGTGGCCCATCGTTTTGGTAATCATCGCCGCGGTGTTCACGTATAACCTGTGCGTTCGCACGGGCGCCATGGACGTAATCGGCAGCATGATCACCTCCATCAGCAGCGATCGCCGTCTGCTGGCGCTGCTTGTGGCCTGGTGCTTTGGTGGCTTTATGGAGGGCATGGCCGGTTTTGGCACCGCCGTCGCTATTCCCGCCGGCATGCTCGCGGGCCTGGGCTTTGAGGCCGTGCCCGCCGTGCTCATCTGTCTGCTGGCCAACGGCGTGCCCACGCCCTACGGCTCCATTGGCATTCCCACGGTGTCCGTTGCCGGTCTGGTGGGCCTGGATCCGCTACATTTGGCGACCGTTCAGATGGTGCAGCTGGCGCCTTTCTTTGTGATGATGCCGCTGTTTATCGTGCTGGTTGCGGGTCGTGTCGCCGATGACCAGGGTAATGTTGCGGGCGTTGCCGAGCGCCTGAACGGCGTGGCGGGCATCGCCGTGCTCTCCGGCGTGTCCTTTGCCGGTGCGGCTCTTGTCGTTGCTATGTTTGTGGGTCCCGAGCTTGCCGTCGTCGTCGGTTCCATCGTTTCGCTCGCGCTGACAGCTGCGCTTGCCATGCGTGCCGAGAAGTCGGGGCATCTGGACGCACGCTTCCACATGAATATCGAGGCCGGCGAGCAGCTCACCGCTAAGTCGGCGCTTTCGGCTTGGTCGTGCTTCATCCTGATCTTTGTGCTGCTGTTGGGAACGTCTAACCTGGTGCCTGCCGTGCATGCTGCGCTCGCACCGTTTGCGAGCCAGGTGCAGGTGTATTGCGGCGAGAACCCCGGCACGCTCACGTTTTCGTGGATCAACACGCCGGGCGTCTGGATTTTCCTGGCGGCGTTTGTCGGCGGCGCCATTCAGGGTGCTTCGCCGCGCTTGATGGGCAAGGTACTGGCCGCGACCGTCAAGCAGATGATGCCGACGGTCATTACCATGCTTTCGGTTCTGGGCTGTGCCAAGGTTATGGGCTATGCGGGCATGATCTCTTCGATCAGCGCGTTTTGCATTGCGGTCGCCGGTGGCCTGTACCCGATTCTGGCTCCGTGGATCGGCGCGGTCGGTGCGTTCGTGACCGGTTCGGGCACGTCTTCTGGCATGCTGTTTGGTCCCATCCAGAGCCAGGCTGCCACCGCGCTGGGCGTGAGCGACTACTGGATGGTCGCGCTGAACGCGCTTGGCGTCGCCGCCGGCAAGATGATCTCGCCGCAGACGCTTGCCATCGGCCTGGCCGCTGTGCACGTGCGCGGCAAGGATGCCGAGCTCTTGGGCGCGGTCCTGCCCTACGCCGCCGGCATGCTGGTCCTTATGAGCGCCATCGCCATGCTTGGCCAAGGCTTGCCGCTATAGTTGGCACTTAGGGACGTTCCTTTTGTGCCGGCATCCGGGGACACTCCTTGAATGTTGCCTGTTCAAGAGTGTCCCCAACGACTCGTCGTTTAAGAACGTCCCCAATGACTACCCAATGACTAGGCCGCTTGCCTGCGATTTTTGACCGTTGGGCGGGCTTGCCGCCCTTGCCGCAAAAACGTTTTTGCATATCGGGTACAACGGGCTTTACGTGAGTAAAGTGCGCGCCGCGCCCGCGTGACGCGCTTTTAAAGGAGGCCCCATGCCTGGTGTTACCCCTGCAGAAGTTCTGTCCAACTTTGGTATTACGCTGGTCGAAGATCCCGCCGAGAATCAGCCGCGTCTGCTGGTCGATCTACCTGCTGCGGAGCTCGTCGAGCACGCCATCCGCCGTGAAGAGGGCCGCATGGCATCCAACGGCGCGCTGGTAATCGAGACGGGGGAGCGCACCGGCCGTTCTCCCAACGATCGCTTTATCGTTGACACCCCCGATGTTCACGACAAGATCGCCTGGGGCGCCGTCAACCGCCCGCTTTCGATTGAGAGCTACGAGGCCATCAAGGCCGGCATCGTTGACTACCTCAACGAGCGCGACGTGTTCGTCACCCGCGGCATGGCCGGTGCCGACCGCAACCACACGCGTCGCCTGCTCGTTGCCTGCGAGCGCGCGAGCCAGGCGCTCTTCATTAAGCAGATGCTCGCCCGTCCGCTCGCTCGCGAAATTGCGCGCACCGGCGAACCGGACTTTTGCGTGCTCGCGGCACCTGGGTACCAGTGCGACCCCGCCATCAAGGGCCTCAACTCCAGCGCCGCCGTGGTCATCAACTTCCAGGATCGCGTGATTCTGGTTGCCGGCACCGGCTACTCCGGTGAGATTAAAAAGTCCATCTTCAGCGTCATGAATTACCTGCTGCCCGTCGAGGACGATGTGCTGCCCATGCATTGCTCGGCCAGCATGGATCCCGTCACGCACGAGACCGCCGTGTTCTTTGGCCTGTCCGGCACCGGCAAGACCACGCTTTCGGCCAATCCCACGCGCCTGCTGATCGGCGACGACGAGCACGGTTGGTCCGACATGGGCATCTTCAACATCGAGGGCGGCTGCTACGCCAAGTGCGAGGGCCTGGACGAGTTTCACGAGCCCGAGATCTTCAACGCCGTTCGCTTTGGCGCGATCTGCGAAAACGTGGTGCTCGACGAGAACCGCAAGCCCAACTACGATGACGTCTCGATCACGCACAACACGCGCGTTGCCTATCCCGTCGAGCATATCCCCAACGCGTGGACCAAGGGCATGGGCACCACCCCGAGCGTCGTGCTGTTTTTGACCTGCGATGCCTTTGGCGTGCTGCCGCCTATCTCGCGCCTGACGGCCGATGCCGCCATGTATCACTTTGTGACGGGCTTCACCGCCAAGATCCCCGGTACCGAGGTCGGCGTCACCGAGCCCACGCCTACGTTCTCCTCGCTGTTCGGAGAGCCGTTTATGCCGCTCGATCCCATGGTCTACGCCAAGATGCTCGGCGAGCGTATCGCCGACGGTCGCACCCGCGTCTATCTGCTCAACACCGGCTGGATTGGCGGCGGTTATGGCGTGGGCCATCGCATCGAGCTTGCCTACACGCGCGCCCTGGTCGCACGCGCCCTCGACGGTACCATCGAGGACAGCGAGTTCTTGCACGACGATATCTTTAATGTCGACATTCCCACCACGTGCCACGGTGTGCCGGACGGCATCCTGGTGCCGCGCCAGTACTGGCAGAGCACAGCGCGCTACGACGAGGCTGCGCACAACCTGGCGGTGATGTTCGAGGAGAACTTCGAGAAGAAGTACTCGCACCTGCCCGAGTCCGTCAAGGCCGCCGGCCCGCACGCTCAGGTGTCCGCCGAGGCCCGCCATCGCGGCCGCGGCCTGCTGGGACTCCGCCACTAGCGTCGCCTCGAGTCCATATCCACCACAAAGAGGCAGGCGCCTTTGTGGTGGTTTTGCTCGTGTGGATGACTCGGGTTACAATGCGCCTGACATATCGTCCCCTTCTCCGGATGGGGGCAGCGTAAGCGCTCTTGTGACGGCACCGTAGGACTTTGAAGGTGGCCGTTGTAAGGGCGCTTTTTGTTTAGGCGCTCGCGTTGGCGCGAATTGCGAAAGGAGCACGTATGAAGGGCTTTGTTGCCGAGGATTCATTTTGGGAGCTATTTCCACAGGCGGCGGTCGGTGTTGTGGTCGTGGAGGGCATGAAGCCCGCGGCTCAGATTCCTCAAGAGGACGTGTACGCGATTGCGGCGCTGCTCGATCGCGCCAATATCGATGCGGAGCGTCATCTGACAAGCGATACCATCAGCGAGAACGCGCCGGTCAAGGCTTGGCGCGAGGCCTATCGCCTGTTCAAGACTAAAAAGGGCGCCCGCTGCTCGATCGAGAACTTGCTCAAGCGCGTGCTCAAGGGCAAGCCGGTCGGTCATATCACACCGGCGGTGGATATTTACAACACGGTGTCGCTGACCTATGCGCTGCCCGTGGGAGGCGAGGATTTGCACGCGATTGAGGGAGACCTTCGCTTGAAGGTGACCGACGGTGGCGATGCGTTCCTGCCGCTTGGCGAGGAGGCGGATGACCCGACGCTGCCCGGCGAGCTCGCCTACATCGATGATGCGGGTGCCGTGTGCCGCTGCTGGAACTGGCGCGACGGCGTTCGAACGGCTCTGTCCGACGATTCTGCCGATGCGTTCCTGGCGATTGAGTGTGTTGAGCCCGAGCGGATGGGGGACTGTCAGGCCGCGATCGATCGCTTAGCCGAGCTGCTTGAGCGCTATCTGGGAGCGACGGTTGTCGTCAAGACGCTTGTGACCCGCGATAACCCGCGCGTGGAACTCTAGCTCGGGCCAAACCACCACACAAACCACCACAAAGGTGCTATCCCCTTTGTGGTGGTTTTTATGTTGATGAGTTAACAATTAGGGCGTTCGGGGCTTGCGATCGCTGGGTACGGCTAAGATGTTTACCCGTTAGCATCATGCAAGCGAAAGGCGGTCGTCTCCTATGCAGCAGAACGACGAGACACGTTTTGAGGACTTTGTCGGACTGATTAGCGGGCTCTACAAGGAGATCCAGCGCATTAAGGCATCTGAGGGCGCAAGGCTGGGCCTTAAGGGTTCCGATATCATGTGCCTGTACTATCTTGAGCGCAGCAAGGACGGCCTGACTGGTGCCGACCTCGCCCGCATGGCAGGCGTGACCCGCGCTGCCGTCTCGCGTACGCTGGCGCATCTGGAAGAGGGCGGCTACGTCGAGGTCGACGATTCGGGCGATGCCGCCGTTAAGTATCGTGCCCCGGTTCGCCTGACCACGTTGGGCGGCGAGAGCATGAATGAGGCCGATCGCATTATTCGCGAGGTGCTCGACGCCACCGGCAAGGCCATGGGCGTGGAGCAGCGCGAGCAGATGTACGCGTCGCTGCGTACGATTCTCGACACCCTGCGCGAGCTGTAGGGCCGCCTAGGCATTTGCTTCCCACTAACAACTGCATCGTCCCGTTTGAGCGCGTATACCGTGCCGGGGCATTGCTGTCAAAATTCCCTGCGCGGGACCTGTGCAAGAAAGGATTCGCTATGTCCGTCCGCATTATTACCGATTCCGCAAGCGATGTGTCGCCGGCGGAGCACCCGGCACTGGCTGTTTTGCCACTGTCCGTTACCTTTGGCACCGATGTGTACATGGATGGCGTCGACATCGATCACCAGCGCTTTTACGAGATGCTCGTGGAGCGCGATGAGCTGCCCAAGACCGGCCAGGTCAACCCGTACGCGTTTTCGCAGGCTATCGCCGAGGTTCGTGAAGCCGGCGATGAGGCCGTGATTATTACCGTGGGCGCTAAGCTTTCCGGCACCAATCAGAGTGCCCGTACCGCACTTGCCGAGGCACCGGGCGGCGATGTGTTCGTGGTGGACAGCAACAACGTCACCCTGGGCGAGCGCGTGCTGGTCGAGTATGCGCTGCGCTTGGTGGACGAGGGCCGTAGCGCGGCCCAGATCGCGGCGGCGGTCGAGGCCGTGCGCGACCGCGTGGTGGTTATCGGCCTGCTCGAGACGCTGGAGTACCTGGTGCGCGGCGGTCGCCTGTCTGCTGCGGCCGGCGCCGTGGGTACGCTGCTCAACGTAAAGCCCGTGGTGGCTGCCGAGGACGGTCTGATCGTGCAGCTGGGCAAGGCGCGCGGTTCCAAGAACGGTCGCAACCTGCTGAACCAAAAGGTCGAAAAGGCGGGCGGCGTCGACTTTTCCATGCCGCTGGCGCTCGGCTATACGGGCCTTTCGGATGCGGTGCTCAAGAAGTATATCGAGGACAGCGCCGCGCTGTGGGCTGGCCACACCGAGGGCGAGCTGCCCGTTCACACCATCGGCGCCACCATCGGCACCCATGTAGGCCCCGGTGCCGTAGCCGTAGCCTTCTTCCAGCCTGCCAACTAACCGACCTGCCAAAAAGGGACAGGTTTATTTTGGCAGGTTTTATCTGGGCAAACGCTACCTGCCATGCCATGTGATCCCTCGGCGATGACGGGGTTGCGGACCATCGGCCTCACGGAGGCCGCAAATGATCAGCAACCCTGCCGTCCCCGAGGGATCATTTGATTTATGCTGTTGCGGGCGGAAAGGAGCATCGATGGCGTCTGAGGGCTTTTTTGAGCGGGTGTACGAGGTAGTCGAGCAGATCCCTGAGGGGATGGTTGCCACGTACGGCCAGGTGGCGCTGCTCGCCGGCCGTCCACGAAGTGCGCGGTACGTGGGGTATGCCCTGCATAGCAATCCGCGCCCCGGCGAGATTCCCTGTCACCGCGTGGTGTTTGCCGATGGTCGCATTTGCGAGGGCTTTGCCTTTGGCGGTCCCGACGCTCAGCGCGAGCTCCTGCTGGGGGAGGGCGTGACGTTTGTCGACCCCATGCACGTCGACTTGGCTGCCTGTCGTTGGCCAGCAGGGCTCTAGCGGCTCTGCCGTGGCCAAAACCACCACAAAGCTGGCTGTCCTCTTTGTGGTGGAACGCTGGCTCCATTGATGTTTCCCCAGATAAAACCTGCCAAAATAAACCTGTCCCTAATTGGCAGGTTTAACGCGGTTAACTTATGCAGAAGGTGTGACGGTGCGGTTTGATGCTGCAAAGTAAACAAAGGTGAACTATATTGTATGCAGCAACGGAGCAGGCCGTAGGCGACGAAAAAGCCTGCCCTGTTGAGTTTGATTCGCATTCCTCCCCTCTGTGCGATTCAACGGTGTACTTCAGGAAAGCGCCCGTCGGCTGCCATGGTCGGCGGGCGCTTTCCTGTAAGCATGGGGCAAACCCATCAGGTCTGTTATCCCATAATGAGGTACTGACGTTTGGTTTTAGGGGGGCACTAACTTTGATTGTTAGTCCCGCTTACAGCAACCGATCTTGGTAAATCCCTGCGGCGCTTCTTCGCCTGCGGGGATTCTTGGGCTGTCGCTTCCCAGATATGCTTCTACATGCCGCGCGAACGCTTGCCACGACCACTCGTCTTTATCGGCCTCAAGCCGATCGGGAGAAATCGCGTTGAACAGGCACGTTGGAATCTCGTGCTCGTGCAGATTCTTAGCGATACACGGTGTGCAGCCCTTCTCGTGGTTGACAGGGTTAAATGGGCATTTCCGGTCGTTGCAGGTACAAAACGCAACTGAGCTCATGGGACTCCTTCCGGTCGGTCGGGTCTGCCGTAAAAGCTGCCGCATGTTAAACAATAGGGTGTCATTGCTTAACAGGATATAGCCTCAAGGTGCTTGCGACTTAGGGGTTCTGCCAAGCGGCTGAATATCTCGGCGACCGACCTCTGAAGAAAACAAAACCGCCGCAACGAGGATTGTGCCAATCGCGGCGGTTTAGCTTGAGTGTTGTTTATTGCTCTCGACTAGTACACCATGCCCATGGCGTCCTGAACCTCTGCCAGGGTCTGCTCGGCGATCTCGTTGGCACGACGGTTGCCCTCGTGCAGGACGTCCTTCACATAGTCCAGGTCGTTCTCGTAGCGCTGGCGACGCTCGCGGATCGGTGCGAAGTACCCGTTGACGGCCTCGGTCACGTACTTCTTGAGTTGGCCAGAGCCGCCCATGCCAATCTCCTCGGCAATCTCGACCTCGGAACGGCCGGTGCAGATGGCAGCGGTCGAAAGCAGGCCGGACACGCCGGGGCGGTTCTCGGGATCGAACGTAATCATGCGCTCGGAGTCGGTCTGGCTCTTCTTGATGCGCTTGGCCGTCTCCTCGGCGGTCATCGAGATATTGATGGCGTTGCCGTAGCTCTTGCTCATCTTGCGGCCGTCCAGGCCGGGCAGCAGCGGGGTCTCGGACAGCAGCGCGTCGACCTCGGGGAACACCTTGCCGTAGCGGTTGTTAAAGCGGCGGGCGATGGTACGGGTGAGCTCGATGTGCGGCAGCTGGTCGCGACCGACGGGCACAACGTTACCCTTGCAGAACAGGATGTCGCAGGCCTGGTGTACCGGATAGGTGAGCAGAAGGCCGGTGAGCTCGTGGCCCGAGGCCTCCATCTCGGCCTTGACGGTGGGGTTGCGCGCCAGCTCGGCCTCGGAGACCAGCGACAGGAACGGCAGCATGAGCTGGTTGGCGGCGGGCACGGCGGAGTGCGTGTAGATCATGGTCTTGTCGGGGTCGATACCGCAGGCAAGGTAGTCCATGACCATGTTATACACGTTGTCCTGGATGTGCTCGGTGGTGTCGCGGTCGGTGATGACCTGGTAGTCGGCAATGAGCACGTTGGTCTTGGCGCCCATATTCTGCAACTCCACGCGGCCCTTGAGGGTGCCAAAGTAGTGGCCTAGGTGCAGACGGCCGGTGGGGCGGTCGCCGGAAAGCATGGTGAACTTCTCGGGCGTCTTGGCCAGGCCCTCGCGAATGGCGTTGCTCTTTTGCAGCGCGACTTCGTAGCTGTTCTCGTTTGGCATGATTGCTCCTAACGTATGTTCATGGGTCAAGATGATAACGCGTTTATTGAGAGGGGCGGGCGAAAGTGGGCAAGGGGGTGGTAAGGCGAGACATGCGTGGCGGTCGAGGCGCGGTCACGAGCGGCCGACGGTAAGCAGAGCGACCTTCTGCAGCAAACCTTAATGCCTGTGGTGGCGCTCTCCCTTACGCTCCTCGGCCGCTTGCTCCTCCTGCTTAAAGGCGGGGTCGTCGGGGGTTATCAGCTCGTCTTCGTGCGTGCGCTTGTTGTAATGGTGGCGTAGCACGGGCTCAAACAGGTGCAGGTGCTTGGCGAAGGCTGCCGAGCCAATGCCAAGGACGGTAAAGATGAGCACGCGCATGGGGACTTCGACCTGGTTGATGGCGGCCGCACCGGCCGAAAGCAGGACACACCAGGCATAGATAAGCAGCACAGCCTGCTTTTGGTTATAGCCCTCTTGAATGAGGCGGTGGTGGATGTGGCCTTTGTCGGCCTGCCCAATGCTAATGTGGGCGCGCTTGCGGCGCACGATGGCGCTAAACGTGTCGATGATGGGCACACCGGCAACGATGAGCGGAATGATAAGCGAGGTGAGCGCGGCAGTGCGGCTCACATTAAGCAGCGAAATGGAGCCCAGCGCAAAGCCCAGCAGCAGCGACCCCGAGTCGCCCAGAAAGATGCTCGCGGGGTTGAAGTTGTAGCGCAAGAAGGCCAGGCAGGCGCCAAACAACGCGATGGAGAGCGCGGCGGCATCGATGCGGCCCGAGAGAACGGCCATCGAGAACATCGTGAACGATGCGATGCCGCAGATACCCGTCGCCAGGCCGTCAAGGCCGTCGATGAGGTTGATAATGTTGGTGAACGCCACCAGGTAGATCACGGTGATGGGATAGGCGAGCCAGCCGAGCATAATCTCGCCGGGGGCAACCGGGTTGACGATGACGCCGATTTTTAGGCCACCCACGCAGGCGATGAGCGCGGCGAGGACCTGGCCGGCGAGCTTTTGCTTGGGCTTAAGCTGGAAGACGTCGTCGATCGCGCCGGTCGCAAAAATGACGGTAAAAGAAAGCGCCAGCATGGGGTAGCTAATGTGCAGGCGCGGATGCGGGACCAAGACGGGCGGCCAGCCCAGATGCCAGGTGCCCATAATCTGAACGATGCAGGCGACGACCAGGCCCAAAAAGACCGCCGTACCTCCCAAGCGCGGGATGGGCTTGGTGTTGATACGGCGTTTTGAAGGATAGTCAACGGCGTCGAGCTTGATTGCCAGACGTTTAACCAGGGGCACCGTGAGGAAGGTCGTGATATATGCCGCGGCTGCCACGCAAAGGAACGGTATGTAGCTCGTGGATGAAGCCATGTATCAAAAACCGCCAAGCGTCGAAGGAAAAGGTCAAAGGATGCCATGCCGCAAAGGGTATAGCTGACCCATGATACTCGACAAAAGGGGTGCGGGGAATCGCGCCAATCGATAATCACGTGCTTACCAGATATTGGGATGTTGGCGGGGGTTCTGCCGAGTGCCGTTGGGTGTCATACGGGATCTGCGATGGCTATTTTTGGCAAAAACGGCAAAAGAAAACCACCCCCCACGTTACGAAAATGAACCCACCTAAAACAGGTGGGTGCCCTCATCGACCGTTCCAGCGTCCTTAACAACGAAGGATACCTGTACTACGTACGACTGTGTGGGCTCCCTAAATAAACGCGACGGTTCACCCAGTTGCTCCGCGGGGGGCGGAATACCTATATCATAAAGCTGCACTTTATCGATTCCAGTCTTGACATTACAAAAATCGTGTCGGACGATTACGGCGCCTTGGGCTCGAGCCGTCTGCGCGGTTGGTCCTTTTGCGTTTGAGCTGCTGAATCGTTGTTTTGGAGCATGTTTTTATGCCGACGTCGTTGACCGAACTTTTTTCGCCCGCCTGCCATTTGTGTCCGCGCCGTTGCGGTGTGGCGCGCGATGAGGGTGCGCGCGGCGTATGCGGTGCTAACGACACGCTCAAGGTGGCCCGTGCGGCGCTTCATATGTGGGAGGAGCCGCCTATTTCGGGCGAGGCCGGTTCGGGCACGATCTTCTTTAGCGGCTGCTCGCTCAAATGCGTCTATTGCCAGAACCACGAGATCTCGACGGGCAATTTTGGGCTTGAAATTTCGCCTGAGCGCCTGGTCGAGATTATGTTGGAGCTGCAGGATCAGGGTGCAAACAATATTAACCTGGTGACGGCGACGCACTACGCGCACCTGCTGCCGGCTGCGATTGCCGCGGCACGGGCGCGCGGGCTGGTTGTTCCAATCGTCTACAACACGAGCGGTTATGAGCGCGCGAGTGCCGTGGCGGCGCTCGGCGATCTGGTCGATGTGTGGCTAACCGACTTTAAATATGCCGATGCGGGGCTTGCGCAGTCGCTCTCCCACATTAAGGACTACCCGCGTGTGGCCGTGTCGGGTTTGGCGCAAATGGCGCGCGAGATTGAGCGCCGTGGGGGAGAGCTGGTGGACGAGGACGGGCTCATGAAGCGCGGCATGATCGTGCGTCACCTGGTGTTGCCGGGGCATGCGGACGATTCGTGTCGCGTGTTGGACCTGGTGTGGCAGACGGTGGGTGATGTGCCGATCTCGGTCATGAACCAGTACACGCCCAACGCGCTCATGCGTGAGCAGGGCGGCGACCTGGCACGCGCCGTGACGCGCGAGGAGTACGAGCGGGTGCTCGACCATGCCGACGACTTGGGCTTTACGACGATGTTCTGGCAAGAGGGCGGCGCGGTAGACGAGAGCTTTACCCCAGCGTTCGACACCACTGGCGTCCTCACCAGCGCAAAGTAGCTCTTTTGAGCAGTCTTTTTGGGACGGGGCTATTTTAGCTGCCCCTGCCGTTAATCGTCCAAATCGTTTTCGCTATCTGCCTGGGTAGCTAAAAAAGCCCCGTCCCAAAAAGACTGCTCCCGGTGGGGGTCGAGCTACCATCCGAAAAGTAGTCAAAAAAGCCCCGTCCCAAAAAGACTGGGTATTGGGCGTTGACAGCTGGCGAGCCGTAGGTAAAATATCAACTTGTCCTGGGGACGTAGCTCAGTTGGGAGAGCGCTGCCGTCGCATGGCAGAGGCCGAGGGTTCGACTCCCTTCGTCTCCACCCTTGGATTTGATAAGCCGCTGACATTGTGTCGGCGGCTTTTTTTAAAAAGAAAGGGCTGCACTATGGCCGAGCTTGATTCCCAACCATTGTCCGACGAGGAGCGCGCCGAGTTGGAAGAGCTCCGCGCTGAGAAGGCCCGCCGCGAGGCCCAGGAAGAGGCCCGTCGCGAGCGTGAGGAGCTGGCTGCCTTGCGTGCCGAGCATGCGAAGGCTGAGGAGGCTGCCGCGAGCGCCGCATCCGAGCCGGCGCCCGCGCCCGCGCTCAAGCCCGCCGCTGCGAAGCCTGCGCCTGCTGCACCCAAGCCTCAGCCTAAGAAAGCCACTCGTCCCAAGCCCGTCGATTCCAAGCCGAGCCGTGATGAGATGACGTTTGCCCAGCGCATGGTCACTTCTAAGGAGCCCACGGCCGAGGGCGAGATCCCTGGTATGGCCCCGGCTCAAAAGATCATCATCGCGCTCGCCTTGGTCGCGTTTGTCGTCTTTATGGGCTACACGATCATGACCAGCATGGGCCTGCTCTAACCGATTTGTATCGGGCATCATGTCCGCATGCTCTGCTCTCGTCCAACCCTCAACCTCCGCACCACGCATTCGAAAGGTCGCCCCATGGCTTTGACCGACATCTCGCATCCCACCGACATTGCAATGCTCACCGATCTGTACGAGCTCACTATGGCCCAGGGCCTGTGGGAGAGCGGCAAGGCCAATGATCAGGGCTGTTTTACCGCGTTTTACCGTGACCATCCGTTTGGCAGCGCCTACGCCGTCATGTGCGGCACCGCCGAGCTGCCCGAGCTGGTCGAGAACCTTCGCTTTACGCCCGAGGATATTGACTACCTCGCATCGCTCCAGGCCCCGGCCGGCGGCGCGATGTTCAAGCCTGAATTCCTCGACTACCTGCGCGATTTTCGTGCGCATGTAAACATCGACGCCGTCCCCGAGGGCGAGCTCGTCTTTCCGCGCGAGCCCATGGTGCGCGTCACCGGCCCCGCGCTGGAGTGCCAGCTGCTCGAGACGGCGCTGCTCAACATCGTCGGCTTCCAGACGCTTGTCGCCACCAAGACGGCGCGCGTGGTGTTGGCGGCGGACGGCCGTCCCGTGGCCGAGTTTGGCCTGCGCCGCGCCCAGGGTCCCGATGGCGGCCTGGCCGTCGCGCGCGCGAGCTACGTTGCCGGCTGTTCCTCTACGTCCAATGTGCTCGCCGGTCGCCGCTACGGTATTCCCGTCTTTGGCACGCATGCGCACAGCTGGGTGATGAGCTTCGATTCCGAGCTCGAGGCCTTCCGTGCCTTTGCCAAGTCGAGCCCCAAGAACTGCACGCTGCTCATCGACACTTATGATGTGCGCGAGGGCTGCGAGCATGCCATTACGGTTGCCAAGGAGATGGAGGCGGCGGGCGAACGTCTGTCGGCCATTCGCATCGATTCCGGCGACCTTGCCAAGCTGTCCAAGTATGTCCGCGGCCGTTTTGATGCCGAGGGCTTGCCCTATGTGGGGATCTCGGTTTCCAACGATCTGGATGAATACACGATTCAGTCGCTGCTCGACCAGGGCGCGCCCATCGATAGCTTTGGCGTGGGCACTAAGCTCGCGACCTGCTACGACCAACCGGCGCTGGGCGGCGTGTACAAGCTTTCCGCCCGCCGTGCGAGCGAGGCGGACCCGTGGACGCCGGTGGTCAAGCTCTCCGAGCAGCCCTACAAGCGCACGATTCCGGGCGTGCAGCGCGTGCGCCGCTATTACGACGGCTTTGGCGGCCCGGTCTGCGACATGATCTATGACGAGGACCATCTGGCGGGGGAGGGCGCCGCGCGCGGCAATACCCTCGTGGCCGTGAACGATGCCGCTCTAGTGACCGACGTGTCCGAGCTTGAGTATCGCGAGCTGCTGGCGCCGATCGTGCGCGATGGCAGCGCTGTTGCCCCGCGCGAGAGCATCGAGGCCGCACGCGAGCGTTGCGCTTGGGCGCTGGACCATCTGGATCCGGTCTACAAGCGCTTCCTGTACCCGCAGACCTATGTGGTGGGCATGGAGCAGGGCTTGGCGCAGGTGCGCGACGAGCTCGTGCGCAAGAACATGGCCGCGGCTTCTGCCTTCCCCTGGGCTCGCTAATTTTGTTGGGTGTAGGGTGGAATTACGTTCCCTCGGCCGTCAGCTCGTCCGAACCCTCAACAGTTGATTGGTTTGACGTATGACGACTTCTTATAAAACGATGGTGGTAAAGATCGGTTCGTCCACGGTGGTGGGCGCCGATGGCAAGGTCAACCGCGCCTTTATCGGCGGGCTTGCCGATCAGGCTGCTGCCCTGCGCAAGCTCGGCTGGCGTCTGGTCGTGGTGAGTTCGGGCGCCATTGCCTGTGGCTATCCCGTGCTGGGCTTTGACCGCAAACCGGTCGGTGACCTGCCGAGCCTGCAGGCCTGCGCCTCGGCCGGTCAGTGCATCATCTCGTCGGCCTACGACGAGGAGTTCCATGCGCGCGACCTGCTTACCTCGCTCGTGCTGCTCACGCGTCACGACACGGCCCGTCGCACGTCCTATCTGCACGCGCGCGACGCGCTGCTGCGTCTGGTGGAACTGGGCGTGGTGCCGGTCGTCAACGAGAACGACACCGTTACCGTCGACGAGATCAAGTTTGGCGACAACGACACGCTGGCGGCGCTTGTGGGCTGCTTGGTTTCTGCCGACCTGTGCGTGACGCTCTCGGATATCGATGGCCTCTATACCGCCAATCCGCACGAGGACCCCACGGCCGAGTTCGTCCCGGTCGTGCATAAGATCGATGCCAAGATTATCGCCTCGGCGGGCGATTCTTCCACATCGGTTGGCACAGGCGGCATGATTACCAAGATCCGCGCGAGCCGCATCCTGATGACGGCGGGCATTCAGAGCGTGATTTGCTCGGGCGAGGAGCCCGATGCGCTCGTGCGCCTTGCCCGCGGCGAGAGCGTGGGTACGCTGTTCGATCCGCCGGCGGAGCGCCTGGACATTGCGCCCCGCAAGCTGTGGATTGCACTGGGCGACAAGGCGCATGGCTCGGTGACGGTCGATGACGGCGCCGCGAAGGCGCTGGTCAGCCGCGGTTCTTCCCTGCTTGCGGTGGGTATTCGCAAGGTCGATGGCACGTTTGCCGAGGGCGATGTGCTCGACGTGTGCGACCCGAGCGGTATGGTCGTCGCCCGCGGTATCGCCGAGACCGATTCGGACGTGCTGGAGCTTGCAGCCGGACGCCGCCAGGACCAGATTGCCGGCAACCGCTTGCTGGCAGACTTGGCCGAGAAGCCCGCGATCCACCGAGACAACTTGATCGTCTTTGCATAAAGAAAGACAGCGCTGCGGATCGTTTCCCGCAGCGCTGTCTTTCTCGTGCCGGCACTTGGGGACGTTTCTTATGTGCCGGCAGGTGGGGACACTCCTTTGCTAGAAGATCTGGCGCAGGTCTCCGCGGTTGAGGGCCTCGTCGAAGAGGTGCTTGAACACCATGCTGCCGTGCAGGCCGTCGTGCTCGAACTCGTTGGTCACCCAGGCGTGTGAGTTGCCCACGCGGCTGAGCGTGTCGAGCTGCAGGCCCGAATCCACGTACATGTCGTCGAAATACACCGCGGCTTGGAGCGGCACCTCGTTGCAGGCCAGGCGCTGCGGGTCGTAGATCTTGTCCCAGCTGGTGTCTTCCATCAGCAGGTCCATGGCGGGCTTGAAGGGCTTGAGCTCGGGCATCTGCTCAAACATCCACGGGAACATGGCCTCGCCGGTAAACATGAGTGGGCGCGCGAGGGTGTCGAACTCGGCACGATGGGCCTTTTCCTCGGCGGCTGCCCAGCCAATGGGCATCGTGTCGCCATCGGCGTAGATGAACTCCTGCAGCGTCCAGTACAGCGGATTCGTGCGCGTGTTGGTGCGCTCGAAGGCGCGCATCAAAAAGCTGTCTGATACCGAGGATCCGCAGCTCAACGTGCCGTCGCCGTCAACAAACGCGTGGTCGATAATCCAGTGCATGCGCTCAAAGCTCGGCTTCATGCCAAAGTCGCTGCCCATGAGCTGCAGGCGCTCGACCGTCATCGGCGAGCCGTCGGGCAGCGCGGGCTTTTGCTCCTCGAGGGCATCTGCCAGGGCCGCCACGCGCTCGACGTCGGCGGGGTAGCGGTCGTAATACTGCTGAGTCTTGGCCGCCATACGCGGGAAGGTGTGCGCGTAGACCTCGCTGGCACTCGCCGGCACGTGCGGAATGCCACCGCAGGTAAAGCTCGCCGCCACGCCCTCGGGGAAGAGCGACAGATAGCTCAACGTCAAAAAGCCGCCGTAGCTCTGGCCGAGTGTGACCCAGGGCTTGCCGCCAAAGCCCACCAGGCGCAGGTACTCAAAGTCGCGCACGATGGAGCTGGCGAGGTGGCGCTTGAGGAAGTCCGCCTGCGAGCGGGCCGCATCGGAGCCTGCCGCCTCGGCGCGCTCGCCCAGTGCGGCAATCGTGCGCCCGTCTACACAGCTGCTGCGCCCGGTACCGCGCTGGTCGGGCAGGACGACGCGGAAGTGCTTGACGGCCTCCTCGATCCAGCCGTCGCTTGTGGGCGACAGCGGACGCGGGCTCTCTCCGCCGGGGCCGCCCTGCAAAAAGAGGAGGAGTGGCAGGTCGTCGTTGATACGGTCGGGAGCGCAAACCACGCGGTAGAAAAGCTTGATGCTCTCGGGTGCGCCGGCGATGGGCGCCGGCATGGCGCCGCGGCGCATGGTGCTGCCGAAGGCCAAAAGCATTGGCTCCAGGCCGCGCCAATCCAAGGGGACGTCGATGCTGTGGTCCTCGACATAGAGGCCGGGGACGTGGTACGAAGTGATGAGGGCCATGCGGTACTTCCGTTCGTTGCGGTGTTTCGGGTTGACCAATTCTACCGCCGCCAGCGAGGATGCGCACAAATCGGCTACCATGGTTGGCAAACTTCTAAGAGAAAGGGCCGCCCATGTCGGTCGATATAGCCACGTATGTCCACGATCTTGCCGTTGCCGCCAAGGCAGCGTCGGCCTCGCTTGCCACGGCGAGCGACGAGCAACGCCAGGAGGCCGTGCGCGTCATGGCCGCGGCGCTGCGCGATGGCGTCGATTCCATCGTCGCCGCCAACGAGCTCGATATGTCCGCTGCGCGCGATGCGGGGACCTCGGCGGGGCTCCTCGACCGTCTGCTGCTGACGCCCGAGCGCGTCGAGGGCATGGCCGCCGGCCTGGAGAAGCTCGCTGAGCTGCCCGATCCCGTCGGCCGCGTGCTCGACCACCGTGTACTTGCAAGTGGTGTGGACCTCACCCGCGTGAGCGTGCCGCTGGGCCTGGTCGCCATGGTCTATGAGGCGCGCCCCAACGTGACGGCCGATGCCGCGGGCATCTGCATCCGCACCGGTAACGCCTGTATTCTGCGCGGCGGTTCGCTGGCCTATCACTCGTGCGCCATGATTGCCGAACTGCTGGCCGATGCGCTCGAGGCCAAGGGTTTTCCGCGCGAGGCTATCTCGATGATCGAGTCCACCGATCGCGAGGCCACCGGCGAGCTCATGAAGCTTCGCGGTATCGTCGACGTGCTTATTCCGCGTGGCGGTGCGGGCCTGATCCAGCGCTGCGTGCGCGAGTCGCTTGTGCCGGTTATCGAGACGGGCACGGGAAACTGCCACATCTACGTGCATGAATCCGCCGACTTTGATAAAGCGCTCAACATTATCGTCAATGCTAAGACTCAGCGCGTGGGCGTGTGCAACGCCGCCGAGTCGCTGCTTGTGGACCGCGCCGTGGCAGATTCGTTTTTGCCGGCGGTCGTGGCCGTGCTGCACGACCACGGCGTGCTGATTCACGGCGACGGGGCCGCGTGTGCCGCATGCGCCGACGCCGGTCTTGCCGAGGGCGATGACTTTGTTGCCGCAACCGAGGAGGACTGGGGCCGCGAGTACCTGGCGCTCGAGATGAGCGTGAAGGTCGTGGCGAACGAGGACGAGGCCATCGCGCACATCAACCGCTATGGCACTATGCATTCCGAGGCCATCATCGCCGAGGACGCGGACGCTTGCGAGCGCTTCTTGGATGAGATCGATGCCTCGGCCGTGTATGCCAACGCCAGCACGCGCTTTACCGACGGCGGCGAGTTTGGCCTGGGCGCCGAGATCGGCATTTCGACCCAAAAGCTCCACGCCCGCGGCCCCTTTGCCGCCGAGGCCCTCACCACCTACAAATACAAGCTCCGCGGCACCGGCCAGGTCCGCCCCTAAACCTACCAAAAAGGGACAGGTTTATTTTGGCAGGTTTTATCTGCGGTTTTGCCGGGCGACGCGTTCGCCCGGCTTTTTTCTCCGTATGCCTTTTCTGCCTTTCGGCTTGAGCCGCGGCGATATACGATAGTGACACCGTGTCTTAGCACCGACTCACCTGGAGGTATTGCCATGTCTCAGACGCTTTCCGCCGGAATCACCCGCGACCGTGCGTTCGAATTGCTCAACGAGCACAACAAGGACCCGTTCCACATCACCCACGGCGAGACGGTCGAGGGCACCATGCGCTACTTTGCGCGCGAGTTCGACCCCGAGAACGAGGAGTTTTGGGGCATCGTCGGACTGCTGCACGACTTGGATTGGGAGGAGCATGAGGACGACCCCGTGAACCACACCATCTATGCGGCCGAGATCCTCGAGGGCGAGGGTGCATCGCCCGAGCTCATCCGCGCCATCCAGACGCATACCTCGGACTTCAACACCTCGCTGCCCAAGCCCGAGCTGCAGATGGAAAAGATCCTGTTTGCCTGCGACGAACTTACCGGCCTGATCGGGGCTGCCGTGATCATGCGTCCGAGCAAGAGCGTCATGGACTTTACGACCAAGTCGCTCAAGAAGAAGTTCAAGGACAAGCGCTTTGCCGCCGGCTGCTCGCGCGACGTGATTACGCAGGGCGCCGAGATGCTGGGCTGGGAGCTCCCCGAGCTTTTCGACCGCACCATCGCGGCCATGCAGTCCTTCGCGCCCGACCGCGACACCTTCCAGGCTTAACCTGCCAAAAAGGGACAGGTTTATTTTGGCAGGTTTTATCTGGGAAAACGCTCCCGTTGAACGTTATTCAGCGGAAGCGTTTTCTGTTTAACATGGTGGCGCTTGCGAATGGCGGCGCCTCGCGGCAGGCAGCTGCGCTTCGCCGTATCCGTAACTCGGTAAACGCGACGCTAGGACGCGTTCTTGATAATCCATGTTCCGAGTCCTGTCAACAGCTGAACCTGCTTAACGGTTAGCCCTTGTTTTCGAAGCGCGAGAATCGCCTCGTTGCGAAGTGGCTTGGAGACGGATTTGAGTTCCGTCGGATCGCATCCTGCGACACTCTGCACGATTGCCGTGCCAAATTCGCATAGATCTTCCTCGCGAACCTTGGCTGTTGCGCTGGGGCGATAGGGAAGCGACGGCGCACTTTCCATGAGCTGAAGGTATGAGCGAGGCGTTGGGAATAAAACACCGACAACGCTGCCGGTGACATGCGGCCGTGACCTGGCGCTCATTAGATACTCGCGATGGCTGCTCCAGGGATATTCGTCGTATGCCGCCAGTCCTGCTTTTTGTGGATTCAGATGAATGTATCGAATTGCCTCAAGTAAATATGCTTCCGACTTAATGGGCGAATCCCAAAACCGCTCCTGAAACACGTGGCCGACATGCCCCGTCCGCGCATTGTACCTGCCCGCATACGATACGGCTACCGCGTGCATCGCGTCGCTTTTTCGGTCGTCCGGGTCGTCGATGAGCAGATGAATATGGTTTCCCATAAGGCACCAAGCGATAAGCTCGATATTGTGTTTGGGGAGGATTGCATCGAGGATCTGAAGCATAGCGATTCGGTCCTCGGTATCGTCAAACAGCAATTGCCCTCCGTTTCCACGCAACGTGACGTGGAAATAACCGGTTGGTGACTTTGAACGAGGTTTTCTCGGCATGGTCCCTCCTTTAGCTTGGATGGGCTGAAGATACCTCATTCGGAGGCTTCGGTTGTCGAGATTCAGTTTACCGACTATAGCTGCTACCTGCCGAAATGTTATTGCGTTTTCAAATTGATGCTTTTTAATGGTAATTGAGCAAGACGGGTGCGCTTGTTGCGGATACGGGCGTTGGTTGCGTCGATCTGGACGGCCCTCGCGTGATGTCATCACAAATGGGCTTCACGCATTTTCGCGGCGATAGAAAAATGGCCGGGGCTTACAAACAAAACGGAGCACCCGGCCGTTTACCAATTGTTTGTTGACGTTTGGCCAGATAAAACCTGCCAAAATAAACCTGTCCCTTTTTGGCAGGTTAGTTGAGGGCGGCTTGGGCTAGGCGGGCTTCGGCGTCTTCCTCGGTGACGCCCAGGGCCACGGCAATCTCCTCGATGGAGCGGCGCTTGGCTTCCTTGAGTACGCGCATGTAGTAAGAGCTGGGTTTTTTATCTGCTTCCTCGGCCTGGCGAATACGGTGCATCATGGTTTTTGCCACGCGGACCGTCTCGGGCGCACCCAGCTTGAGCTGCTGCTTAAAGTGCGTCTCCTCGAGCGAGCTGTTGCGCTCGGTAAAGGTGTCGCACTCCAGCTCGTCGTAATGGCTCAGTAGGTGCTCGGCATCTTGCTGGGAGATGGCGGCATGCAGACGGTCGGCCTGCGCCACGGGGTACATGAGGATCGTCTGCGCATGTCCCTGCTTGGTCTCGAGCAGCAGCATGGGCTGCGGTGTGTCTTCCCTAAAACCGACGACGGTGCAGACTCCCTGACCCGGATGAATGACGTGTTGACCGATTGAGAACATGCTACCTCCAACTTATACGAATTTACGTATGTCTAGAATACCACGCTGACGTGCGCAAACCCTTACTTTATGCAGGAAAAGCACACAAATCCGATAGGTAAGAGTATTCGATATTCTGAGCTGCCCATGCAGATGTTTATGCATTTTCGGCGGGTGCACAATCAGCAGGCAGACCGGCATCTTTGAATGGCCTTGCGACAACTGTAGTCAATTTTGTGCATATGCATTATCGATTGACTTTACCCTGCGACAGTAGTTACCGCTTGTGATAGAGTGCTGCAAACTCTGGCTTTTGCCCTACGAGTGACCAAGAGCTCGGGGGCTTTAACACAAGGAGGATCTATGCCCGAGAAGATTGAAGAGCTGGTACGCGCTGCGCTTGCTGCGGCCCAGGAGGCCGGCGACCTTTCCGCATTTGAACTTGACGATTGCGCTATCGAGCGACCGGCTGACACTTCTCATGGCGAGTGGACCTCCACCATGGCCCTGAAGTCTGCCAAGCTGGCTCACTGCGCCCCGCGCAAGATCGCCGAGGCCGTCGTTGCCCATATGCCCGAGGATCCCGCGATCGAGAAGGTCGAGATCGCCGGCCCTGGCTTCATCAACTTCTACCTCTCCGTCGCCGTCAAGAACGCCATCTTCGGCGAGGCTCGCGAGAAGGGTATGGACTTCGCTAAGTCCAACGTCGGCGGTGGCCTGAAGACCCAGGTCGAGTTTGTCTCCGCCAACCCCGTCGGCCCCATGCATATTGGCCATGGCCGTTGGGCCGCTCTGGGCGACTCCCTCTGCCGTGTTATGGACCATGCCGGTTACGATATCCAGCGTGAGTTCTATATCAACGACCACGGCTCTCAGATGAACACCTTCGGCAACTCCATCAGCACGCGCTATATGCAGCTTGCCGACATCATCGCCAAGCAGGGCGTGGATATCGACGAGGCTCACAAGCTGCTGATTGCCGACCGCGATGCCTTTGTTGCCGACGAGAACGACGAGCATCCCGAGACCCATCCGTATCAGGACAACTTTGCCGAGACTCTGGGCAAGGATTCCTACGGCGGCGACTACATCATCGACGAGGCCGCCGAGTTCTGGCGCACCGACGGTGACAAGTGGGTCGACGCCGATCCGCAGGAGCGCATGGAGAGCTTCCGCGAGCGCGGCTACGTAAAGATGGTCGACAACATGCGCGACCTCTGCCATGCCGTCAACTGCGACTTCGATCGTTGGTTCTCCGAGCGCTCGCTGTACGTGAAGGACACCGAGGGCGAGACCGCCGGCACCTCCGCCGTCGACCGCGCTTTCGAGAAGCTCGACAAGATGGGCTACCTCTACACCAAGGACGGCGCTCTGTGGTTCCGCTCCACCGACCTGGGTGACGACAAGGACCGCGTCCTGATCAAGTCCGACGGCGAGTACACCTACTTCGCCTCCGACGTTGCCTATCACTGGGACAAGTTCCAGCGCGTCGACCACGTCATCGACATCTGGGGCGCCGACCACCATGGCTACATCGACCGCGTCCGCTGTGTCTGCGACGCTCTTGGCTATCCTGGCAAGTTCGAGGTTCTGCTGGGCCAGCTCGTCAACCTGCTGCGCAACGGCAAGCCCGTCCGTATGTCCAAGCGCAAGGGCACCATGGTGACCCTGCAGGAGCTTGTTGACGAGGTCGGCTCCGACGCCGCCCGTTACACGCTCATCTCCAAGAGCTCCAACCAGATGGTCGACTTCGACATCGAGGCCGTTAAGAAGCGCGATAACTCCAACCCGGTCTACTACGTGCAGTACGCTCACGCCCGCGTGTGCTCCATTCTGCGCCGTGCTGCCGACGTTACGCCCGAGCAGGCTGACGAGATGGGCATGAAGGCCGTCGCCGCCAAGGCCATCGGCGAGAACGTCGACTACTCGCTGCTGACCGACCCCACCGAGCTTGCCCTTTCGCGTAAGCTCAACGAGCTCACCGACCTCATTGCCAGCTGTGCTCGCGACCGTGCCCCGTTCCGCCTGACGCACTTTGCCGAGGAGCTCGCCGGCGACTTCCACAGCTTCTACGCTGCCTGCCAGGTGCTTCCGAGCGAGGGCCGTCCCGTCGACCCCGAGCTCTCGCGCGCCCGTCTGGCCGCTTGCGACGCCGTCCGCGTGACGCTCGCCCTGGTGCTCACTCTGGTTGGCGTTTCTGCGCCCGAGCAGATGTAATCTACGGGTCGTTTGACCGTGTAGGTTTGGCTTTGCTGAGCCCTATAAGCCCGATCTCCATGCGGAGGTCGGGCTTTTTGCGTTTGGAGGGGCTTTTTGGCGTGTTGAAAAATGCTACAAAAACGCAACTATACCGGTTTACGGGGCTGAATCGCTGCCTGGCGACCATAGCAACAGCAGCGAAAATAAAATCGCAGGTAGACGGCTTGCCGAATATTAAAAATGCAGGGTATGGTTGGCTTACGCCGTTCTTGCACCGTAATCCGCGATCGTTTTGAAAACGACCCCTTGGGGACGGAGGAAAACGGATCATTTTTGTCCGGTGGGAGAGCGGTGCGAAACCGTCCGCCACGAATCGGGCTTATCTACTACGTTTAGTCGCATACCCCGAACCATGCCGAAAAGTACGATATCAAAACCGCAGGTAGCGGGCTTGCGATTTTAGGAAGATCGAGGGGATGGTCAGGGGTCGCGGGTCAAACGTAGTAGATAGGCGCGTTTCGTGGCGCGGCTATTTCGGATGCCACGGCTTCACTCCTCTGGTGCGACAGAGGAAGCGCTTTTGAGGGAGAGTGTCCCTTTTGACCAGTTGTATAAGAACGTCCAATGACTAAGTTGCAGGTGGTGGCGGTTGTGTTACACTAACGCTGCGTATTTGACGCAATCATCTCGATACAGATCAATGATGTCCGTTGTGTTTTGAACGGAGCTAGACTGTTTAGCCGCCCTGAAGGTTTATGCAGGGAGCATGTGATCACAGGGCTTTAAAAGAAAGTTGAGCAAACACTGTGTCTGATCAACAGCAAGAAAATGAAATAAGCACGGCACAAACCACTCCTGCTGCACCGGTTTCGTCGGACCAGATCGCGAAACCCGCACCGTCGCAGGCGTCGGTCCCCGAGACACACCAGAACGCTGCCTCGGCTTCGAGTGAGAACCCTGTTCCCGTCGCACCTGTTACCGGGGAGGAGGCTGCGCCCGTGAAGCCCAAGCGCACGCGTCGTGTGGCCAAGCCCGCTGCGGATGGCGATGAGGCTGCAAAGCCCAAACGCCGCACCACGCGCACGACGCGTGCCAAGCGTCCGGTTTCCGCCGAGGTGTCGGCGCCGCTTTCAGATGAGGTTGCGCAGGCCCGCGCGCTTGCGCAGATCAGCGAAGCCCAGGTTGTTCGTGCTCGCCGTCGTGCCGCAGAGCGCGATGCCGCGGCTCTGACCGAACTCGCGGCTCCGTCCGCCCCCGAGGCGCCTTCGGCTCCGGCTCCCGAGCAGGCAGCAGAAAAGCCGGCTCCGCGCACGCGCCGTCGCACGGCGGCCAAGGTCCAGCAGGCTGCCGAGCAGGCTTCGTCCGATGCCGCCGAGACCCCGGTTCGCTCTGCGGCGGAGGAGGACGCTTCCTCTGCTGAGTCTGTCGTGCCTGCCGAGGCCGGCGGTGCATTTGTCGTCGATCCTGCTTTGCGCCCGCATCGCCGCGGCCGCAAGCCCAAGGCATTTGTCGAGGCGGAGAAGGCGGCCGCTGCCGCGGCTTCTGTCCAAGATGCCCCGGCGTTCGTCGAGCCTACAGCGGCTGTCGTGGTTTCGGCCGAGGGCGCTGATGTTCCTGAGGTCGCTGTTTCTGCCGCTGCCGAGCCTGCCGACGTTCGTCCCGGGCGCAGCCGTCACACCGCAGCCAAACGCCCAGCTAAGGCAGAGGCGAAGTCCGGCGCCGAATCTGCGGTAGCTGAGTCTACCGAGGCGAGTGTCGACACGACTCCCGAGACGGAGGGCGCCGATCGGTCGGCAGGCGAGAAGCCCAAGCGCACGCGCAAGAAATCTTCCAAGACCAAGTCTGCCGAACAGCAGGGGGATGCTGAGCAACAGCCCGAGTCCGACGCTAAGTCGGACGGCGAGACCCCGGCGACCGCCGATGCGCCCACGACGCCTGTCGTCGAGAGCGCTGAGGCCGAAGAGGGTTCCCGCCCCAACCGTCGTCAGCACAAGCGTAACGATGAGCGCAGCGAGCGCAAGGATGATCGTAACAACGACCGCCGCAGCCGTCAGCGCGATCGCAAACAGCGCAACAAGGAGCGCAGCGCAGCTCCGACCGAGCCAACGCTTTCGCGCGAGGAGCTCGCGGCCATGAAGGTCGCCGAGCTGCGCGAGAAGGCCAAGGAGTTCGAGATTGAGACGACCGGCAAGAAGAAGGCCGAGCTCGTCGAAGAGATCTACACCACAGCCGCGAAGGCCGAGGGCTTCCGCGATATTAAGGGCATCCTGCAGATTCGCCCGGACAGCTCCGGCATCATCCATGCCCACGGCTACATGAAGTCCAATGACGACGCCTTCGTGCCCGCCTACCTCATCCGCTCCGCGCGTCTGCGCACGGGCGACGTGATTGAGGGTTCTCTTCGTCCCTCGCGCGGCGGCGACAAGCGTGCCGGTCTCGCCAAAATCACGACCGTCAACGGTCTTGATCCTGAGCAGATTCGCAATCGCCCCAAGTTCGGCGATCTCACGCCGGTCTACCCCAATGAGCCGCTGCGCATGGAGCATGGCAAGGATTCCATTACCGGTCGCGCCATCGATATCGTGTCGCCGATCGGCAAGGGCCAGCGTGGCCTGATCGTGTCACCGCCCAAGGCCGGTAAGACTACGATTCTCAAAAAAATCTGCCAATCCATCTCGATCAATAACCCCGAAGTGCACCTCATCTGCCTGCTCGTCGACGAGCGCCCCGAAGAGGTTACCGATATGCAGCGCTCCATTGAGGGCGAGGTCGTGGCCTCCACCTTCGATATGCCCGCCGACAACCATACCCGCGTGGCCGAGCTCGTCATCGAACGCGCCAAGCGCATCGTGGAGCTGGGCGGCGACGTCGTGGTGGTTCTCGACTCCATCACGCGTCTTGCCCGTGCGTACAACCTGGCGGCGCCCGCCTCGGGCCGCATCCTTTCGGGCGGCGTCGATTCGGCGGCCCTGTATCCGCCCAAGCGCTTCCTGGGTGCTGCCCGCAATATCGAAAACGGCGGCTCACTCACCATCCTTGCTTCCGCCCTTATCGATACCGGCTCCAAGATGGACGAGGTCATCTTTGAGGAGTTCAAGGGCACCGGCAACATGGAGCTCAAGCTCGATCGCGATCTGGCCGACCGCCGCATCTTCCCGGCCATCGACCCCGTTGCCTCGGGCACGCGCAACGAGGACCTGCTGGTCGACGAGCAAATGCGTCCGTTTGTCTTTGGCCTGCGCCGCATCCTCGCCGGCATGAACAATACCGAGCGCGCGGCAGCGTCGTTTATCAAGGGCCTTAAGGGCACTAATACCAACCAGGAATTTTTGGTGCGTTCGGCAAAAAAGCACAGCGACTACGAGCAGACGTTCTAGTCCGTCCGCTGCACGCGACAGCAACCATAGACATGCCAGAAGGGCCGGGGTTTAGATCCTGGCCCTTTTCGTATAGCCGCTCGCCAACGATTATTGACCTCACGACCGGCAAGCAGCGATTTTCCCGTTTCAATTCCGCTTCGTCGCTTGCAATCCCCAAGGGGGTTTCGCATAATAGCAGTTAAGCTTCGCGACGGAAAACGCAGATGAAACGAACCATATACCGTTGCTTTGGGGCATAGCCCCGCTTCATCTTCTCTCGCGCAGCCAACTGAATGACGCGATTTGGGTGCTGGAAGATGGGGAGAGCTCATGGCTTCTTCTGATGCAACACAACGAGCAGTCCTTGCCGGACTTTCCTGCGGGATCGGCCTTGCCGCACCCGTGGTCGTGTATGCCGCTACACTGCCGTTTTCGTCAATCAACGAGACGGTTGTCGCGGGTGCTGTTCCCTTTGCCGTGGGCGCAGTGGCCGGCGTGGGTATCTATGCCGCCTCGCTGGGTATCTCTGAGTATCGTGCGGAGCACGATGGCCGCCTGTTTGAGCCCGATGCCGTGGGCGGCGCCGCTCAGTTTAGTCGGACCTACAACGAGTTCAAGACCGCCTCGATTCCCGCTCAGCAGGAGGAGGCCGCTCCCCGGGCTGCTGCGCCTGTCACTTTGGACGAGCAGGGTCAATCCTCTTCGCTTCTTTCCGGTCTGACCGGCGCGTTTCAGCGCCGTCATGCCGATGATGGCGTTCCGACCATCGCCCGTGCCGCCAACGCCATGGACGAGGCCGATGCCTGGGCTATGATCGATAGCATGCTCGACGACGATTCGCCGGTTAGCTGCGATCCCGCTCGCTCGCGCGATGTCTACCAGGTCGCAATTGACGAGCTCACAAACGGTGAAAAGACTGGCTCCTATAACCGCGACGACATCGCTGCTGCCGCACGTGCCGTCTCGGGCTCTCATGCCGCCCCTGCGGGCAGCACTGCAGCTTTCGTGGCGCTTGTGGCCAACGCTGCCAACAATGCCGCCTATAACGGTGCTTCTTCGGCTGCGTACGACTCTGCCGCGGCGGCCGCTTCGACCGGCCAGCAGGGCGCGGCTCAGCCGGCTCCTGTCGCCGACCCCTTTGCCGATGAGCCCCTGGTTGTCGACGAGGAGACCATCGCCGCTCGTCGTGCTGCCGAAAGCTCGCTTTGGGGCGCTTCGGCCCAAATGCAGGCCGCGGAGGCGGTGCCGTACAACGCCAAGCTCGCCAGCATGCCCATCATTTCCGATGGCAAGGGTGTGGATCTCGCCGATTTGGACGAGCCCGCCGCCATCACTGCCTCTATCGATGCCCAGAATCGCGTGGATACCGACAGTCTCCCCGATGCCTCCCTCGAGGAAGATATCCCCATGGCCGATTATTCGGGCCACGAGAACATGTGGGCCGCCGCTATGGCGATCATGGCCGAGGTCGCCGAGCCCGCCCCCGCGCCGATGCCCACGCCTGCAGCCTCACCTGTCTCGGTTGCTCCCGTCTATGTCGGCCGCCACAGCTCCGTGTTTCCCGAGGATACCGCGCGTATCTCGCGCGAGAGTATCGAGCGCGCCGAGGCTATCGCCGCCGGCGTTATGGAAAACCGTCGCCACGAGCGCGTCAATCAGATCCTCGAGGAAGAGATCGAGCGCCTGCAGTCCTCTACCGCCAAGCGTACGGGCCGTGCCTATTTGAGTGTTATCGAGGGCGGTACCGCCAGTTTTACGCCGCTTCGTGCCGAGGCCTAGTTCTGCATGATTAAGATCGATCGTAAGTGGGCGGTTGCGGCCTGCGCCATGGTGTTGCTGATCTGGGGCAATTCACTGGTTCCCGGCACGGGGTCCGGCTCACTGAGCTTGGCGATCATGGAGGACGTCCGCGGGTTTTTGCATAGCTTGAGCCTGCCGTATGAATGGGTAACCAACTTTGTCGTCCGCAAGTGCGCACACTTTACCGAGTATATGGTGCTCGGTGTTTTGGTGACACATGCCTTTGATATCGAGGGTCGACGCACTTTTGACAGACTGCTTCCCACGGTGGTTTTTCTGTTGCTGGTCCCCTCAATCGACGAGACGATTCAGTTATTTGTGCCGGGGCGCGCCGGCATGATCACCGACGTGATGATTGACTGCTGCGGAGCGGCTACCGGCGTCGTGCTCCGATATCTCCTCCGATCGCTTGTATGCACCAAAAAGGCCGCCTAGGATGTTTTGCTTGGTCCTAGACGGCCTTGTGCGTTTGGGGGCCCTGCAGGGCGCGATAGCGTTGTCTGCGCGTTATACGAGCCCGGCAATACCGTGTGTCGTTGGTGCACCCTTTACTGGAGCGCCTGTGCGCCAAGGGCCAGACAGCCCATGATGCCCTGCTTACCCTCGAGGCTGTTGTTGACAATGTAGGTATCGATGTCGTTGACCTCGGGCGTGACGATATAGCCGTTGAGCATCTCGGCGCACTTTTTGCGGGCGAGAGGCACGATGGGGGTGTGGTCGGCCACGCCGCCGCTGATGATGATCTTTTGCGGCGCATAGCACAGCGTGTAGGTCATGAGCGCCTGTGCCAGGTAGCCTGCGAGCAGGTCCATGGCCTCCGGGTCATCGGCCATGTCTCCGGCGCTTTTGCCATCCCAGCGCTTTTTAATGCCGGGGCCTGCGATGAGGCCCTCGAGGCAGTTGTCGTGGAAAGGACAGCCGCTGTGCTCGCCGATGGTGTCGCGCGGATCGCGTGTGACCAGGATGTGCCCTGCCTCGGGATGCATCATGCCATGAACGAGCTGGCCGCCCGAGAGCACGCCGGCGCCCACACCGGTGCCGATGGTCAGATACACCACGTCGGTGAGGCCCTGGGCGCAACCAAAGGTGACCTCGCCCAGGCAGGCGACGTTGACGTCGGTGTCGTAGCCACAGGGAATATTGAGCTCGTTTTGGATGGTGCCCAGCAGGTCAAAGTAGCGCCATGCCGTCTTGGGCGTCTCCAAGATCTTGCCGTATTGGGGCGAGGCAGGGTTGACTGCGGTGGGGCCAAAGGCGCCGATGCCCAGCGCGGCGATGCCCTTGTTTGCAAACCATGCGTTGACGGCCTCAACGGTCTCCTGCGGGGTCGTGGTTGCGATCTGCTCACGCTCCAGAACCGTACCGTCTGCATAGCCCGTGGCACAGACCATCTTGGTGCCGCCGGCCTCGAGCGCTCCGATAAGCTGCTGCTCTGCCATAGTATTCCTCCCCCTGGGACGAGTTGCTCCGTGACTAAAGTATAGCGCTTTAAACAAATTAAGAAAGCGCTATAAAAAGAAGCCCCGCAACGCGCGTGCGGTGCGGGGCTTCTTTGGGTGCTTTAGTTGCCGGGCCGTCCTTACCCGCGCGGCTTGATTTTATCGCGTAGCGACTTGAGGTTCTCCAGTGCCGCGTTAAGCGTCTCGTCTCGCTTGGCAAAGTGGAGGCGAATCAGATGGTTGACGGGCTCCCGGAAGAAGCTCGATCCGGGCACGGCGCCCACGCCCACCTTAGACGCGAGGTCCTCGCAGAAGTCGAGGTCGCTGTCATAGCCAAACTCAGAGATGTCCATCATGACGTAGTAGGCGCCCTGCGGCACGTTATGCTCAAGACCGATGCTATCGAGCCCCTGACAGAAAAGATCGCGCTTGGCTGTGTAGAGATCGAGGACCTCCTGGTAATAGCTGTCGTCGAAGTTGAGGGCGGTGACGACGGCTTCCTGCAGGGGAGCGGCGGCACCCACGGTGAGGAAGTCGTGGACCTTCTTGATGCGCTCGCTAATCTGGGCCGGGGCGATGGTGTAACCCAGACGCCAGCCGGTGATGGAGTACGTCTTGGATAGCGAACTGCAGCTGATGGTGCGCTCGAACATGCCGGGCAGCGTGGCCATATAGACGTGCTCGTGGGGCGCGTAGACGATGTGCTCGTACACCTCGTCGGTGATGCAGTAGGCGTCGTACTTTTTGCAGAGGTCGGCGATAAAGGTGAGCTCATCGCGCGTAAAGACCTTGCCGCAGGGATTGGAAGGGTTGCACAGGACGATAGCCTTGGGGTCGTTGTCGCGGAAGGCCGCCTCGAGTGTCTCGCGGTCAAAGTCGAATGTGGGCGGGTTGAGCGGCACGTAGATGGGCTCGGCACCCGAAAGGATTGTGTCGGCGCCGTAGTTCTCGTAGAACGGCGAGAAGATGACGACCTTGTCGCCGGGGTTGGTGGCCGTCATCATGGCAGCCATCATGGCCTCGGTGGAGCCGCAAGTGACCACGATGTTCTGGTTGGGGTCGATCGGCATGCCCATAAAGTGCTCCTGTTTGGCGGCAAGCGCCTCGCGCATGGCCTGGGAGCCCCAGGTGATGGAGTACTGGTGGTAGAGCGGTTTGGGATCGGTGGCGATGGTGTTCAGGCTCTTGAACAGCTGCGCTGGGGGATCAAAGTCGGGGAAGCCCTGCGAGAGGTTGACGGCGCCGTACATATCGGAGATGCGCGTCATGCGGCGGATGACCGAATCGGTAAACGTTGCCGTGCGATTGGAGAGTTCTTTCATGCTTGTCCTTTCGAACATCGGGGTGGGGCAAGTTTACTCCTATGGAACCGGTGGGATTTGTTCGAAATGGATCCGAAAAACTCTTTTCAAAATTCTTGAAAATTGGGGCTTGCGTCGCGTGGCGTTCCTTGCAATAATAGTCGAGCGCGAAGCGCACAGGACACGGTGGGTGTAGCTCAGTTGGCTAGAGCGACGGGTTGTGGTCCCGTAGGTCGAGGGTTCGAGTCCCTTTACCCACCCCAGTTCTTGCTTCGTGTTGATATCGGGTCGTTAGCTCAGTTGGTAGAGCAGGGGACTCTTAATCCCAAGGTCCAGGGTTCGACCCCCTGACGGCCCACCACACGATATCTCCTCTAAAGTCCGCTACTACGGACTTTAGCTTTGGGTCGTTAGCTCAGTTGGTAGAGCAGGGGACTCTTAATCCCAAGGTCCAGGGTTCGACCCCCTGACGGCCCACCAAAGCATGTTAAGACGGTCAGCGAAAGTTGGCCGTCTTTTTTGTTGACCTCGCATGGGGTCGAACCCGAAAGGGCGCGGAGCTGAGGAAACGCGTAAGCGTTTGCCAGCGCAGCGCGCAAGGCGCGAAGCGCCGCAGCGGCCGCCTGCGCAGCAGGCTGACCCCCTGACGGCCCACCAAAGCATGTTAAGACGGTCAGCGAAAGTTGGCCGTCTTTTTTGTTGACCTCGCATGGGATCGAACCCGAAAGGGCACAGACGCTTTACAAGTCGAGCCTGCCCTGGGGGTCGGTGAATCCGTCTGTGCCTCCTTGAGTTTTTTCTCGTCTGCTTTCACGCGACGTTCGAGCTTCTTTGTATCCTCGGCAGGCGGTAGATTCTCGGGGACAATTCCACGGTCGATGAGGCTGCCACGTACGCTTGTGTTGTTCTCGACGTGCTCTTGCTTGATCTGGTCCAGACCGTACAGGTCGTGTTCCTCGGCGTTGAAGGGCGTCATCGAGTTCGTAAGGTCCTTTGCTTTGATGAGGACATCGGCTAATCTGTCCGCCAATGCCGCGCTCTTGGGTACGCCGAGCTGCTGCTTCATTTCCGCCGTGCTTCTGCCGCCGAATAACGCTTCATCGCCCTTCGACTTGATGATCGCGAATCCTTTGGAGTCCACGCCGCGTTTGAACGCAATACTCGAGAGCTGTTTCTCTGAATCGGATAGCGAGTGGCGCGCCTGCAAGCGCTGAATCTCTGCGAAGCGCTGTTCTATGAGCTCTTGGCGGCGCGTCTGCACGGCAAAGTATGCCTGGGCGAGCGCGATCTCTGGCTTGTTTGAATCTCCGTTCTGTGCGATTAAATAGCATGCATAGCGAGTAAGTTTGTAGTCTTTAACCGCGCGAGCGGCGACACCGGCTGTTACCATTTTCGTGGTATCACGAAAATGGGAATCAACTGGAGTTTTGTTTGTTTCGCACGAGACTTTTGCCCTCTAAACAACTTCGGCGAAGTTCTCCCATCGAGTGTATCCCATGGGTTCCATTAAATCGCGTGCGAGCCAATACTCAACGCCGTCTTCCACATTGGCGGAGCTATCAAGTTTGACACGCCACTTCTCGATATCACGACTGTCCATATCTCCTCCCCGCTGGTCTATTGTCTGTGCGGGCTTTGCCTGCTCTGTATTCAGAATAAGGATACGCTGCCGTGCGGACACGAATGGACCCCGTGCCACCTCGAGCTCACGGGGCCCATAGATATCGATTAGTTGTGTTCTGCTTTAGACGGGTGTCCAGTTTAGTCCGCTCGATAGTGCGATCCGAGGCTTTCGGTTCGCTTGCGCATGGCTTTGGCCATCTCAACTGCCAGCTGAATCTGCGAGTGCAGGCGGGCGTAAGCCGCGATTTCGCTGTCATTGACATATGGCTTGCTCAGCATGGTGGCCTCGTCTTGCAGGCTTTCAAGCTCTCGCAGCGCCTTGGAGAGGCCTGCTTCGGTGCGGTTGATCATGCAATAGGTACTCATCGTGTGCTTAAGGCCGCGGGTCAGGCGCTCGGCGTCTGTTGTGGCAATGCCATGCTGGGGGAGGGCGACATCCGCCTTTGGGGCCACCTCAGGTGCATTCTGTGCTGCTTGGGCTGCCGAGGCGCCCGCGATGCGCCCAAACACGATGCCGTTGGCGCTTGACAGGCCACCAATGCGATCGGCCCCGTGCATGCCGCCTGTCGCCTCGCCGCAGGCATAGAGGCCCTCAACGCCCGTGTATGCGGTCTTGTCGATTTTGATGCCGCCATTGGCGGCGTGGGCATACATCGCCACACGCATCTCGTCGGTCGGCGCGATGCCGTGCTCGTCTTGTAGCCAGGTGGCAAAGGTCTGCACAAACTCGGGGACGTCCTCGCGGGGGAAGTCGTAGTGGAGCGCCAGACCTTCAGCACCCGCTTGATCGATGGCAAGATCGATGGCGCGGGAGGCCAAGCGCGAGGTGAAGGGACCATATTCGGAGCGTTGCTCAAGTAGATCGTCCAGCTTGTCGTCGGCGATATCGACCGGCTGGTCTACATGTACGTAGCGCCAGGTCTTCTCGTTAAAGACAAGGTTGCGCTTGGGCTCGATGAAGCCCGGCATCATCTGCATGAACTCTATATTAGTGAGCGTTGCGCCGTGTGCCAGCGCGATGGCCTGCGAGGAGCTGAGCACGTCGGCGGAAGTGAGGCTTCGCTCGAACAGGCCACCCGTGCCGCCCGCAGCGATGATGGTGGCCTTGGCTGCCATAGGTACGAGATGCTTGTTTGTGCGGTCGTAGAGTACGGCGCCGATAATCTTTCCGGTCGTGTCCTCAACAAGATCGATTAGCTCGTGGCGGGGGAACAGGCGAATGCCGAGAGACTTGATCTGGGCCGTACACGCGTCCTCAAGGGGCTTGCGGGTGAGGCCGCGCCAATTGCGTGTCTTATGGTCAAAGCAGGGGATAAATTGCTTTTGCTGGGCGCTCTCGGCGCTTTGCGGGCGTTGGAGCTCAACACCTAGATCCTGTTCGAGCCATTGGATGGCCTGGGGAATACCGTGGACGAACGTCTGGACGAGCGTAGGGTCGGCGACGCCGCCGCCGACGGCTTGGATGGTGTCGATGAGGTCCTGTTCGTCGTCTTCGTCGATGGGGCCAATAAGGCCAAGGCCCCAGGTGCCCGGGAAAAAGCTCGATCCGCTCATGGTCTTGCCGGCGCTTGCGACGGCAACGGTCGCGCCCGCGCGTGCCGCTTCTATGGCGGCACAAAGGCCCGCAATGCCAGATCCAATTACCAGTACATCAGTCGATTCCATCGGATTCCTTTCTCGTCCGGCGCATTGTCGCACGGGTGATCGGCAATGAGGCCGAAAAGACTCGGTAAATCGGTAAAGGGCAAATATGGCAGATGGGCGTTATGGACGCTCTGACGCTCCATCTCATCACATCTCGTATTTCGTCCCAACTGATATATCGGCATTAACAACCCTGCGGCAGTGCAAACAAAAAGAGCCGCTACCCGGGTGGATAGCGGCTCCAAAGCTCAACTATATGAGCATCGCGCGGGCGCGATTAGGCCTTGAGGGCCTCCTCGACGGCGACAGCGCAGGCGACGGTGGCACCGACCATGGGGTTGTTGCCCATGCCGATGAGACCCATCATGTCGACGTGCGCAGGCACGGAGGAAGAACCGGCGAACTGGGCGTCGGAGTGCATACGGCCCATGGTGTCGGTCATGCCGTAAGAGGCAGGGCCGGCGCCCATGTTGTCCGGGTGCAGGGTACGGCCAGTGCCGCCACCAGAGGCGACGGAGAAGTACTTCTTGCCAGCCTCGATGCGCTCCTTCTTGTAGGTGCCAGCGACGGGGTGCTGGAAGCGCGTGGGGTTGGTGGAGTTACCGGTGATCGAGATGTCGACGTTCTCGTGCCACATGATGGCAACGCCCTCACGGACGTCGTCGGAGCCGTAGCAGTTAACGGCAGCACGGGGACCATCGGAGTAGGGGATGGTCTCGACGACCTTGAGCTCGCCCGTGTAGTAGTCGAACTGGGTCTTCACGTAGGTGAAGCCGTTGATGCGGGCGATGATCTGGGCGGCGTCCTTGCCCAGACCGTTGAGGATAACGCGCAGCGGCTTCTTACGAGCCTTGTTGGCGTTCAGAGCCAGGCCGATAGCGCCCTCAGCGGCAGCGAAGGACTCGTGGCCGGCCAGGAAGGCGAAGCACTCGGTGTCGTCGGAGAGCAGCATAGCGCCCAGGTTGCCGTGGCCCAGACCGACCTTGCGGTCCTCGGCGACGGAGCCGGGAACGGTGAAGGCCTGGATGCCCTCGCCGATGATGGCGGCAGCCTCAGAAGCGTTCTTGGCGCCACGCTTGACAGCGAGAGCGCAGCCGAGGGTGTAGGCCCACTCGGCGTTCTGGAAGGCGATGGACTGGGTGTTGTTGACGATCTCACGCGGGTTGAAGCCCTTGTCGGTGCAGATCTGCAGAGCTTCCTCGAGGGAGGCGATGCCGTTGTCGGCGAGGCACTTGTTGATCTTGTCAGCGCGGCGCTCGTAACCTTCGAACGTAACAGTCATAGTTATTTCCCTCCCTTTCTACTCGTGAACCGGGAACACGCTGGCGACGGAGTGAGTCTCCTCGTCGGTGCGCGGGTCGATGTACTTGGCGGCGTTCTCCCACTGACCATAGTGGCCCATGGCGCCAGCGATGGCCTCCTCGGGGGTCTTGCCGGCCTTGACGGCGTCGGTGAACTTGCCGAGGTTCAGGAACTCGAACGCGATGATCTCGTTCTTGTCGTTGAGAGCCATGCGGGTGACGTAGCCCTGAGCGAGCTCGAGGTAACGAGCGCCCTTGGCCTTGGTGCCGAACATGGTGCCGACCTGAGAGCGAAGGCCCTTGCCGAGGTCGTCGAGGGAGGCGCCCACGGGCAGGCCGCCCTCGGAGAACGCGGTCTGGCTGCGGCCGTAAACGATCTGCAGGAAGATCTCGCGCATAGCAACGTTGATGGCGTCGCAGACGAGGTCGGTGTTGAGGGCCTCGAGGATGGTCTTGCCGGGAAGGATCTCGGAAGCCATGGCAGCAGAGTGGGTCATGCCCGAGCAGCCGATGGTCTCAACGAGGGCCTCCTCGATGATGCCGTCCTTGACGTTCAGCGTGAGCTTGCAGGCGCCCTGCTGAGGTGCGCACCAACCCACACCGTGCGTAAGACCGGAGATGTCGGAAATCTCCTTAGCCTGGACCCACTTGCCCTCCTCGGGGATGGGTGCGGGGCCGTGGTATGCACCCTTGGCAACGGGGCACATGTTCTCCACTTCCTGTGAGTACTGCATGCCTCTCCTCTCTATCGTGTTGGCGTCCCGTCTGGAGGTCGTGGCTGGTGATTGCCGGGCGACCCTTCGAAAGGGACATGACATGCAGCCCCTATAATACCGCGAAATGCACGGAATATTCGGCGAACGGCGCAGTTTTCGTAACGAGAAGCGCGGAACTTTCAATTGAAACGATTTAACAAGGTTGTTTGCGGTTATGCGATACGTTTTAGGGGGTCAGTTCTGGTCAAGTATTTAGTTAGTTCTTGCCTATGTTGCGGTGTCTAGCCTGTGGTTATGATGCCATTCGCCGTCGGTTTGCCGCCTTTTACCGTCGGCGGGTGCCATTTTGCGTGAATGTTTTGATGGCACGTTTCAATCGTGATGTATTGGATGGTAAGCAGGTCCCGGCGAAGGGAGCGCCATGCAGCGTGTTTGGAAAACGATCACCGGTTTTTACCATGTCTGTGCCCGCGGTATGGGCAGTCAGCTGATCTTTGAGAGCGACGAGGACCGGTGGGAGTTTTTGGAGCTGATGCGCGACTGCTGCCGCGATGCCCAGGTAACGATTGTGGCGTGGTGCCTCATGGGCGACCATGTTGATCTGGTACTTTTGGATTATGAGGACAACATGAGTGCAGCCATGCAACGCCTGCTGTTGACGTATGCTCGTCGGTTCAATAAGCGTACCGGGCGTTCGGGCTGCCTGTTCCGGGAGCGTTTTGAGCGCCGCTCGATCGATACCGACCGGCAGGTGATGGAGGCTGTTCGCTCCGTTCACGCCGATCCGCAGGATGCGGGCATCAACCTAATTGAGCGGTATCCCTGGAGCAGCTTTGCGGAGCATCTGCGCGTTTACGACGGTGACGAGGCAGATGCTACGAGGGGATTTTCCGATCCTTCTTGCGTGCTTGAGCTTTTTGGTTCTGCCAAAGCCTTTATTGCCTATTCGCTTTCGACGCCCGACGGCGGCGATCCGGCGATGCGCGGTTTGGTAGAGATGGAGTTGGAGCGGCGCGCCTTTGCCGACGAGTTGGCGAAGGGATGCGGGGTTGCGCTCCAGGGGGTTAAAGCGGCGCCGCCGGCGCAGCGCAATATCGTTATTCTTGGCTTGCACGATGCTGGTTTTACGGTGCGCCAGATTGAGCGGTATACGGGGATAAGCAAAAGTACCGCTTCTCGTATTGTGCGCGCCCGTGCTCGAACGGCGGTGCGGACTGATGACAGCCTGGGATAGGGCTGTCTGCCCACTGGGACCATCATTCTAAATGCTTGGACGTTAGCTACACTTCTAAATATGCATAGAATGATTGCCGTCTTGCATAAAACAATAGCTCAGTCCGGTTTTGCCCGTGCCTACCCCCGTCCACGCCGTGCAAAAAGCGGAGTTTTCAGCATCGTAGTGCTGTCGGAACTACTATAACCTTGCAACTTGCGGGCCCCGAGACAATTATTTGTCTGCCAATACGCCCCGAAGCACGCGTTTGCGTCCCCGTAGACCGTAATGCCTGTTCTAAAACGCAATATATACGCGCCCGAAGGCGCTAATTTATGCTCGTGATTTGTATGCACATAGCTTTGCGTGCTGAAAACTCGCAAAAATGCACGCCGCACCCTATGGGACCCGTCTGCGGCAGGCAGGAGGCGAGCCGGAGCCTAGTAGGACGGTGCCTGGCGCTTTGCTCGGCGTGCCCCGTGGCCCTGTGGCAAGCCTTTGGTACTGTGAAAAACGCTTGTGCTTGCAGTTGGCCGTGCGATAAATGACAGATTGGGCGCCGGAAGCGTGGCTGCGCGTGCGCTCGTTATGAAAAAGCCGAGCCGCCCGTATCGGGCGGCTCGGCAATCAAAAACCTTGGATTCGGGGCATCCGTTACTGGTTAGCCTGACCCTCGAGCATGCCGTCGAGGGTGCGCCAGGCGAGCTCGGCGCATTTGACGCGGGCGGGCATGTGTGAGATGTCCTGGAGCTGAGCAGCCTCGTCTAGGTCTTCCAAGTCTTCCTCGGAGAGCTCCTCGCCACGGATCATGGTGAGGAAAAGCCCTGCCAGACGACGAGCCTCCTCGACCGTTTCGCCCGTGATGAGATCGGCCATGATGTCGGCGCTGGCCTGGCTGATGGCACAGCCGTGCCCGGTAAACGAGGCCTCCTCGATTACATCGTTCTCGACACGCAGCTGCAGGGTGAGCTCATCGCCGCAGCTGGGGTTGATGCCGTCGTGCTCGTGCGTGGGGGCATCCATCTCGTACTTGTAATCGGGGTGCGAGTTGTGCTCCATAAACGTGGTGGAGGTGTACAGATTACCCATTGAACGTGCTCCAAACGTGATACAGGCCGGCGATGAACTTATCGATATCGGCCTTGTCGTTGTAGAAGGCCACGCTGGCGCGGCAGCAGGCAAGGTTCTCGACGCCCAGCCAGGTGAGCAGCGGCTGCGCGCAGTGGTGGCCGGCACGGATGCAGACGCCGTCCATGTCCATGATGCTCGCGACGTCGTGAGGGTGGATGCCCTTGACGTTAAAGCTCACGACCCCGTGGTGGTTGTCCCAATAGATGGAGCCGATGATCTGGACAAAGTCGAGCTGCATGAGCTCGCCCATCAGGTAGTGGACAAGCGCCTGCTCGCGGGCCTGGATGTTTTCGTAGCCCACCGTATTGACCAGGTAATCAAGCGCCGCGCCCGTGGCGAAGATGCCGGCGGCGTCCTGCGTGCCGGCCTCGAACTTCTCGGGGACGGGCGCCCAGACGGCGTCCTGCTCGGTGACCGAATCGATCATCTCGCCACCGGTAAGCATGGGCGGCGTGGCGTTGAGCAGATCCATCTTGCCCCACAGCACGCCGATGCCCATGGGGCCCATGGCCTTGTGCGCGCTAAAGGCAAAGAAGTCGGCTCCCAGATCGGCCACATCGACCGGCATGTGCGGCAGCGACTGCGCGCCGTCGACGACCAGATAGCCGCCGTACTTGTGCACGAGCTTGCCGAGATTCTTGACCGGGTTCTCGACGCCCAGCACGTTAGAGATCTGACCCACGGCCAGAATCTTGGTCTTGGGGCCAACCTTGGCAAGCACTTCCTCGGTCGTGAGCTGACCGGTCTTGGTGGGGTAGAGGTAGACGAGCTTGGCGCCGGTCTCGCGGCAGACCTGCTGCCACGGAATCAGGTTGGAGTGGTGCTCCATGATGGTGATGACGACCTCGTCACCGGGCTCGAGCACCGTGGGCGCAAAGCTCTTGGCGACCAGGTTGAGCGACTCGCTCGTGTTGCGGGTGAAGACGATCTCATTAGCCTGGGAGGCGCCGATGAGGTCGGCGATCTGCTGGCGCACCTTCGCGATGGCCTCGGTGGCCTCGACGGACAGCGAGTACAGGCCGCGCAGGGGATTGGCGTTCATGCGCTGGTAGAAGTCACGCTCGGCGTCGAGCACGCAGGCGGGGCGCTGCGCGGTGGCGGCGCTATCGAGGAAGGCGATCTCGGGGTGTTGTTGGAACAGCGGGAACTGCGCCTTGTAGGGGTTAGTCTCGATGTCGACGGTAGGCCAGCCGCGCGAGGCCTCATCGCTGGCGTCGAACTCCATGGGCTCGGGGGCAGTACAGGTATCGCATTTAACGTGCTCGGTGTCGATCATGCGAGCTCCTCCTCAAAGTTATCGATCAGGTTATTGCCCAGGCGGACGACGGCGGCGCGGATGCGCTCGTCGGCGGCGGAAAGTGCGGCGTCCTCCAGCTTGGCACGGATGAACAGGTCCTCGGCGGCATTTTGGTCAAGGCCGCGGCAGGCGAGGTAGAACAGCTGCTCGTCGCGGACGTGGCCGATGGTGGCGCCATGGTTGCCGGCGACGTCGTCCTCGTCGCAGAGAATGACGGGAACGGTCTTGTTGTCGACGCCCTTGTTGGCCAAGAGCACCGTCTCGCGCTCGGTGCCGACAGCACCCTTGCAGCCGTGCACGAGATCGATGGTGCCGCGGTAGACCTTCTTGGACGTGCCGGTCAGCACGCCGTTGGCATCGATTTCGCACTCGGTCTTGCGGCCGCGGTGACGAAGCTCGTAGTTAAAGTCGCGCACCTGCTGGCGGGCGCCCAGGTAATCGGTATCGATCGTCACCTTGGCGGTGTCGCCCAGCAGGTCGCCGGCAAGGCCGGTGGCGCTGGCACCGGCACCCAGTACGGTGTGCTGCACGTTGACGCGCGCGCCCTCGTCCAGGAACAGGCCGGTGTCGTCGAGCGCGATCCAGCTGTCGTCGAGCGTCTGCGTACAGGCAACGTTGACGGTGGCGTACTCGTGAGCACACACCCGCAGCACGGAGCCCACGACGCCTTCGCCGGCAACGGGGGAGTCCAGGGCGATCTGCAGGTCGAGCGTTGCCTGCGGACGGACAACGACATCGATGGCGGCAATCGCAGCCGCGGCATCGACGCCGCTCACGCGCACGGTGACCGTGGCACGGCCGTAGGCGGGCACGTCGATGACGATGCGCTTGGTGGCGTGGTCGGCCAGATAGGTATAGGCGGCCTCGCCCATGCCGGTCTCGAAGGCCTCGGCAGGGGAGAGCTCCTCCTCGAGTTTGATGGCGCCGGCCTGGTAGACGGAAGTGGCGGGCACGTCGAGCTCGGTCTCGGGTGTGATGCGGGCGCGGTCGGCGGCGTCGCCGGGGGCAGAGGCGCGGCGCTCGGGGAAGCGCTCGGCCATGGCGTCCATGGCGGCGTCGAAGGCGTCGGCCGCACCATGGATCTGCTCGTCCAGCCCCTCGACCTCAACGGCCTCGGCAGGAGCGGCAGCAAGTTCGTCCGAAAGCTCGAGCTTAGTCTGGTTCATCTTGAGCCAGCCCCAAGTGGCAGCCGGCATCGCGTTGACGCCCCCGATCTCCTGCAGCACGCCGTCTCGGGGCTCCGACCCTCCTCGCGTACCTTTAGTACGCGTCGTCGGGCTCGTCGCTCCCGATACGTCGCACTGCAGAAGCTCGGATGACGTAAATGCGTTCGGCGTGTTGATGGTCTGTTTCATTATCCGATCGCTCCTTCCATCTCGAGCTTGATCAGGTTGTTCATCTCGACGGCGTACTCAAGCGGCAGCTCCTTGGAGACCGGGTTGGCAAAGCCGTTGACGATCATGGTGCGGGCCTCTTCCTCCGAGATGCCGCGGCTCATCAGATAGAACACCTTGTCGTCGCCGATGCGGCCGATGGTGGCCTCGTGGCCGATGTCGACATTCTTGGCGCGGATGTCCATGGCGGGGATGGTATCGGAGCGGCTCTGGTCGTCGAGCATGAGCGACTGACAGCTCACGGTTGCCTTGGAGCCCTCGGCCTTGGGCGTGGCCACGATGGAGCTGCGGAAGGTCTGGATGCCACCGCTCTTGGAGATGCCCTTGGTCTCGACGGTCGCCGAGGTCTCGGGCGCGTTGAGTACGACTTTGCAGCCGGTATCGAGGTTCTGGCCGGCGCCGGCAAAGGTGATGCCGGTAAAGCTCGAGCGGGCGCGGCGGCCGTTGAGCACGCTCATGGGGTAGAGGTAGCCCACATGGCTGCCGAAGGAGCCGCTGATCCACTCGATGTCGCCGTCCTCGTCCACGCGCGCACGCTTGGTGTTGAGGTTATACATGTTCTTGGACCAGTTCTCGATGGTCGAGTAGCGCAGGTGCGCGCGCTTGCCCACAAAGAGCTCGACAGCGCCGGCGTGGAGGTTGGCCACGTTGTACTTGGGCGCCGAGCAGCCCTCGATAAAGTGCAGGTCGGCGTCGTCCTCGACGATGATGAGCGTGTGCTCAAACTGGCCGGCGCCCTTGGCGTTGAGGCGGAAGTAGCTCTGCAGCGGAAAATCGAGCTTGGTGCCCTGGGGCACGTAGACAAACGAGCCGCCCGACCACACGGCGCCGTGCAGGGCCGCAAACTTGTGGTCGGTGGGCGGGATGAGCGTCATAAACTTCTCGTGGATGAGCGGTTCCCACTGCGGGTCGTGCAGAGCCTCCTCGATGCCGGAGTAGACGATGCCCATCTTGGACGCGGTGTCCTGCATGTTGTGGTAGACGAGCTCGGAGTCGTACTGCGCGCCGACGCCCGCCAGGTAGCTGCGCTCGGCCTCGGGGATGCCCAGGCGCTCAAAGGTGTTCTTGATGTCGTCGGGCACCGACTCCCAGTCGTGCTTTTGGTCGGTGTTGGGTTTGACGTAGGTGACGATGTTGTCCATGTCCAGGCCCTCGATGGAGGGGCCCCATGTCGGGTCGGGAAATCGGTTGAAAATCTCGAGGGACTTGAGGCGCAGGTCGAGCATCCACTGCGGCTCGTCCTTCTTGGCGCTGATCTCGCGCACGATGTTGGGCGTGATGCCGGCGTCGAGGCGCTCGAATCCCTCCTCGCCATAGGTGAAGTCGTAGAGGCTGCGGTCGATGTCCGCGACCTCGGTGCGGTTCTTGGTCATTGCGTCGCCCCTTTACGCCTGCTGCTCGGCAGCGACGGCCTCGGCCTGGGCGCGCTGCTCGGCGGCCTCGCGCTCGAAGGCCTCAAAGCCGTTCTTGTCGATCCAAGGGATCAGCGAGGCGTCGTCCTCGCGCACGATGTGGCCCTTGACCATAACGTGGACGCGGTCGACATCCAGGTGCTCCAGGATGCGCGTGTTGTGCGTGATGATAAGCATGGAACCGTTGCAGCTCTTGCGGTAGGCGTCCATGCCGTGGCTGACGGTGGACAGGGCGTCGACGTCCAGGCCGGAGTCGGTCTCGTCCAGGATGGCGAGTTTGGGCTGCAGCAGCAGAAGCTGGAGCATCTCGACCTTCTTTTTCTCGCCGCCCGAGAAGCCTACGCCCAGCTCGCGGTTGAGGTAAGCGGTATCCATGTTGAGCTCGGCCGCGAGCTCCTTGACGCGACGGCGGAATTCCTTGCCCTTCATCTCCAGGCCGGGGCGGCCAGCGATGCTGGCGCGCAAAAAGCTCGACAGCGGCACGCCCGGGATCTCGACCGGAGCCTGGAAGCTCAGGAACAGGCCGGCGCGCGAACGCTTGTCGGTGGTGAGCTCGGTGATGTCCTGGCCGTCAAAGACGATGCGCCCGTTCTGCACGGTGTAGACGGGGTCGCCCATGACCAGGTGGCCGAGGGTGGACTTGCCGGCGCCGTTGGGCCCCATCAGCACATGGGTCTCGCCGGCGGCGACGTTGAGGTTGACGTTGTGGAGGATGGTCTTCTCGTCCACGGAGGCGGTCAGACCTTCGATGGAAAGCAGCGGATTTGCGCTCATGCTGTCCCTCTCTGTTTATGGTGTACTCATAGGTGTACTAAACCCTAGGAATCTTCTCGGAATAAAGTTACTATGGGTTCGGCGTTAGTCAAGGGAAAACCCGACTAATCCACTCGACTTTTCAGATGTGGGACATAATAATCGGGATCGTCTGTCCCACACGCTTGGCATCTGGGGCAAACTCTGCTGATTTTTTCTCAAGCGCACCGGGAGGGTAGGCATGCTCATTTCTTCTAAGGGCCGCTATGCCCTCCGTTTGATGATTTATATCGCGGCGCTCGGTGACGCCGAGGGCAAAATCGCCCTGCGCGAGATTGCCGACCGTGAGCATATTTCGCAAAAGTATTTGGAGCAGCTGGTCCGTCCGCTTATGAAGGCGGGCCTGCTCAAGAGTGTGCGCGGCAAGGGCGGCGGCTACATGATGGCCGTGGACCCGGCCGAGGTGCGAGCCGGCGATATACTTCGCGCCGTCGAGGGCAGCACGGCGCCCGTCGCGTGCGATGGCATCGATAACAACTGCACTCGTAGCGATCTGTGCTCTACTGTGAAGTTCTGGCGCGGTCTGGACGACGTGATTGAAAAGTACGTCGACGGCGTGACGTTGGCCGACTTGGCGGCCGTGCCCGAGATTAACTTCGATATCAAGCTGTAACTCGAGCGCAATTCCTCAAGATTTCGCGGAGGGCGTTACCGTTTGTCGAGTTGTTGTTGTACGACATCGGTCTTGCTGCGATACTTAAATCTATCTTTGCAAACTGCACTTTAACTACACCAATGCAAGGAGGATCTTATGCAGCCCAAGCATTCTGCGATTGTTGCCGGATTGACGCTGGCTCTTTCGTTTGGCGCCGTTGCCGTGCCCGCGCCCGCTGCTGCGGATGAGCCCACGCCGGGCGTTGCCTCGGATGCCACCGATATCGATAAGGGTCTTTATACCCAGCAGTCTTTCTCGGGCGTGCTGAGGTCGGTCCAAGGCGTCTCGTTTGTCAATGTGACCAGCGAGATGAAGTACTTTACCAAGTATGAGAGCCACGGCAACTATAACCAGGGCTTTTCGTACGGCGACGGCTATAACGCGCTGGGCTATTACCAGTTCGACCGTCGTTGGTCGCTCATTCCGTTTATGAAGCAGGTCTACAACTACGATTCTGCCAAGTACGGCATGCTTAAGTCTGCAATTGACCGCGGGGGCGATATCTCCAACGCAAGCAACCCCATGTATTCGAACGGTCAGCTGACGGAGCTGGGCCGCATTGCACAGGAGGCCTTCCAGGGCGCCTATAACGCCGATCCGGCTGAGTTCTCGGCGCTGCAAGATTCATATGCATACAACTCCTATTACGCGGTGACCGAGGCCTGGCTCAAGAGCGCGCTTGGTATTGATATCTCTGGCCGCGCCGATTGCGTCAAGGGTATGGTGTGGAGCATCACCAACATGTGCGGCACCTATGGCTGCCAGGACTTTTTCCGCTGGGCAAATCTTACAAACGATATGACCGACCGTGAATTTGTGACGGCGCTTTCCAGCAGCGTGGTCAATAACGTTGCCCGTAAGTACTCGAGCCAGCCGCAATATCACGAGGGCTGGAAGAACCGTTACAAGAACGAGCTTAAGGATTGCCTGGTCTATATTACCGAGGACGAGGCCGCGGCGACGCCGCCGGTCGAGCCTGAGCCTGAGCCCGAGCCCGAGCCCGTGACTCCGGCGCCCAGCCAGGCGCCCGCCGCTCCCGTTGCTCCCTCTGGGTCTAGTGCCGATACCAATGGTGCTGACGAGGATACCGTCGATACTCCTTCGAACGATGCCGGAGCAAGCGATGGAAATGGCGATGTCGGTTCGGCCGGCAGCGCGGGGCCTGCCTCGCCTTCGAATTCCGCAGATGCTGCGGCAGGGTCTGGTTCTTCCGCCAGTGGGTCGACTGCCGGTTCGAGCGACTCGTCGACGAATGACAAACCCTCTGCGAGCGAACAGCTTGGCTCCATGTTTGGCTCCTCGCTGATGTCTGGCATCAACAACGGCTCGTCTTCCGAGAAGGATGGCTCCGACCAGGGCGCTACGGAAAAGACCGAGGACGCTAAGGGCGATTCGAAGGACGAGGGTTCTAAGGGGTCTGATTCCGACAAGGGCACGGAATCAGACGGTGCGGAATCGAAAGATCCCCGCCTTGATAAGGATGGCAAGCACGCGGACGACAATGGGTCCAAGGGCCTGGTTGATGATGGCGCCGACCAGAACCAGGGTAAGACCAAGGTTGCGACTTCCTCAGCCACGACGACTGAGTCCTCTAAGGGCAGCATGCCCAAGACGGGTGACTTGATTTTGATGGCGAGCCTTGCCAGCGCGAGCTTGGCCACATTGGGCGCTACGTCTATTGTGAGCGGTAAGCATAAACTTGATCAGCAAAACAAAGACGCTGCGGAGAAAGACGCCCAAAAGTAGGCTCTCAGCGAGCGTTTTGCCTTAGCGATTCAAATAGGGGCCCGATGCGATAGCACCGGACCCCTATTTGTTGCGAATCGTTTTGTTATGCCCCCCTTATGGAGTCATTTCTACCGTTACCCGAATCATTTGTTGAACAATAAAATTGTTATCAAGATGGTCGCTAAAATGGCATCGTTATTCTAAAAGGGGAGATAAAACGGTGTCTGAACAGGCAATGTATGATATTGATAACACCTTTGACGTAAAGTTGCTCAATCCCGGCGGAAATGCCGTTCTGCCGATTGATATTCATGATTTTGCCGACGCCGCCGATCATTGTGTTTTAGTTGATAAGACCATGTTTATTGCCGATATCTTAGATTGCGAATCGACTGTGGCGCTCTGTTGTCGGCCTCATGGTTTTGGCAAGAGTATGAATCTCTCCATGCTCAAATGTTATCTGGAGCGTCCTGTGCCCGGCTCGTCGAGCGTCAATCTCTTCATCGGTAGCCAAATATGGGACGCAGAAGATGGCATCTATCGTGATGAGTATGCACGCTACCCGATCATTGCTTTGGATTTTTCTACTTTCTCCTATCGAGGCGCCGATGTCGAGGCCGCCATGCGCGATGCCGTCGCTCGCGAGTGCGCTCGTCTGTTGCCGCTGCTGGAAGTTCCCGATTTAGCGCGCGGCGACGTGCGCCATATCGAGCGCGTAGCGCGCGGTGTTGCCGGTTCTGATGAAATCGATTCGGCTCTTGGCGTGTTAATCGAGCTCCTCCGTATGGCATGTGATGAACAGGTTGTGCTGCTGGTTGATGGGTATGACGCGGCGTTTACGAATCATATGCAGGCGAAGGGCGCCTATGGCTCGTGCTTTGTCGAGTTGCTTGACCGCCTGCTCTTTGAGGGCATTGTCTCCTCGGTCGATTCTTTGCGGCTGGTTTGCTTGATGGGGGAGCGACCCGGCCCCGCACAGGCGGCATTTGCGCATAGCAACTGCCCGTATTGTTTAGCTTCGCCCTTGTCGAGCTGGTGCGATCGCCGCTTTGGTTTTTCGGATGCCGAAAACAGGGCGCTGCTAGATTACACTGGCCAGAGCGACAGACTGGCTTGCGCGCGCGAATGGTTCGAAGGCTACCGGTTTGGCGGGTTCTATTGTTCGAACCCGGCTCGTGTGGTTGAGTTCTTGGCTCGGGGCTGCCTGCCGCCAACGCGCTTTGATGTATGTTGCTATGCCGATTGTCTGAACGAGACTGTGGGCGCCTGGGATTTAAGATGGCTTGCGGCAATGTTTGATTTGCTTAATCCGTATGGCTGTGTTGAGGCGCCACTGTGCTTGGACGCCGTGAAGCCTGATGCCGGAACAGCAGAAGGTATTTGGACCGATTTGTATTTGAGTGGACTCCTGACGACAGATGCGACTGATCGCCAGGCGGACGGCAATCTGCCCCGCGCCCTGCGCCTTCCCAATAACGAGCTCCGGTATGCGCTGCGTCTTGTGATTATCGAATGGTTCGAGTGCGCTGCCGAGAGTGCCGAGACTATCGACGATTTCCAAGAGGGTCTTTGCCGCGGAGACGAGCGTGCAGTTAGGCGAGCTTTGGACGCAATTATTAATGACTTGGGCGTCGATGGAGACGAGTCGGATTTGCTGCTGGCTTTTCGTTTGGCACTGCAGGGTCTTTGTTTTGGGTTGCCTGGGTATGCCGACCCTGCTACAAAACGAGCGCACGGTTTGGAGTTTGGGGGTTTCCAGGTGTTTCCGACCGTCAATACCTTTGATGCGGCGGATACACTTGGCATATTGGATAGCCGCCCGCTTATCTCGGTCAGCATGCTGTACGACTCCGATGTCGATGCGTTGGGCTTAGAGCTTCTGTCGGTACAGGCATTGCTCGATATCGAGCGGAGCGGTCTCGACGACATTCGCGTGCCACGTCCTGCCGTGGGCCGCATGCGCTGGGGGTTTGGCTTTGATGGACAGCGAGTTGCCGTCGCATGTCAGAAGTTATAGGAGGGCCGGCTTTACTCGGTTTCCTTCATGGGCGGCATGGGCTTCCAGTTGGGGTCGCGTACGATCTTGCGGGCATCCTTCATGCCACGGCGCAGCGCCGGAATGCCGGTCTTAAAGCACTTGTCGACGGCGGCAAGGCGGATAAACTCCTTGCAGAAGGTCGCCACATTGCCCAAACGGAACAAAATGGGGTGGTAATCATCGTAGATCTGCATGTAGCGGGCCAAGTAGCCGCGGTTGCGCATGATGTAGTAACGATTGGTGTCACTGGTGGAATTGAGCTGACGCTTACCGGCGATATCCCAGTTGGAGACGGCGCGGGCGCGCTTGAGCACCACATCGGCGACTACGACGGCAGGGAAGTGTTGGCTGGCGACATAGCCATAGCAGGCATCGTCGCCGTAGATAAAGAAACGAGCGTCGGGCAGGCCGATCTTGTCGACAACGCGGCGTGAGAACAGGCCTCCCTCAAAGCACAACTGGTTCATGGTGCGATAGCCCTCGGGGCCCAGGTCCCACTTAGCGATGGGGTTGGGGATGCCAAGCGAAAGGATGAGCTGATACTGCCAAAAGAAGGCGCCGCCGTCAAAGTCCAGGCGCGAACCCTGGATGACATCGTAGCGGTCGGTCCACTTGGCCAGGCGCTCGATGCCCTCCGGGATGACGAGCACGTCGTCGTCCATCACCCAAAACCACTGGGCGCCCAGGTCATAGGCGCATTTGGTGCCGGCGGAGAAGCCGCCCGCACCGCCGCCGTTTTCGAGCTGCGGCGCGTAGATGACGCGGTCGGTGCCACCCTGCGCGTCGGGCTGATCGGTGTCGATGCCCCACAGGTTGGCGAGGCGCTCGTTAAACGCCGCGCACATGGCCTTGGTCTCGCGCGAATTCTCGTTGTCGACGATCACGATACGCCAGGGCGTTGCCGTGAGCTCGGTCATGGAGTCGAACAAGTTGGCCAGGAGTTCCTGACGCTTGTACGTAACGACGACGATGGCGAGCTTGTCGATGGGAGCGGGAAGGGTAGAAGTCATGGGGAATATATCCTTTCACGCACGGCGGGCGAGCGCTGCGCGGAAGCTATCGAATACGTCCGTTGGACGGCACCTATTGTAAAGGGTCGCTGCGCCATGTTGGCAAGGTTTGAATAAAACGCAGGAACCTGATATGTGCGCGACGAGTGGCGTGGGGCTGCTTTGCCCGTAAGAGGCTCCATAGATTATATAAACGCCCGCGGGCGGGACGACCCTTTGATACCATTATCGGCAGGTATTTCCTAAGGAGCACATTTGTCTACTAATTCCTCTGGCGGCCCTGTCCTGTCGCTGCTTATTCCCATCTACAACGTTGAGCGCTACCTGCGCGAGTGCCTCGATTCCGCTGTGGCGCAGACGCTCAAGGACATCGAGATTATCTGCATCAACGACGGCTCTACCGACAACTCGCCGGCGATAATCCGCGAGTATATGCAGCACGATACGCGTGTGAAGATGATTGATAAGGCCAACAGCGGCTATGGCGACTCCATGAACCGCGGCCTGGAGATGGCGCGTGGTAAGTACGTGGGCATTCTAGAGTCCGATGACTTTATGGCGCCCGATGCGCTGGAGAAGCTCGTGGCAGCTGCCGAGTGCTTTGACGCCGATTTTGCAAAGGCGAATTTTGACTTCTACTGGTCTAAGCCCGAGGAGCGCCGCTCGCTGCACGAGATGTTTAAGTCAAGGGACTGTGACAAGCCGGTGCATCCGAGCGACACGACGCAGTTCTTTAAGCAAAAGCCGTCGATTTGGTCGGCCGTGTACCGCCGCGATTTTCTTGAGCACAACGGCATCAAGTTCCTTCCGACTCCGGGGGCATCCTTTCAGGACACGTCGTTTGCCTTTAAGGTGATCGCGTGCGCCGATAAGGCTGTTTACCTGCACGATGCCGTGCTTTCATATCGTCAGGACAACGAGAGCTCTTCGGTCAATTCTTCGGCCAAGGTCTTTTGCGTCAATACCGAGTATGCCGAGATTGAGCGTTGGATTCGAGAGGATTATGCTCGCGACCACGCAAGTGATGACGTCGCCCGCATGCTCAAGTTCAATCAGCTCATTAAGTACGACTCGTATATGTGGAACTATGTGCGCTTGGCGCCTAAGTTCTATAAGGAGTTCCTGGCGCAGATGGCCAAGGAATTTCAGGCGGCCTTGGACGCGGGGGATTTTTCGCTTGACGACCTCAAGCCGTGGAAGCGCGCGAATCTCGCTGCCATCCTCAATGATCCTGAGGGTTGGGTCGACGAGCATCCGACTTTTGCGACGGATGGTGCCTTCGGACGCGCCAAGTACTACGCATCGGTCGGAGGCCCCGGCGTGGTCGCTGCCTTCCTCATCGAATCGCTGAGAGGGTAGGTCGGTATGGGAAAGGCCTCGATTCCCAAGGCGACTATTGTCGTTCCGGTATACAACTCCGCGCGCTTCATTCAGAGATGCCTCGACTCGCTACTGGCACAGTCCGAGCGCTCGATTCAGGTTGTCTGTGTCAACGACGGTTCGGTTGACGATTCGCTGGGCGTCTTGCGTCAAATTGCGCAGGCCGACGACCGTGTGCTGGTGATTGACCAGGAAAACGCGGGCGTCTCGTGCGCTCGTAATGCCGGTACCGATGCCGCCGAGGGCGAGGTCATCTTCTTTGTGGACGCCGACGATTACATCGACGCTCAGACAATCGAGCGCGTGCTGCATGCCATGGAGTCTGCAGATGCCGAGGTCGCCGTTTTTGGCGGCGTCTGCGAGCCGTCCGACACCGCGCCTAAGCGGGTCCAGCAACTCATGAGCCCCAAGGTGGGCACTTTTGGCGCCCGTGACCCCCAGTTACTGTTCCACGCAAACGCGCAGCCCTATGCGTGCCGCGCGGCTTTTTCGCGCGAGCTGCTCAATCGCGAGGGCATACGTTTTGCCCCCGGCTTGGCCTTGGGCGAGGACGTTGTGTTCCAGTTTGCAGCTTACGCGCTGAGCTCAAAGACCGTCGTCATGCCGGACAAGTTCTACCACTACGTGATGGAGAGCGAATCGGCAACGCACGAGTTCAACAGCGTCGAGGCCCGCGCCAAAAAGCTTGACGCCCATATGAGGATGCTCGAGGAGGTCTTGGAGGACTGGGCGGCCTACGGTCTTTTGGATCTGTGCCCCGGCGAGCTGATAACTTGGTTTTTGGACCTCATTGTGTTCGACCTGGCACGCTTGGATGCCGATGACTTCCATCGCGTGGCGGCTCGCGTCAACATGGACCTCACGACGTTTTTGGGATCGGAGTGGGCGGATATGCCTGCTCAGGGCGCCGTTCGCCGTGTTGCCCATAAGCTCGTAGCGGCGACCTCGGGCGTTTCGATGGCAGATGCCACGCTGTTCTATCTTTCGACCCGCGGTCTTAAGGCCTGCCTGGAACGCTTTATCTAATTCTGGGCGCTGCCGCCCGCCGCAACTCGGCTGCTAAAATAACCCTGTTACACGCTATTCAACAGGAGGTTCTCTTGCAGAACTCTGATACCCCTAAAGTTTCGCTGCTTGTTCCCATCTGCAATGTTGAGCGCTACCTGCGCGAGTGCCTCGATTCAGCCATTGCGCAGACGCTCAAGGACATCGAGATTATTTGCATCAACGACGGTTCTACCGATAGTTCGCCAGATATCATCCGCGAGTACATGGAGCGCGATGCGCGCGTCAAGATGATTGACAAGGCCAATAGCGGCTACGGCGACTCGATGAACCGCGGTCTAGAGATGGCGCGCGGTGAGTACGTAGGCATCCTTGAGTCCGATGACTTTATGTTTGAGGATTCGCTCCAAAAGCTGGTCGCCAAGGCCGATGCTGAGCATGCCGATGTCGTTAAGGGCGACTTTTACTTGTACTGGTCCACGCCCAGCGAGCGCCGTGAGCTGTTTGGGATCATCGACGAGCATATGACGGGCGCCGCGTATCGCCCCGCCGATCGTCCGGGTATCTTCTACCGCAAGCCTTCCATTTGGTCTGCCATCTATCGGCGCGAGTTCCTCAACGGCAATCAGATTCGGTTTCTTCCCACGCCGGGCGCCTCGTATCAGGACGCAGGCTTTAACTTTAAGGTTTGGGCTTGCGCCGAGCGCGCTGCGTTTATTGCAGACCCCATTTTGTGCTATCGCCAGGATAACGAGAAGAGCTCCGTTAATTCGCCCAACAAGGTGTTTTGCGTGTGCGACGAATATGCCGAGATGCAACGTTTTTTGGACGAGCGTCCCGAGCTCAAGGCTCGGCTCCAGGGCATTTTAATGCGCATGAAGGTCGATACGTACCGTTGGAATGATGAGCGCCTGGTCGATGAGTTGCGCGAGCAGTTTTGGGAGAAGGCGTCTCCGGAGCTCAAGGCCGATTGGGATGCCGGTCGCTTTGACCTGTCGCTCTTCGATCCGCGCGGCGAGACCGATTTGCGTTTGATGGTCAAGTCGCCCCGTGCTTATATCGATTCGCGTTTTGATTTTAAGAAGCCGGGCAAGCTCAATACGTTTAAGCATTATTTTAAGATTGGCGGTCTGCCGCTGGTTTGGCGTGTGCTGACGTATCAGCGTACCTACGGTGATAACCCGCATCCCGATGACGTGCCGACGGCACAGTAGGAGCGCGTGACCATGGCTACCCCAAAGATTTCCGTTGTCGTTCCCATCTACAAGGTGGAGGAATGCCTGGCATGGTGCCTGGACTCCCTGCTCGCGCAGGATATGTCCGATTGGGAAGGTGTGCTGGTTAACGATGGCTCGCCGGATGGTTCGCGCGACATCGCCGCTGCCTATTGCGAAAAGGATACGCGCTTTAAGCTTGTCGATAAGCCCAACGGTGGTCTGTCGAGTGCCCGCAATGCGGGAATCGCTGCGTCCACGGCGCCTATCGTGGCGTTTTTGGATTCCGACGACCGCTTTACGTCCGATGCATGCCGTGTGATCGTCGATGCCTTTGAGCGCGAGGACTGCGACGTTTTGACCTTTGGCGCAAACCCGTATCCGCTCGACGCGGGGTATCCGTGGCTTAACTATGTACTGAGCCCGCGCGACGTGTCGTTTGTGGGCTATAGCTCCGACCTGCTGTTTAAGGAAGCGTCTCGCCCCTTTGCATGGCGCACCGCTTGCAAGCGCGATTTTCTGGTGAATAATGATATCTTGTTCGATGAGTCCGTTGCTTATGGCGAGGATCAGGTCTTTGAATTTGCCGTCTATGGTCGCTCGCATAAGACGGTGCTCATTTCGGACAAGCTGTATGACTACCGTGTGGCGCGCAAAGGGTCTCTTATGGACACGATGCGCTATGACGACGAGACGCGCTTGCTGGAGCACGTAAAAATATTTGCCGCGGTGCTTGATGACTGGCATCGCGATGGTCTTGACGTCCGCTATCCCGGCGCTCTTGCGTGCCTTCTCTGCGATTTGGTGCTTTACGATGCGTTGAGGCTGTTGGGTGTCGATTGCGAATCGGTATTGTCGGAGGTTCGAGATGTTCTTGGGCGCAGTATCTTGTCCGAGACGAATCTCGATGACTGTTGTTCACCGGCTGTTTCCGCCTTGGTCTTATCTTTCAAGCAGGGCAGTATTTCGCCGTCCGCTCGGTGGAAGTTGATGTTTGACTACGATAAGTTCCGTTTTGGGCGCAGGCGCGCACTAAAACGCCTTGTCGCAAATAAGGTGGGCAAATTTAACGTTTAACGAGGGCTGTATAGGCGTGCAGCGCGTTCTTTTCGACTACAGTTTTCTCAAGCGAAATACGATAAGTTCTAGCAGCATTTTTCATCGCATCGGCATTAGAAAATGCTATGTTAGAAACGAATTATTCAATCAGCGTGGGAAGATTGTTAATGTTGCTGTCTAAGGGGTAGTGTCGAGAAAGTTGGTGTAGCGCCCTATCCGAAGCGAGTCGGCCCGGCGTCCTGGAACCTGGAACACGGTTGATATCCTATGCCGCCTCGGTCCTGTCCGCAAGCTCGAGACCCGATTCGATCATCTTCCTGGCCTCCGCCTCCAGCCGCGCCCAGTCGACCGTCCCGTCGATCCCGCGCGTGCGGCCCTCGTCGTAGAGCTCGCCCATCTTTGCCTCCGAGAAGTACCTCGACTCCTGCCACATCTCGTCCTGCTCGCACATGACCGCGCCCGCGAGCCGCACCAGCGAGCCCGTGGAGGGGAACACCTGCACGACGCGCGACCTGCGCTTTATCTCCCGGTTGGTCCTCTCCTGCACGTTGTTGGTGCGCAGGCGCTTCCAGTGGGCCTGCGGGAAGTCGAGGTAGGCCGGCGCGTCGGGCTCGGCCTCCTCCGGCACCGCCGCCGCCCTCGGGCGGCACCCCTCCAGCATGCCGCGCGCCGCGTGGTACATGGCCGTCACGGTGGCGGCGTCGCGCCCGCGGAACACCTGCGACACGACCCTGCCCACGCGGCGCCTGAGCTGCCAGGAGCCCGCCTCGCGCATGCGGTCGCGCATGAGGTGGACCGCGCGACGCTGCCGCGCGGCGCCCTGGAAGACCTCGCCGAGCGCGCGGACGAGCCCCGGGTGGGCGTCCGAGACGACGAGCCGCACGCCCGCCGCCCCGCGCGAGCGGATAGCCCGCAGGAAGGCGAGCCACGAGTCGTAGGACTCGGTGTCAACCACGTCGACGCCAAGGACGCGCCTCCAGCCGCCCGCATCGCAGCCGATGGCGGTGACCACGGCGGCGGCGTCGCCGCGGCCCCCGCGGCGGCACTTGACGTAGGCCGCGCTCCCGGTAGCCGTTGCGGCTGTTCGCCCCGCCACCGCACAGCTGGTCGGCCTCGGCGTCCATCACTGCATTCACGACCTGCTCGGCGAGTCTGCGGAGCAGCTCCTGCATGTCGATGGCGCCGTCGTCGAAACGGGGCATGGCGAGCATGTCCGGCGTCGGGTCTGATAAGATTCCCATAGCGGTCTTCGTCCTTTCCTAGAACCTGTTGTTGTGGTGATTTCAGATTCTAGGACGAAGGCCGTTCTTCGTTAAACGGGCGCTAGGGCGTCAACCTTGCACCAACATTTTCGACGCGATCTTCTCCGGATGCGCCCAGTAATTTGATCCTCGGTTTATTTGTTATTGTTGGACTGCTTTATACTCTTCAGCGCGTTGAGCTTCGGTGGATGTCTGTTTCTTAATTTCTTTCGTTGGTTATTCATTTTTCAACAGGTGCAACAGAGGCAATATTTAAATCGTGGTTTGCTGGTTTTTGGTATACAGATCCTTATAGGACGGCTTGTACCCTTGCTGCAATCCCGTTAGCGATCATTGGTGCTTCGATTGTTTATGACGGGCTAAGGAAGAGACTTTTTGGCGGTAAGCGTGTGTCAGCCGTATCGCTCAATCGGTATTATCCTGCCGTATTTATCGCGCTTTTTGTTGCGGCTGTTTTCTATCCTTCATTTCAGATACCGGGTATGTTTAACGTCGAAATGGTTTTTGGCAAAACAAGGAATGTAAGTAAACAAAATTATGACATGGGTAATCCAGAGGAATTAAACTCTAAAGAGCATGAGTTTGCATCGTCTGTAAAGAAGATAGTGGGGGACTCTGTCGTATTAAATGCGCCCTTCGATGGGTCTGCGTTTCTTTACGGATCTTCTGATATTCAGATGTATTATCGCTCTTTACGTGGCTCACTTGTGAGTGATCCTAATGAGCCGCCAGCCAGTAGAGCTATAAGGAATGGGTTCTATAAGATCGGGACAGATCCTGAGATACAAGAGGCTGTTAAGGCAACCGGTGCCCATTATGTGCTATTGCTCGATTACGATAATTGCAAATCGAGGGGCCATGTTATTACGTACAATCCGAATGATTGGATCGGCATCGAGAAGATTAACGATAAGACTCCCGGATTTACGCTATTAAAGAAATCGGGGCACTCTAGGTTGTATCGTATCGATATAGGGTAGCCGTTGTAAACAATATTTGAAAAGAAGTCGCTGCGGGTTGATTTCCGATCTCAGCCGAACACATTGAGCTGATGGCACGCTCCCGCAGTTAACCGAACGCCCCCGAGGTCCTATCCGGGCCCCGGGGGCGCCATTTTCCCAGTTG
>NZ_JBQKFW010000012.1:0-70344 GCF_052119145.1 Collinsella sp. LCP19S3_H3
TGGTTCTGTATAGGAAAAGGAATTTCTCGGGGCCGCCTCTCGGCGGCCTTGCGAAAAACGAATCCAAGTCAGACCATTTCAAATGGTTCGATGTCTGCCCGGATGCGACACTGAAGTAAGTGTCCATCCTCGCAGTATCCGGTTCTCAAGGTGCACGCCCCGCGGTCCATCTCGTCCGACCGGGCCGCGCGGCAAGGAGATATATTGCCAGACCGGAGGGGCCCCGGGGGCGGGAATCTGGTTGCACACAGCTCCTACATATTTATACCCGCAGCTGACGCTTGCCAGTCGTTACCTACCACTCGCCGAGCATATCTTTATATTGATCAGCCCCATGGCTAGAGCCGATATGCGCCCCGAGCCAAAGCGCAGCCGGCATCAAGCAACTCGTCGCGCTCCTCCACCGAAAAGCCCTCGGCGTACACTCGCACCACCGGCTCAGTGCCACTCGGGCGAACCAACAGCCAGGTATCATCCTCAAATGCCAAACGCAAGCCGTCCATGTGACTTACGCTCTGCGGCGCCTTGCCGCAAATCGACTTGGGATTCACACCGGGAAGCAGCGTGCGCAGCGACTCGGCATCTTCTGCCTCAAGTCGTAAATCTCGACGGCCATAACTTGTTTTTCCAAAACTCGCCTCGAGCTGATCGACCAGCACGCCCAGCGAAGCCCCCGTCTTTGCCATGAGCTCACACAGGAGTAGGCAAGCGAGAATGCCGTCACGCTCGGGCATATGCGCGGCAATGCCAATGCCACCGGCCTCCTCACCGCCCATAAGCACCCCGTCTTTTTTCATCTCGGCGGCTATATATTTGAAGCCAACCGGTTTTACGGTCACGCGGCAACCGAGTGCCTCGGCAACACGACGCACAAGCGTCGAGCACGATAGATTGACGACGACTCGCCCCTTCAAATTGCGAAACTGAACCAATTCGCCCATTACGAGCGCCATGATCTGATGCGGATGTATATATCTACCGCGCTCGTCGACCGCGCCAATACGGTCAGCATCGCCATCGGTCACCAGGCCGGCACACGCACCGTCTTCGATAACTGCACGCTCGCAGGCATCCACCCACGGCTCTACGGGATCGGGACAGATATCCCTCCAATCCGATGCTTGCCCCGCATGAGTCTCATGGACCTCAACACCCAGCTCGCGCAGCAAATCGGCAAGATAACCTTGAGCCGCTCCCCCCATGGGGTCGACCACCACGCGCAGATGAGCGGCACGAATGGCATCGGCATCGACAAACGATGCTACCGCTCGCATATAGTCGGGAATGATATCCACCGTGCGATACTGCTCCTCGAGCCCCAGAGGTTCGGCGGCCATCGTTGCCTCGAGTTCTTCGATGACGTCCTGGTTTGCCGTGGAACCATCGCCCATGCGCAGTTTGAGACAGAGATAGCCCTGCGGATGATGTGAACCGGTCACCATGAGCGCCCCGCACGCCTCGCCATCGTATGCGGCAGCCCACGTGATGGCAGGCGTGGGTACAAAACGGGCCGCAAGCACGGCATCAAGGCCATGGGCCGCAAGCACGCCAGCTGCAAGTTCTGCAAACTCGCGCGCCCGGGGACGGGTGTCATACCCGATATATACCGTCTTGCCGGGATATGTCTTTTGCCAGAGCTCGCCGGCGGCATCAGCGATACGGGCAACATTGTCAGCGTTAAAATCCTCGCCGACGCGAGCGCGCCAGCCATCAGTTCCAAAATGAATTATCGCGCACACACGCAGACACCTCGCAGTGTTTGGATCATGGTACGCAAGTGGTATACCCGCAACGAGCGCTCGGCAAGCCGCCGGCGCACGCATTCACCGTTTAGGCAAAAGCCGTCGAGGGCGCATATAGACAAAAAAACCGCCCCGGTTGGGGCGGTAATTCGAATGTGCTTTTCTTAGGACTCTATATATCGAGCGCGTCTGCCATAGCAGCCGTCGTGATCGCCGTGGTTCCGCAACAGCCACCAACCATTGCGGCGCCAGCCCGCTTCCACTCGACGCATGCGCGCGCGAAAGCTTCGGGGTCCTCGTGCCACACAGGCCCATCTTGCGCTTGGACCGGATTTCCCGCATTGGGACGTACAGTAACGGGCGTCGTGGCTATCTTGACCATTCTTGGTACCGCAGCGGTAGCCGCTGTCAGGGTGCAGCAATTGACCCCAACCGAGCTCGCACCGTGCTTCTCGGCATACAAGATGGCACCTTCGATGTTTAGGCCATCACCCAGCAGGTCGCCCTTGTCATCAATAGCAAAGCTCACCAGAACGGGCATGCCATCAGCGGCATCATGGGCACCGGCGAGCACGGGCTGCAGATTGCGGATAGACGTGATCGTCTCGACCAGAATCCCGTCGACGCCGGCGTTGAGCAGGGCGGACGCCTGCTCGCGAGCATTTGCGCGAATCTCTCGATACTCGGAAGAATCCTCGACAAACCACTCAATCGCAATAGGTCCCATGGACCCCAGCAATAGCTGGGGATTTGCCTGGCGGGCATCGTCGACCGCCCCGCGATTGATCTCTGCCATAGATGGAGCGATTTCATCGCGATCGAGCGCAAAACCCGATGCCTGGAACGTATTGGTAATAAGCACCTGTGCACCAGCGGCGGCATACAGTCGGTGGATGCGAGAAACCGTCTGCGGTTCGGCGAGGTTCCAAAATGCCGGCGGAATATCGGCGGCACCGTATTCACTCAGCAGCACGCTGCCCATCGGACCCTGTGCCAGCAGCGTCTCGCTGGCAAGTCGGCGCATAAGCTCCTCGCCGCCGAAGCGATTGTAATAACTCGTATCCATATATATGTTTCGCTATTCCTCGATGCTGATTCCCTGCTTTTCGAGATAGGCGAGCCAACGGACCATTGTGTCCTCGGAAAGCGCGTGCTCCATCATGCAGGCCTCGGCATCGGCGCGCTCAAAGTCGACGCCGAGCTCCTGGACCAAAAATGTGCGAATCAGGCGATGGCGATACCAGATAGCCAAACCGACCTCGCGCCCACGGTTGGTCAGGATAACCTTGCCGTAGTGAGACTGCTCGACAAGTTCGGATGCCTTGAGAGCCGAAACCGCCTTGTTGACCGATGCCTTCGAAACGCCAAGGCGCTGTGCGATATCGACCGACCGCACGCCATTAGTCTCCCCATCCTCGCTTTCGATGCGAACCATGCACTCCAAGTAGTCTTCGTTTGCCACCGTTAGATGTAGCTCGCGCGAGCTATTTGTCGTATCCATGAACATCCGTCCCTTCTGCATTCAATGGCTGATTCTACCCCATCCAAGCGTCGCGGTATGCCGCGGCATACCGTGCTAGAGTTCTTGTTGCACACGACAACCAAGATTGGAGCGGTCTCTATGGAAAACACCACCACGAACCCCGACGTACTCGAGCGTTTTTTGCGCTACGTCCAGATCAACACACAGTCCGAGGATGCCAACTGTGACCAGGTTCCGTCGAGCACCGTCCAGTTTGATCTTGCCAATGTGCTTGCCGAGGAATTGCGCGAGCTTGGTGCAACCGATGCCCATGTAACCGAAAACGCCTATGTCTGCGCTCACATTCCCGCGAGCGCCGGCTCCGAGAATAAGCCCGCCCTGGGCCTGATCGCGCACCTCGACACCACCGAGGTCGCACCGGGCGCCGACGTAGCGCCGCACATTGTGCACTACGAGGGCGGCGACCTGGTTTGCGGCATCGTCGACGGCAAGCCCGTGTCCATGAGCACCGCCAAGCTCCCCGCCCTCAACAACCTTTTGGGCGAGGACCTGGTTTGCACCGACGGCACCACGCTGCTGGGCGCCGACGATAAGGCCGGTGTCGCCGAGATTATGGCGCTCGTCGCACGCATTGCACAAGACCCCAGCCTGCCCCACCCCACGCTTGGTATTTGTTTCTGCCCGGACGAGGAAATCGGCCACGGTGCCGAGCTGTTGGATATCGAGGACTTTGGCTGTAAGTATGCCTACACAGTCGACGGCGGTCCGGTTGGCGAGCTTGAGTGGGAGTGCTTCAACGCCGCCGAGGCTACCGTTAGCTTTGAGGGCCAGTCCATTCACCCCGGCGACGCCAAGGGCCGCATGGTTAACGCGGGCAATCTGTTCTGCGACTTCAATGCCCTGCTCCCCTACGTGCAGCGTCCGGAATACACCGAGGGCTACGAGGGCTTCTATCACCTTGAGGGCGTTTCTGCCACAGTCGACCATGCCACGGCGCGCTATATCGTCCGCGATCACGATGCCGCCAAGTTCCAGCAGAAGCTCGATCTGATGGATGCTGCCGCCGCGCTGCTCAACCAGCGTCTGGGCGAGGAGCGCGTAACGGTCGAGATCAAGCACCAGTACCGTAACATGGCCGAGATTGTCCGCGACTACCCAGAGCTGATCGATGTCGCCAAGGAATCCTTCCTTGCCTGCGATGTTGAGCCCCAGGTGCTGCCGATTCGCGGCGGCACCGACGGTGCACAGCTGTCGTTCCGCGGCCTGCCCTGTCCCAACCTTTCGACGGGCGGCTACTGCTACCACGGCGTCAATGAGTTTGTTCCGGTCAGCTCGCTTGTCAAAATGACCGACGTCTTGCAAGAGCTCGTCGCCCGCTTCGCATAAGGAACTCGAATAATCTAGGTAAGCAAAATCGCCCCGTCCTCAAAACCGAGAACGGGGCGATTTTTTGGTGCAAGGGGAGTAGTCGGCATCGCTGGTTGAATCAACGTCAGCGAGCGACGTCCAGGGCGAACAAGTTGGCATGAAAAAGGCAGGACATTGATTCTGGTCATGCCCTGCCTTTTGAATGACAAATTGTCGCTCTGGGCGGCGCGCAGCGTCGAGCCGTTGCACGGGCTGGCAAGCCCGCGCAACCCTAGTAGTTGGCTTCGTAACCGTTGCCGTCGCCAGTGGGCTCCTCGTAATAATATGAGCTGTAATCCGAATCGTCCGAATAGCTCGAATCGTCCGAATAACTAGAATCGTCCGAGCTTTCCGACGAACCGGCCGTACCGTAGGCGTAATCGTCAGAAGTATGGTTGCTCAAATCACCGATTGTGGAGCTGGTTCCGTCGGATAGGCCCATGGTGTTTGGTCCCTTAGGATCCTTGCCGGCATCGACGCGCGCCATCATCTCCTTAAGCTCGTCCTCGTAGACAAAGACATAGCTCTGGCCGTCGATCATGGTGGTTTCATCTGCGTAGGAAGGCAGATTCGCCGAATAGATGCCATCGACATCCATGCCGCGCATAGCATTGACCGTAGACACGATGTCCTGAACGCTCATATCGGTCACAAGCATATCGGACAGCGAATTAACCAGGTCGAAGACCTTCGTAGCATCAAAGTTGTTGAGAATCTGGTTGGCAAGGGCACCAAGCACCTGGCGTTGGTGACGCATGCGCGTATAGTCGCCGTCGGCATAGGTATAGCGGCAACGGGCATAGGTGAGCGCGGTAGCACCGTCCATGTGCTGCTGGCCTGCCGTAATCTTAATGTCCAGATGCTCGGGGTCATCGACATCGTCGGTGGCGTTGATGTCGATACCGCCCACAGAGTCAATCAATGATTGCATACCGTCAAAGCTAACCTCGGCATAGTGGGAAATCTGCACGCCGCACAGCTCATTGACCGCTTGAACCATGGCCTCGGCACCGCCATAGGTATGGCAGGCGTTGACCTTCATGGTTTCGCCGTTATAGACAACCTTGGTATCACGTGGAATGGATATAAGCGTAGCCTGCTTTTGCGTAGGGTCGATGCGCGCCAAGATAATTGAATCGGCGCGATACGTGTCCTCGCCCGGACGACCATCGGTACCCAAAAGAAGCACGTAGAACGGATCTTTGGCCTCATTGGTATCCACCAAGATATGGCGCAGATTGTCGGTAATGACATTGGAATCGCCAAGCTTGCCCATAATGTTGGCGAACCACAGCCCGGCGGCAGTCGTAGCGCTCAGCAGCACGCCAAGCACGGCGATAAGCGCAACGCGACGGATTGTCTGGCCGCGGCGGCGCTGACGAGCGCGCTCGGAGTAGCGTGCAACATTATCGCGACTGTAGATCTTGGCCTGTGCGCCGGTTGAAGGTCTTCGAGTATCCGCTAAGGGCTTCTTATTATTAAACATAGGCAACCTGCATTAGTAGATGACGGGATCGGGAACAGTGGCGTGCTCGACGTTTGCACCAAGTGCCTGCAGTTTTTCGACAAACTGCTCATAGCCACGTTTGATGTGATGGATGGCCGAGACCTCGGTAACGCCGTCGGCGATAAGGCCAGCAACGACGAGCGCGGCGCCGCCGCGCAGATCAGGCGAGGTAACCTGTGCACCCGAGAATCCCTTGACGCCATGAATCATGGCGTGATGGCTTTCGATGCGGATATCCGCGCCCATACGGACCAGCTCCGACGCGAACATGAAGCGGTTCTCGAAGATATTCTCGGTAATCACAGAGCTGCCATCAGCAAGAGCGGAAAGCACCATGATCTGCGCCTGCATGTCCGTCGGGAAGCCCGGGAACGGAAGTGTCTGAATATCGACCGGCCTGATGCGCTCGACACGACTCACGTGAACGCCATTCTCGATTCGCTCACACTCGATACCCATGAGCTCCATCTTCTTGAGCACCATGCCCAAGTGAATGGGGCAAAAGCCCGTAACGTCGACACCGCGGTCATCGGCCATCAGGGCACCGGCAACGATAAAGGTGCCGGCCTCGATGCGGTCGCCCACCACGCGATGGGTAACGGGATGCAGTTCGTCCACACCTTCGATGGTCACGACGGGCGTGCCGGCGCCAACAATCTTGGCGCCCATCTCGTTGAGCATGTTGGCAAGGTCGACGATCTCGGGCTCGCGAGCCGCATTATCGATAACCGTAGTGCCTTGTGCGCGCACGGCCGCCATGATGAGGTTCTCGGTAGCGCCGACGCTGGCAAATTCAAGCGTAACCGTGGTACCACGCAACCCCTGAGGAGCGTTGGCATTGATGTAACCGTGTGCAGTGTCGAATTCTACGCCCAGCGCCTCAAGACCCAAGATGTGCATGTCGATCTTACGGGCACCCAGATTGCAGCCACCCGGCATGGCAATCTTGGCACGATGGAAACGGCCCAGCAGGGGACCCATCACGGCCGTGGAGGCGCGCATCTTGGCGACAAGCTCGTAGGGAGCCTCCCAGGAATCAACCTGAGAAGTGTCGATCTCGAGCGTATGCTCATCGAGAACGTCAATCTTGGCGCCCATACCCTTGAGCACCTTGCCCATAACATGGACATCCGAGATATCGGGCACGTTCTGCAGCGTCGTCTTCCCCGGTGCCAGAAGCGTTGCCGCCATGAGTTTGAGTGCAGAGTTCTTTGCACCCGAAACAGGCACGGAGCCTCCGATGGTGTGGCCACCTTCAACACGGATAATATCCAAGGTCTACCCTTTCAAAAAGCATGCCCGGGATGGCTGGGCCATCCCGGGCATGATGTGTTCGCAAATAGTCGAACGCCAAATCGTTTGACTATTGGGCAAGCATGAGCTTACACCATGCGATTTCATTATAGAGGTAGGCGCGACGTGCATCATCCTCCGACAAATTACCCAGCTTCTCTTCAAAACCTTGAATATCAGCTTTAAGCTTGTCGGCATCGACGGTCGCCAAATCGCAAGCGCGCTCGGCGAGGACAATCACGACATCGTCCGCAACCTGGGCATAGCCGCCGTCCACAGCAAACGTGTGGTCGACGGTGCCCATTTGCTTATCACAAACGCGAACGTAGCCGCGATCGATCGTGCAGATCTCGCTAGCGTGACGCGGAAGAATGCCGAACTCACCGTCCGTGGAAGGCAGGGCGACAAATGCCGCCTCGCCTTCATAGGCGCAGCTCTCCGGACACACGATGCGGATTTGCATAGCCACTACTTCTCCTCCATCTTGGCGGCGCGCTCGCGCACGTCGTCAATCGTGGACGCATAACGGAACGCCTGCTCGGGCAGGTCGTCGCACTCGCCGTCGACAATGGCGGCAAACGAGCGGACCGTGTCCTCGACACGGATGTAGACACCGGGGTTGCCGGTGAACTGCTCGGCGACGTGGAAGGACTGAGACAGGAACTGCTGGAGCTTACGGGCACGGTTGACCGTAAGGCGCTGCTCCTCGGAAAGCTCGTCCATACCCAGAATGGCGATGATGTCCTGCAGGTCGGAGTACTCCTGGAGCAGCTCTTGGACTGCGACGGCCACACGATAGTGCTCCTCGCCGACAATCGAGGGATCCAGGGCGTCGGAAGAGGAAGCCAAGGGGTCGATTGCGGGATACAGACCGAGCTCGGCGATGGAACGCGAAAGAACGGTCGTGGCGTCGAGGTGCGTAAACGTCGTGGCGGGAGCCGGGTCGGTCAGGTCGTCTGCAGGGACGTAGACAGCCTGAACGGAGGTGATGGAACCCGTCTTGGTCGAGGTGATGCGCTCCTGGAGGTCGCCCATCTCGGTAGCCAGCGTGGGCTGGTAGCCAACAGCGGACGGCATACGGCCCAGAAGGGCGGAAACCTCGGAACCGGCCTGGGAGAAGCGGAAAATGTTATCGATGAACAGCAGGACGTCCTGGCCACGATCGCGGAAGTACTCAGCGGTGGTGAGGCCGGCCAGACCGATGCGCAGACGCGCTCCAGGCGGCTCGTTCATCTGACCGTAGACCAAGCAGGTCTTGTCGATAACGCCAGACTCGCTCATCTCGAGGAACAGATCGGTACCCTCACGGGTACGCTCGCCAACGCCGGTGAACACCGAGGTGCCGCCATGCTCCTGGGCGAGGTTGTTGATGAGCTCCTGAATCAGAACGGTCTTGCCGACGCCGGCGCCGCCAAACAGACCAGTTTTGCCGCCACGGATGTAGGGCTCGAGCAGGTCGACGGCCTTAATGCCGGTCTCGAAGATCTCGGTCTTGGTAGTGAGCTCGTCGAAATGAGGTGCCGGGTGATGGATGGGATAAAACTCATCGATCTGGGGCATGGGCTTGCCATCGACAGGCTGGCCCATAACATTCCAAATGCGGCCGAGGGTCTCGGGGCCGACGGGCATCTTCATGGGTGCGCCGGTGTCGACCGCGACGACGCCGCGCTGCAAGCCGTCGGTCGACGTCATGGCGACGGTACGAACGACACCGCCGGGAAGCTGAGACTCAACCTCCAGGATGGTGCTGATGTGACCCATCGGCGTATCGGCCTCGACCGTGAGCGCGTTGTAGATCGAGGGGACAGCGCCATCGAACTTAACGTCGACAACTGCGCCGATGATACGGACGATACGTCCCTCACCGGCCGTCTGACGTGCCGTGGCCTCCTCGACCGCCGCTTTAACGGTGGTATCTGCCATTAGTGTTCCTCCAATGCTGCGGCTCCGCCCACGATCTCGTTGATCTCCGTGGTAATGGAAGCCTGACGCACGCGGTTATACGTACGGGTAAGAGTCGAGATGATCGACGACGCGTTCTCCGTGGCGGAGTGCATGGCCTTACGGCGCGCACCCTGCTCGGCGGCGGCCGAATCGATCAGCGCCTGGTGAATGACGGTCAGGATGTAGCTGGGGACCAGCTCAGCCAACACATGCTGGGCGCTCGGCACGAACTTGAACGAGGACGAAACGCGCTCGGGGCCCTCGTCTGCGTTCTTGCGCGGGCCATGTGCCATGGCGATCATCTCGGGGTCGAGCGGAAGCAAATGCTCGGTACGAAGAACCTGATCGACGCGGTTGCGAGCGTGATGGTACACGATCTCGACGCGGTCGAGCTGACCCTTGGAGTACTCGTCGCAGATATAGCTCGCGATCATGCGGGCATCCTCGAGGCTCGGGTCGGCCGAGGAACCCTCGAAGTGCATGACCGTGTTGGCACGGCTGCGGAAATACTCGCTCGCCTTGCGACCGCATGCGATGATCTCGCACTCGGCGCCATCATGTGCCCATTCGCGAGCGATTTTCTCGCAGGTGCGCTCAACGTTGACGTTGAAGCCGCCCGCCAGACCGCGATCGGACGTGATCGCGATGATCAGACCGCGCTTGAACTCCTCATGCGTCTTGAGCATGGGGTTGTCGCCGACAGTCTCTGTATCGCTCGCAACGGTGTGCATGACGTCGGTGAGCGCCTTCTTGTAGGGCTCAGCCTGCGTGGCTCGATCGAGCGCGCGACGGATCTTGGCCGTAGAGACCATCTCCATCGTGCGCGTGATCTGCTTGGTGCTCGTGACCGAGGAGATTCGCTTCTTAATGTCGCGAAGGTTAGCCATAGAGCTTAGTTCTCCTCTGCGCCCTCAGCTGCGCTCGCGGTGGAGGCATGCTTGGAGGCGTACTCGTTCTTGAAATCGGTGATGGCCTGAAGCAGCTGCTCTTTGGTCTCGCCGTCGATCTTGTTGGTACGGACCTTCTGCAGCAAGCCGCCAAAGCCAGCATTCATGTACTCGAGCAGCTCGGCGCGGAACGGCAGCACCTCGGAAAGGGGCAGGTCGTCGATAAAGCCCTCGTTGCCGGCGAACAGCGTAACGATCTGCTCGGCGACGTCGAACGGCTTAAAGCGCGGCTGCTTAAGAAGCTCGGTCATGTGCGCACCGTGGGTAAGCTGCTTTTGGGTGGCTGCATCCAGGTCGGAACCGAACTGGGTAAAACCGGCGAGCTCACGGTAGGCGGCAAGGTCCAGACGGAGGTTGCCGGCGACCTGCTTCATGGCCTTGGTCTGAGCGGAGCCACCGACGCGCGACACCGAGATGCCGACGTCGACTGCCGGGCGCTGGCCCTGGAAGAAGAGCTCGGACTGCAGGTAGATCTGACCATCGGTAATGGAAATGACGTTGGTCGGAATGTAGGCCGAAACGTCGCCGTCCTGGGTCTCGATGACCGGCAGGGCCGTCATGGATCCGTAGCCGTTCTTCTTGGACATCTTGACGGCACGCTCGAGCAGGCGAGAGTGCAGGTAGAAGATGTCGCCAGGATAGGCCTCGCGTCCGGGCGGACGATGCAGCGTCAGCGACATCTGACGATAGGCGACAGCCTGCTTGGATAGGTCATCGTAGATGACGAGCACATGGCCGCCGGGGTTGGTCTCGCTGGCGGGCTCGCCGTTCTCGCCGTTGTACATAAAGAACTCGCCGATAGCGGCACCGGCCATAGGGGCGATGTACTGCATAGGGGCCGAGTCGGCAGCGGTAGCCGAGACGATGATGGTGTAGTCGAGTGCGCCGTGCTGGGCGAGGGTCTCACGGATGTTGGCAACCGTAGAGGCCTTCTGGCCGATAGCGACGTAGATGCAGACCATGTCCTTACCGCGCTGGTTGAGGATGGCATCGATCGCGATGGCGGTCTTGCCGGTCTTACGGTCGCCGATGATGAGCTCACGCTGGCCACGGCCGATAGGAACCATGGAGTCGATAGCGAGCAGACCAGTCTGAACCGGCTCGCAGACCGGGGTGCGGTCGATAACGCCGGGGGCCTTGAACTCGATGGGGCGACGGTGCGTGGCGACGATATCGCCCAGGCCGTCGATGGGCTGACCCAGCGGGTTGACGACGCGACCGAGCATGGCGCGGCTCACGGGAATATCCATGACGCGACCGGTGGTACGGCACTCGTCGCCTTCCTTGATGACGTTGACGGCGCCGAACAGAACAGCACCGACCTCATCGCGGTCGAGGTTCTGGGCAAGGCCGTAGACGGTCTCGCCGGTCTCGGAGCTCTTGAACTCCAAGAGCTCGCCGGCCATGGCGTTGCGCAGTCCCGAGACGCGCGCGATGCCGTCGCCAACCTCGTCAACATGGGAAACCTCTTGCGTGTCGACGGTAGCCGCCAGGCCATCGAGCTTCGCCTGCAGGGCGCGGGCGATGCTTTCGGCATTGAGGGTATCGGACATAACTAGGCTTCACCTCCGTTATTCAAAATCGTGGAACCGAGGGCCTCACGCGCTGCGCGCAGCTGGGTCTTGACGGTAACGTCGCGACGCTGGCCGCGGGCCTCGAGAATCAGACCGCCGATGATGGACGGATCGACCTTCTCGATCAGGAACACCTTGCGTTTTAGATCGGCCTCGCATTTCTCGGTAATCGTGCGGCGCAGCTCGTCATCGAGCGGGACAGCCGTGGTGACGGTGACGCCTACGACGTCCTCGTCGGTCGCGGTTACCATCCGATAAGCCGATGCAATCTGCGGCAGAAGATCGAGCTGGCCGCGCTCGAACACGGTACCGAGGACAGCAAGCACCTCGGGGCTGGCGTTCGCGATGACCTCAAGCTCGTGAAGATCGCGGAACACACGGCCCTCGGCCTTAGCGGCCTCCAGGAGGGTGCGTGCATAGGTCTCGAGAACCCTGTTCTCCATGCGGCTGTTAGGCATTCAGGCTACCTGCTTCCTTTATGTAGCGCTCGATCAGACGACGCTGCTCGTCGTCGTTCTCGAGGGCCTCGCCGACAATCTTGGTCGCAACGGAGACGGAAAGATCGGCGATGGAGCCGGCAGCGGCGGCATAGATGGAGTTGCGCTCGTCCTCGGCGTTGGCGTGGGCCTTGGCAATGATGTCCTCGGCCTCCTCGTGAGCCTTGGCGACAATGCGGGCGCGCTCGGACTCGGCGTCCTGACGGGCGGCGGTCACGATGTCGGCAGCCTGACGACGGGCGTCGGTGAGGAGGGCGTCGGACTCCTTGCGGGCCTCGATGGCCTTGCGCTTGGTGGTCTCAGCCTCATCGAGGCTGTCCTTGATGCGCTTGCCGCGCTCTTCCATCGTCTGCAGAATCTGCGGCCAGGCGAACTTGGCCAAAACGATGAAGATGATGAGGAAGGCAATGAGTGCAGGGACGAATTCCGCCATCTTGGGGACGAGGATCTCGGCCTTGTTCTCAGACTCCTCGGCGAATGCCGACACCGGCATGGCGAGCATGGCGCCCGTCAGCGCAGCAGCGACTTTCGCGTGGTTGAAATGCTTCATGGCGACTACCTTCGTGCTCAATTACGAAATCAGCGTAACGACGAAGCCGATCAGGCCCAGAGCCTCGGTGAATGCAGATGCAAGAATGAAGACGGTGAAGGCACGGCCCTGGACCTCAGGCTGACGAGCCATAGCGCCCGTAGCACCGAATGCTGCAAGACCAATTGCGAGACCGGCACCGATAACGCCGAGACCATATCCGATAACTCCCACGATTCCTCCTTTGTCGTGCGCGTGTGCGCAGGATAAATACCTATGTTGTAGAGGCGCACGCGGGTGCCGCGCCTCCGAACACCAAATAAATGCGACCGCTAGTGGGCGTCAGCCTCTGCGATCTGAATGTACACGGCCTCGAGGACCGTAAAAACGTATGCCTGAACAAAGGCAACGATCAGCTCGACGGCGTAGATTACCAAAAGAATCAAAACCCACGCCACGCTGGGCAGGGCGCCCACGGCGTTCATGGCCGTAAAGTGCTCCAGCATCGGCTGGGCAAAGAGCGTGGCCATGATGGCGAACGAGCCCATGACGATGTGGCCGGCGAACATGTTGCAGAACAGACGGACGGCGAGCGTGACCAGGCGCAGGCACAGCGAGAAGAGCTCGATGACCCACACGAAGACGTTCATGGGGAAGGCGACGCCCGCAGGGGCGAGGCTCTTGAAGTACCCAAAGAAGCCGTGCTTCTTGATACCGAAATAGATGAAGTACACAAACGATACGAGTGCGAGGGCGGCGGTACAGCCGATGGCACCGGTGCCGGGCTTCATGCCGGGGATGAGGCCGATAAAGTTGTTGATCAGGATAAAGAAGAACAGCGAGGCCAAAAACGGGAAGTGCTTCTTCCAGTTGTCGCCAACGACACCCTTGGCGATATCGTCCTGCACGTACTCGATGACCCACTCGACGCCGTTAACGAAGAAGCCCTCGGGGACAACCTTCTGCTTCTTAGTAAACGCGAAAAAGACCACGAACATGACGACAGCGGCGATAAGCAGCCAGAACGAGTACTGCGTCAGGCCCGCGTTAAGGTCACCCACGACCGGAGCCGAGGAGAACTCAGCGACGAGCTCGGCGATCGCGCTGGGTAACTTGGCAAATGCGTCCAAGATTCCACCTTCCCTGTTTGCCCGCACCAAGGTGGGGCAACGCCTTTAATCCTTCATAATCACCATGCAGGCGATCACGATCCAACAAATCAAAAACCCGGCGAGCTCGCCGCACAAAAAGGCGATGAGCGCCACGGGGGCTACCAGGTGCACAATTACGACGCCCATAAAGAGCACCGCAAACGACACCATGATACCCAACATGCCTACCGTCATGTTGGCATCGCGTCGATGCGCCAGCACCGAAGCAAGCGCAAGGTACAACGGCAAAAATGCAACAAGACCGACGACGAATCCCGTTGCGATGAACGGCACGTGGCCTGCCAGCTCAACCGGCATGTGCGTTCCCTTCTCGCGACATATAGCCCACATGGAGCCATACCCCGCTCACATCGTCCTAGTATTTTAGGGCGCATGATTGCAAAATCAATGCACTGTTACCCAACCTTAATCGCGTCTTTAGCCCCTTGGGGTGTCAAACGGACAAAAGGCCGAGCACTGAGGACGAATGGGTCGCGATGGCCGACGAGCGTACTTGACAAACGCCGCCGCACCCGCGTAAGCGCAGCGCGACAGCGTTGTTGACTATTGTACGAACCGAACACGCGATGACAAGTGGGAAAACGTAAGTTAATACACAACTGTACATTTTCTTAAGACACTCTTTATACCGTACCTACGGTATAGCGCGTTTTGGGCCCTCTGTGACTGCGACGACACTCATAAATATGCGTGCAGGCGTCACTCGTACACCCGCACGCACCAATCATGCACGAATGAGCACGTGCAGCTGCCCATGCCCAGCGACTAGAGCGTGCCGTAGATGCGGTCGCCGGCGTCGCCGAGGCCGGGAACGATGTAGGCAGCCTCGTTGAGATGGTCGTCGATGGCACAGGTATAGATATGCACATCTGGGTCCTTCTCGGTCAGCGACTTGAGGCCCTCGGGGGCCGCGACGATGCACAGCATGCGGATGTCCTTGACACCGCGCTCGCGCAGGTAGCTGATGGCCATCTCGGCCGAACCGCCCGTGGCGAGCATGGGGTCGACAACCAGGCAGATGCGCTGGTCGATATCCTTGGGCATCTTGCAGTAATACTCATGCGGTTCGTGGGTAACCTCGTCGCGCTCCATACCGATGTGGCCCACGCGAGCGGAGGGCACCAGGTCGAGGATGCCGTCGACCATGCCAAGGCCCGCACGCAGGATGGGCACGATGGCGAGTTTCTTGCCGGCGAGCTGTTTGAACGTGGCGGTAGTGATGGGGGTCTCGACCTCGACGTCTTCCATAGGCAGGTCGCGCATGGCCTCGTAGCCGTCAAAAAGCGCGAGTTCGCGCACGAGCTGGCGGAACTGATTGGTGCCGGTGTTTTTGTCGCGCAGGATCGACAGCTTGTGCTGGACGAGCGGATGATCGACAAGCGTCACACGGGACGCATCGTAGGTAACGGTCATGAGTTGATTGCCCCTTTCGTTGCGGCCATAAAACGACCTTGCTGGCATGGCGCGCAGCGATGTTGCCGCCGCGCGCCATACACAAGTTTAGCGGTTTGCTGTATCGAGTGGCCCGTCGCAGCCCTACTGTGCGGTACTGAGTGAGCGCTTGACCGCATCGCGCCAGCCCGCAAGGTTTTGCTCGCGGCGCTCGGCGGACATGTGGGGAAGGAAGGTCCTAACGATCTGGGCATTTTGCTCCAGCTCTTCCAGGTCTTCCCAATAGCCGACGGCAAGGCCCGCCAAGTACGCGGCACCGATTGCCGTGGTCTCCACCGTCTCGCATTGCAGCACGGGGATATCCAGCAGGTCGGCCTGGAATTGCATGATGAACTCGTTGCGCGACGCGCCGCCATCGACAGACAGGCGTTCGATCGAAAGCCCCACGTCCTGCTCCATGGCGCGCAGCACGTCGTAGCTCTGATATGCCATGGATTCGCAGGCGGCACGTACGATGGTCGCACGGCTCGAGGCGCCGGTCAGACCGCACACGATACCGCGGGCACGCGGGTCCCACCAGGGAGCGCCCAAACCCGCAAAGGCGGGAACGAAGTAGCAGCCCTCGTTGTCGTTAATCGAAGCGGCGAGTTGTGCAGACTCGCTCACGCTCGAGATGATGCCCATGTTGTTGCGAAGCCAGTTCATGGTGGAGCCGGCGGCAAAGATGGAACCCTCGAGTGCATAGCTGATCTTCCCGTCCGCGGCGATACCGATGGTGGAGACCAGACCGTTCTTGGATTCGACGACCTCGTCGCCGGTGTTCATGAGCATAAAGCAACCAGTACCATAGGTGTTTTTGGTCTGGCCGGGACGGAAACAGCAGTGGCCGAACAGCGACGCCTGCTGGTCGCCCGCCACACCCATGATGGGTGGCATGTTGGTCATGATGTCGCTCGCGACGCGGCCGTAGTCGCCCGAGCTCCAGCGAACCTCGGGCATCATGGAACGCGGAACGTCAAAGAGCGCCAGCAGGTCGTCGTCCCAATCGAGCGTATGGATATTAAAGAGTGCCGTGCGGCTGGCATTGGTGTAGTCGGTGGCAAAAACCTGACCGCCGGTGAGGTTGTAGATGAGCCAGGTGTCGATGGTGCCAAACATGAGGTCGCCCACCGCCGCGCTCTCGCGTGCGCCGTCAACGTTGTCGAGAATCCACTGCACCTTGGAGGCCGAGAAATACGGGTCGAGCGTAAGCCCCGTGCGGGAGCGCACCAGCTCTTCTGCGCCCTGCTCAACCAAATTATCGATCAGAGACGCGGTGCGACGGCACTGCCATACGATGGCGTTATAGATGGGCTGGCCGCTCACGCGGTCCCATACCACCGTGGTCTCACGCTGATTGGAGATACCGATGGCGGCGATGCGATCGGAATGAATCCCGCTCTTAAACTGAACCTCCATCATGACCGCAATCTGGCTGGCAAGGACCGCCATGGGGTCTTGCTCCACCCAGCCGGGACGCGGGAAGCTGGTTTTGACGCTGCGGCGCGCTTGGGCGACGATGCAGCCGTACTCGTCGACGATGGTCGCAAGTACCGAGGTGGTGCCGCAGTCGAGCGCCATGATGTAGGAACCGCCAAAGTCAAACGAGGCATCTTCCATGCCCAGGCTGCCCAGATTCAACGACATCGCTTACACCTTTCTGTTGCATCGGGTCGAACAGGACCCGCTCAATCTCTGATGCGGGAAGTGCGCCTTGGCGCAGGATCTGAAGCCCGCCGTGCTGGAACGACACGATGGTCGAAGCGTCGCGGCACGGCGTCTCGCCCGCGTCGACGGCCACGTCGACCCCTTCTAGAATGCGGTCTTCAACGTCGGCAAAGCTTGCCGGCGCGGGCGCGCCGTGTGTATTGGCGCTCGTACAGGCAAGTGGGCTGCCACAGGTGCGAATGAGCGCCTGTACCACGGGCGATGCCGACGCGCGAAGAGCCACCGTGTCGTCGGCGGCACGCATAAAGGTCGGCACGCAGGGAGCCGCCTTGACCACAATAGTCAGGGCGCCCGGCCAGCATCGTCGGGCAAGTATGCGTGCCTCTTCTGGGATATCCACGCCGTAGCGGTCGAGGGCCTCGGCATCATCGACCAGCCAGGCGACCGTTTGGGTGAGCTCACGCTGCTTGAGGGTAAAGATGCGACGGTAGCCGGTACCGAGCGCGGGCACCGCGGCGCCGTTGACGGCAGCCTGCGGATCGCGCGGCCACGGCAGAGATTCGCTTGTATCTTGGGGCACGGCGTCCGAGAAGGCGTTGACTGCCACAGCGACGCCATAGACGGTCTCGGTTGGAATCAGGGCCAGGCCGCCACGGCCGAGCACCTCGGCCGTACGCTCGACGGCGAGCCGATGCGGCTCGCGCGCTCCCTCGAATACCCGATAGACCGTCTGCATGTGTATGCCAGCCCCTTACACTCTGGTGAAAGTTTGTTTACTGAGGGGCATTCTCGCACGAAACGTTTAACCTATTTGTCCACAGCGCATGTTGGTTTGGTGAGCGGCTATAGCAGTCGGTGAAAGTGAGGGGTAATTGAGCCGTGACAAGCCTCTTTACATTTCCGGCGCAGCGCTCTCGCCACCGCGCCACCAATACGCTTCGTACTTTACTGACGTTGCTTGGGCTCGGTGACGATAGCTCGAACGATGCGGGGACGATCGGTGAGGTCGCGGACGATGCGTACGTCCGAAAGACCCGCCTGGCGGCAGAGCTCGGCCGCGGCGTCGAGGGCGCCCTCATAGAGCTCGCAGGCAAACAGGCCGCCGGCGCGCAGCATATAGGGCGCCGCATTGAGCAGGCGGCGGAAGATATCAAGGCCATCGGCGCCGCCCTCGAGCGCCAAATCGGGCTCAAAGTCCTTGACCTCGTGCGGCAGCGAGCGCATGACGTCAGTCGGGATATAAGGCGGGTTGGAAACGAGCACGTCGAAGGTGCCCCACTCCTCGCGGGGGATAGAGCTCACCAGGTTCGTGAGGCTGAAGGCGACCTCATCGGACGTCAGCCCGAGTGCATCGCGGTTTTTGGTGGCCAGGTCGATGGCGCGCGGCTCGATATCGGTAGCGGTGCAGGCGACATGGCCGCGACGCTCCCAAGCAAGGGAGAGCGAAATGCAGCCCGTGCCGCAGCCGACCTCGAGAACGCGGGCAATGCGGGGGTCGGCAGGCACAGACGCGGCGGCATCCTGCACTGGGGCCGTCTCTTGTTCGACGCCTTCGATGGCAATGCCGTATTCGTCGAGCTCGGGCTCAGCGACTTCCGCGGTCTCGGCCTCAGCTGCCTGCGCGGCGGCTTCCTCGGCCTCACGATCGGCCAGCTCCTCGGCATAAGCTCGGCTGCCCAGCACGTCTCCGCCCAACGCCGCCTCATCGGCAGCCGTGAGGTTGGCGGCACGGCGCTCGGCAGTCGCGCGTTCGTCAGCCAATGCGACTTCGGCTTTACGCGCCTGCTCGACCTCGTCGTTCCATGGCAACTCTACGCGCTGGCGGGTGACAGCCTCGGGGCTCAGAACCTCGGCATCCAGATAATTGAGGACTTCCTCGACGAGCATCTCGGTCTCGGGACGTGGAATGAGCACGCCGGGGGCGCACGCGACGTCGATCATGCGGAACTGCGTGCTGCCGGTGATGTACTGCAGCGGCTCGCCCTTGGCGCGACGGACAACCGCCGCGTGCATGGTCTCGAGCTGCGCTGCATCGAGCGTGTCGTCCATACGCATATATAAGTCGATGCGCGCTAGGCCCGTGGCTGCGCACAACAGCCACTCGGCAGAAAGACGGGGGTGCTCTTCGCCGCGCTCGGCTAGGTACTCCTTGGTCCACTCGAGACAACGCCTGATGGTCCAGATCTCGTTTGCCATGGGTCCTCCCCTCTTAAGCGCCGGGCGGCGCGCGAATGTCGGAGCAGATTGTACGCGAGGGCGGCACGCGGCGAGAGACGATTGGAAGCGATTATCGAGAATCAGCCCAGAATTTTGCACCGGGCTCGCTCAAAGTGTTCATTCGCCGACGTCTAGATTTGCATTCGTCAAGCTTTTGGCAAGGTTGCCCCAAAACTAACCAATATCTAACCAAGAACTTGCCAAATCACTTGACGTGCGACGCACCAAAAAGGGCCCCGCGACTTCTTGGACGATTTTTCGAGCAATATTTTCAATTGCAGATGAAGGCTGTTAATTACTTTGAGCAGGCAGGCAGCTTAATTTCCAACAAAGTAGATTAAATAAACTCGAAAAGTAATTTACCCAACCTAGTCATTTAAGAACGTCCCCAATGACTGCCTCTAAGGCGCCGCAGGTTGAGCATAAGTCCCCAATGACTACCCGCCGCAGGTAGAGGACGGACAGCGAGCGGGTCGCATTTGAGACAAGGTGACGTGGAACGAAAGGGCGCTGACCTTCTGGTCGCGCCCTTGAAGTTGAACGTCAGATTGTACAGGTGCGGCCCGCGCAGCGTCGAGCCGTTACGGCGTTTGGTAAAACGCCGTAACTTATACGGCCTGTGCCAGCTTCTCGGCACGCTCGGCGGCGGCAAGCGCCTCGATGACGGCACCGAGTTGGTCGCCCAGAAGGACGCCGTTGTAGGTGGAGTTGAAACCGATACGGTGGTCGGTCACGCGGTCCTGGGGCTGGTTGTAAGTACGGATCTTCTCGGAACGGTTTCCGTGGCCAATCTGGCTCTGGCGCTCGGCGCCGAGCTCGGCCTGCTGCTTCTCGAGTTCCATCTCGTACAGACGGGCACGCAGCATCTGCATGCAGACCTCGCGGTTTTGAATCTGGGAACGCTGCTCCTGCGACTGCACCACGGTATTGGTGGGCAGGTGGGTAATGCGCACGGCGGAGTAGGTGGTGTTAACGCACTGACCGCCAGGACCGGAGGCACAGTAGGTATCGATGCGCAGGTCGGACTGGTTGATCTGAACGTCGATCTCCTCGGCCTCGGGAAGCACGGCGACAGTTGCCGTGGAGGTCTGGATGCGGCCCTGGGACTCGGTCTTGGGAACGCGCTGGACACGGTGCACGCCGGACTCGAACTTCATGACGGAGTAGACACGGTCGCCCTCGACCTTGAACTCGATGGACTTAAAACCGCCGGCCTCGCTGGGGCTGGAGTCGAGCACGGTGGTCTTCCAGCCGCGCGACTCGCAGAAGCGTTGGTACATCTTGTACAGGTCACCGGCGAAAATGGCCGCCTCGTCGCCACCTGCGGCGGAGCGGATCTCGACGATGGTGTTCTTGTCGTCATTGGGGTCACTCGGGATGAGCATGTACTTGATGTCTTCCTCGAGCTGGGGAAGCTTGTCCTCGTTCTCGGAGATGTCCATCTGGAGCATCTCCTTCTCGTCGGCATCGGTAGTGTCACGGAACATTTCTTTGGCAGCCTCGATGTCGTCGAGCGCGCCGATGTACTCGCGCGCAGCGGCAATGAGGTCGGACTGGTGCGCGTACTCCTTGTTGAGACGCGTGAACTCCTTGATGTCGGAGGCGACGGCCGGGTCGGAAAGCTTCTTCTCGAGCTCCTCGTAGGCCTTGATGATCTTTTCGAGCTTGTCGCGCATGGCGGAACTCCTTTATATGCGTGAAGGTGAAAATCGGCGGAATTGATGGGGCGCATGGCGCCGTTGCGGGGTAAGCCCAGCTAGAACATGTCGATTTTCAGATACATGCGTATCCCTTCGCGTATAGGGTACATAGTTGCGGTCTAACCCATATATGATAGCGTGCGCAGGCAAACCTGCATATAACCCGCACGGAATGAGTGGACGTAGTCGTTGGGGACGTTCCTTAACGACGAGTCGTTTAAGAACGTCCCCAACGACTACAACGGCTAACAAAGGGACTGTCGCTTTGTCACATTCTAGAGCGTTTGAAGCAGGGCGATGAAAAAGTGGACACCTTGGAGGTAGGCACGGCGGGTAATGCGCTCGTTGGTGCCGTGGACACCGCGATCGCACTCGTCATCGTCGACCACAAACGCCGAAAAGCGAATGCATTCAGAGCAAATACGCTGATAGTTAGCCGCATCGGTGGCACCGATCACAGTTGAGGGCACAATGCCGACAGCAGCCCCGCCCGCCGCATTCGGTACGTTTTCCTCCGCCCCCTTTTGATCACGAAAGTAGCGGGCGGCAATAGTGCGAACGGCCTCGAGCCCCGGTCCGCCAACACGTGGGGACGGCGAAGGTTCTGAGCTGCCGGGGCCAAGTTCGACCTCCACGCGCCCGGTAAGGCCCGCAGCGGCAACGGCCTCGCGGCAACGGTCAACAACATCAGCCACGCCCGTGCTCTCGAGCATGCGGAAGTTAATATTGGCCCACATATCCTGCGGCATCACGTTGGCGCCAGTGCTGCCGCCCTCAATCTGCGTGGGCGCACAGGTAGTGGTCACGAGCGGATAGAGCTTGTTGCTGGCGAGGCAGTCGCGAACAATGACGCCTCCGTTGGCGGCAATCTCATCCGCCGTGTAGAGCCCCAACTCGACAAGCTGCGCGGCAAGCAGATCGGTCACGCGCGTCGGCCACTCGATATCGCAGATTGCGGCGATAGCGCGGCTCAATACCTCGAGCGATGTGCCGCCGTAGGGGTTGGACGAATGTCCGCCTTCGCTCTTCGTCTTGAGCACGATATCGGCATAGCCCTTCTCGGCAAGGTCGGCATGCATAAGCCAGCCCTCGCCCGCGCCGTACTCGGCAGCCGAAACAATACGGTAGTCACCCTCGTCGATCAGGTATTCAAGTTCAACGCCGCGCTCCTCGAGCACGCGGCCGATGGCCCCCGCTCCATACTGCGTGGTTTCCTCGTCCTGGCCAAAGGCGAGCAGCAGCGTCCGCTCGTGCTCCCAGCCGTGCACCAACGCATACTCAACCGCCTCGAGAATACCTGCGACCTGGTCTTTCATGTCGATAGCGCCGCGACCCCAAATGTAGGTGTCGTCCACGTGACCGCTAAAGGGGGCATGCGTCCAGTCGGCCTCGGTGCCGGGCACCACGGGGACCACGTCCATGTGGCCCATGAGCATAACGGGCTTGAGGGCAGGGTCGGAACCGCCAAGTGTCACCAGCAGCGAGTGGTCGATGAGTTCGACCTCGCCCGCCGCGAACACATGTGGCCACGCCTGCTGCATATAGGCGCGCAGGTCATCGAACGGCTGCCAGTTCACCGCCTCGGCATCCATACTCGAAACGGTCGGAAACGACAGCACGCGCCCCAGGCGCTCGCACGCGCCAACTTCGTCCAAATCGGCAAAATCATCCTCATGCGCAAAGAAGCGCCAAACCTCGGCCATGACATCCTTTCGATTGTGATGACGAGGGCCGCCCCACCGGAACGGCCCTGCCATGCAAACATTTGCGGTTGGTTATTTGTCCTCAAGATAGCGCGAGAGGAACTCGCGGGTACGCTGGTGCTTGGGGTTGCCAAAGAGCTCCGCCGGCGCGGCGTCCTCGAGGACCACGCCCTTGTCCATAAAGACCACGCGATCGGACACGGTGCGGGCAAAGGCCATCTCGTGCGTGACGACGACCATGGTCATGCCGTCGGCAGCGAGCTTGCGCATGACCTCGAGCACCTCTCCCACGATCTCGGGGTCGAGTGCGGAGGTCGGCTCGTCGAACAGCATGATCTGCGGATTCATGCATAGGGCACGAGCGATGGCCACGCGCTGCTTTTGACCACCGGACAGGCGACCCACGGCGGCGTGCGCGAACTTTTCGAGTCCCACGCTCGTCAGATGCTCCAGAGCGACCTTTTCGGCCTCGGCCTTGCTCATCTTTTTGAGCGTGACGGGCGCAAGCGTGCAGTTATCGAGCACGTCCATGTTGTTAAACAGGTTGAAGCCCTGGAACACCATGCCGATGTCCTCACGCAGCTTGTTGATGTTGCAGCGCTCGGCCGTGAGGTCCTGGCCATGGAACCAGATATGGCCCGCGTCCGGGGTCTCGAGCAGGTTGAGGCAGCGCAGAAAGGTCGATTTGCCCGAACCCGAAGCGCCGATAATGGTAACGACCTCGCCGGGGTTAACGGACAGGTCGATGCCCTTGAGCACCTCGAGCGAGCCGAAGCTCTTGTGCAGGCCCTCGACGCGGATGAGCGGCTCATTGATCTGTGCGGCGGCCGCAGCGCCGGTAGTGGCGGTATCTGCCATGATGATTCTCCTCGTCTTGAGCCTAGTTGGAGCTGGGCAGCGTGGCCGGGGCCTCGGCGCCGAGCTTTTTGCCAAAGGCCTCGAGCAGGCGGCTCGCCACGAGCGTCAGGATTAGGTAGACCACGAGTGCCACGCAGTAGACCTCCATCTGGCGGTAGTACACGCCGGCGACGGTGGTAGTGGCGTACATGAGGTCGAACACGCCGATGACCGAGAGCACCGACGAGTCCTTGATGTTGATGATGAGCTCGTTGGTGAGCGCCGGAATCGCGTTTTTAATGCCCTGGGGAAACACGACTTTACGCATAGCCTGCCACTGCGACAGACCCAGCGAGCGCGCCGCCTCGGCCTGACCGGAATCGATGGACTCGATGCCGCCGCGCAGGACCTCCATCATGTAGGCGGTGGAGTTGAGCGAGATGGTGACGAGGCCGGCGGTAAAGGTACTCCAAATCTGGTTGGCCTGGGCGGTCTCGAAGCCCATGCCGCGCAAAACGGTGAAGCCCGCGTAATAGATGAGCAGGCCCTGGACCATCATGGGCGTGCCGCGCACGATGGTGGAGTAGACGGTCGTAAAGCCGCGGCCGATGCTCTTAAAGAAGCGCACCAGGTCGTTGTCCACGCGATCGAAGGTCTGAATGCGCAAAAACACAAAGAGCAGTGCCAGGAAAAAGGCGATGACGGTGCCGAAGGTGGCAAGCGCGATGGTGATCTCGATACCACGAATGAAGAAGTCTCCGCTTTTGTAGGTCATGTAGACCAGGCTCGACAAAAAGTCGCTGGGGTTGGAATCCGAGACAATGCTCACCTGCACCAGGTCGATAAACGACATGACGCAGCGGTCGATAAAGAAAACTGCCGCGATGGTGACCGCGACGTAGCTGCCCAAGCGTGCTCCACGACGGAAACGCTCGGATGCGAACGGCGACTTTTCGCGATAGTCGCTCCAGTGCATAAGCTTGGTGACCAGCGCCGCCGCCGACACGACGAGCCACGCCCACAGGATCGCCCAAAGGCAATCTTGGAACACGCCCGTGGGGGCCAGGAAGCTCAGCGGCGTGGGGTTGCGCTGGCTAAACGCCAGTCCGAGCGCCGCGATGACGCTCGTGCCCAGGTACACATAACGATGGTCGGCTTTGATAAAGGAGACCAGACGATTGATGGCTTTCATGCTGCCTCCCTATGCCGGCTGACGGTCGAGGCACGCGTCCCACATCTGGTCGCGCTCCTCCTGGCTGACGCCCTTGAGCGTCTTGTCGATGAGCTTAAGCAGCTTGTCCGAGCCCTTGCGGCAGCCGACGTTTGCCGCGACCTCCTGCTTAAAGCCCTCGCCCTCGGCAAAATGAATGGGGACGATACCGGGATTTTGGGCCATGTAGCCCTTTTCGTTTTCGGTGTTGTACGTCACGGCGTCGCAGGTGCCCTGCAGCAGGTTCGAGAACACCGTGGGGACGGAGTCGACCGGGTTTTTGTGAACGACGCCCGGGATCTCGTCGATGACGGTATCGAGCATGGTGTCCTTTTGGCCGAGCACCGTGGCGCCGCTGAAGTCACTGAGCTTGGTGGCGTTTTGGTAGGGGGAACCCTCTTTTACGAACAGGCCGAAGTAGCCAATAAAGTACGGGTCGGAGAAGCCGACCGACTCCTCACGCTCGGGCGTGGCGCTCATACCGGCGATGATGAGGTCGATCTGGCCGTTGTTGAGCGAATCGATAAGGCCCGAGAAGCTCTGCTTGACGGCAACGGGCTCGCCACCGAGGGCCTTGCAGACGATCTTGGCGATCTGCACGTCGTAGCCATCGGCATAGGCGCCCTGTACGTTGTCGATGGGGATGGTGTACTCACTGGCTTCGGAAACCTGCCAGTTGTACGGGGCGTAGGCCGCCTCCATGCCGATGCGGATCTTATCCTTGCCGATCACGGAATCGGACAGGTCGTCGCGACCGCCACCCGTCGTGGGCTGAACCACCTTGAGCGTGGACGGGCGCTGACAGCCGGCGAGCGCGCCGGCGACGACGGAAGCGCTCGCGGCAAGAGCGCTACCCAAGAAGATGCGACGGCTGCACACCGGCTGTGGATGCACGTCGCGCTGATGGGGAGAATGCATAATCTGCCTTCCCTGTTGAATCGTATGCTAACGACTTAACAGGATATCGCTCAGCGTTACCTCCAGCAGATGCATATATACAAATTAACAAACTGAAAACGATTGGTAGCCGTTGGGGACGTTCTTAAACGACTGGTCAAACAAGTAGTCATCGGGGACAGTCGTTGGGAACGTCGATGATTCGGCAATGCCAGCGAGCGCCACCCAGAGCGAACAAGTTGGCATGAAAAAGGCAAGGCATAGACCTTCTGGTCATGCCTTGCCTTTTGAATGGCAAATTGTCGCTCTGGGCGGCGCGCAGCGTCGGCCGGTCCGCCGTTCGTTAGAACGACGGAACCTCTAGAGCAGCGTAACCTCGAAGGCGCGCTTGTCGGTGGCGCCGGGAGCCAAGGTGATGGTGTTGACCTTGTGCTCGAAGACGTCGTCCTCGGTGTCCATGGTGGTATGTCCGGTCCAAGGCTCGAGCGCCACGAACGGGGCGTCGTTGGCGGCAGACCACACGCCGATGTACTTAAAGCCCTCAAAGTCAATCTTGACGCCGTGGCCCGATTTGCGACCGCGCAGCGTGAGCGTGGAGCCCGGGGTATCGGTGAACATGATGGCGTCGTTGTCGAAGCTGCGGTGCGTGATGGACAGCACGTCCGAGTTATCGGGAGCCTTGTAGCTTCCCTCGAACGTCATAAGGCCATCGGGCGTGATGATGGGGGCCTCGTTAGTCCAAGCCTCGGTAAACGCCAGTTCGTAATCCTCGAACGCCTCGTCCTCGGCACCGGGAACGGGCACGTTAAATGCGGGGTGGCCGCCCACCGAAAACGGCAGGTCCACGTCACCGGTGTTGGTGACGGCAAAGGTCTGCGTAAGAGTGGCGTCGCCAGTCAGGGCATAGGTCATGTTGAGCTTAAAGTGGAACGGGAAGGCCTTGAGCGACTCGGGCGTATCGGTGATCTCGTAGGTGACGGACGAACCGTCCTCCGACACCTCGACCAGCTTGTGCTCCACGATACGCGCGATGCCGTGGCGCGCCATCTCGCAGCTGCCGGCCGCAGACGTCGCCGTGTTGTTGCGCAGCGAGCCCACAATGGGGAACAGGATGGGCGCATGCTTGCCCCAAAAGGCGGGATCGCCCTGCCACAGATACTCGTTGCCGTTGAGGGCAAGGCTCGTGAGCTGGGCGCCCATGGAATCGATGGCCGCGGTGAGGCCGCCGCGCCTGATGGTAGTGACGGTAGACATGCTACTTCCTCCAAAAGTAAACAATAGTGTCGAGGACTATTGTCCCACTCTTGGCGGCGGGGCGGGACGGCAGGCGATTATTGAGTAGCCATAGTGGAAATGGGCGGCGAGCGCCTACTGGGTATCCACGTAAAGGTCAAACCCGCCCTGCGAGGTGGTGTCGACCGTATCGGGCGCCCGCGAGTTAAAGCTCGCGGGAACCATTCTTTTCGAGGCACGAAAACGCGTGCCGTCGGTGGCGACAGGTGGCTCATCGACCGTAAGTTCGTAGTCGCCGGGCTTGAGCTCGATACCGTCGCCTTCGGAATTGACGTATTGGTGCTCGTCGATCGCTTGTCCCTTGAGCGTACGGCCCACGATATGGATGAGCATCTGGCTGTCGCCGCGCGCGGTATCCCACGTCGCACCGTCCTTGACCTCGACCGACACATGCACCGAGCGCGTACGGCTGAGCGATTGTTCGACGGAGATCTCGGCCTTGGCGGCGTCTTGGCGCTGCTGCTCAACATGGCTCCAAACGCTGCCGATTGCCGAGCAGGCGATAACGCCGGCCATGAAGGCGATGAGGATGGGACCAAGCGGAGAGCGCCGGCCCGCGCCTTCCTCGCGAGCCAGATCGGGGCGATGCGTGGGCGCAGGCGCCTGAGCGCCTTGCGCGGGCACGTCGAGAATGCTGAAGGATGCCGTGCTGTCGGGGTCGATAGTGTGACGCGGCTGCGGGGTCTTTGCCGGCGAGATGGACATGTCGGCCGGCTCACCCAGTGTGGCCGTGGCGTCGGCCTTTGCCTCGTCGGCCTCAGCCTGGGCCCAGGCCTGCTCAAAGGTTAGGGGTTCGGCCGAGTCGGAAGCGGCATCCGTCTCGACGGCATCGTCGCCGCTCTCGTCCTCGTCGCTCAACACGTCATGCGGCGCGGGCTCGTCCCACTCCTCGTCCGGAACCTCGCCCTCGCTATACCACCATTCAAAGTTATCGATATCCATACGGGGCGCCCCTTAGGCCTCGCAAATAAACACCTGCTAGCCTTATACCCCCAGACGGCACGAGGGCTCGCACGGAATGCGAAAAGGACTGCTCCTTTGTCGCATCGAAACGGATCTGTTTACGTTTAGCCGCGGGTAATCTTATTTCTCAACAAGAAGTCGACTGCCCCCACGATTCTGATGCCATCGATGTCCGTTGGATGGTCGCCATCCCTGACAATCAGGATCTTCTCATACGAATCAGGAATTTTTCCTAGCGTGCTTAGCTTGAGCGGTCGCAGCTCTCTTTCCCTCGTCGCCTCGGCATCGATCCGTTCGGTAACCTGGATATATTTGCGGTCTGATCCCTCGCCGATTGCGACAAAGTCGATTTCCCCCGCGCGTAGATGGCCGCAAAACACTTCGTATCCTTCAAAGACAAGCTGGTTGTAGATAACGTTCTCGAGCATCCTTCCGCTATCGCTACCTCTATATCCGTCAAGATAGCTGCGAATTCCCGTATCAGCTATGTAATATTTACCGCCTGTCTTAAGAAGCTCCCGCCCCTTGATGTCATACCTTTTTACTTTGGTAAACAGGTACGTCTCTTCCAGAGCGTCAATATATGCCGACACCGTCGATGCGTTGGTCTTACCACCCGCTGATTCGTTGAGCGTCCCTACGATTTTGTTGACCGAGGTTTGGTTGGAGATGTTGTCTGCCAGATACGCACAGAGCCGCTCGAGAACATCGCGCTTGGTGATAGCTCCGCGACCCCTACGCGTCACACGCGACAGGATATCGCGCGCGACGATCGTCTGGTAGAGGCTACGGATATAGTCGCGACACAGCTCACGTCTCGGCTCATCATGGGCCAGAAACGGCATGCCGCCATAGGTTATGTACTGCTCAAGCACGGTATTTGAATTAAGGCGATCGCCCGTCTTGGAAACAAGTTCGACCCTCTCACCAAGCCCTTCAGCGGCGATCGCATCAATCGAGCGAAAATCAAGATATTCGCCAAACGTGAGAGGCTGCATATTGACCTCGACATATCGGCCCGAGATAAGCGTTGCGAGCTCGCTCGATAGCAAAAAGGCATTGGAGCCCGTGACATAGATATCACACGGCAAATCCACTCGAAGCGAGTTGACCGCCTTTTCCCAACCTTCGACATTCTGGAGCTCGTCAAAGAACAGGTAGGGATGATCGATGCCGTCGATGCGCTCCCGAACCATACGATAAAACGTCAGATAATCCGTAATTCCCGCGTACTCTAGAGATTCCATCTTAAAGGCCAGCAAACGCTCGGCTGGCACCCCCCGTTGCGCCAGATAGTCCCTCATCATGTCCAATAACGTTGATTTGCCACAACGGCGTATGCCCGTCACGATTTTGATGAGGTCGGTATCCTGAAAAGCAATGAGTCGATCAAGATAACGGCTTCGGCGAACGATATCCATGGAGTCTCCCTAGCGCCCGACCAGACATGAAATCTTATAAACTTGCATTTTTTGCAAGTTTATAAGATTTTACCTTAGTAACTTGAAGAATTTGCAAGTTTATAAGGCATGGAATGTGACAAACGGACTGCCCCTTTGTCACATTAGCTTTGCGCTGCTCATGTGCCTGTTCTCGGTGTCATGCATCACGCACTTCATGGACGTGGCACGCCGCCGCCATCCCAAGTCGATGGTACTCGCAAGCTCGGTTAAGCCCATGGGTTTAACGTCGGCATCTCGTTCGGCACCGCAGTGGGCGGCACCGTGGTAGGCAGCGTTGGCATTGCGTACGTAGGCGCAGTGGGCGCCGCGATCTCGCTTGTGGCCTGGGCGCTCACGCTGGTGCCGATTAAGCTTGCCCGCTGGGAACACCGTCGTCAATCAACACAGCCCCGGATGCAGGCATAGGGGCGAACATAGCCCAAGGTGGCGAGCAACCGGTGAAAACCGTCCCATTCGAGTAGTGTCTATCCGCCTGCAAGCTCCGACAGTGCAATTTCGTGTATTTCAAATACACGAAATGCGCGTGGGGCAACTCAAAGGCGGTGGCAGACACATTGTCTGCCACCGCCTTTTATACAGGATTTTATAGATATGTGGGGCGTTTACTCCATACCCAGCAGCTCGCGCATCTGGGTTGCGTAGTTAGATGCCATGTTGCCGTAGACAATCTGCACGCCGCCGTTAACATGCACGATGCCACGCGCTTCGAGCTTTTCGGTAAACTCGGCGTCATCAACCACCTTGTCACAGTCATTGAGCTGGATGCGCAGACGGGTGAAGCAGGCCTCGACAGACTTAATGTTGTTGTCGCCGCCCACTGCCTCAACGATGGCGGGAATGAGGTCGCTGATCACGGTCTTGGGAGCCTTTTCGGCCTCATCGCCAGACTCTTCCTCACGGCCAGGGGTCTTTAGATCCTTCTTAAGAATGATGAACTTGAAGACGAAGTAGTACACCACGAAATAGATGGGGCCGAGGAACAGGATAACCTGCCAGTTGGAGCCCTTGGCTGCACCCATAATGCCGTTAAAGATCAACGACAAGAGCGGGCCGCCAAAGGATGCGGAGCCGGCCACGTTGAACTGCAGGATATAGGTCAGCGCATAGGCAAGACCAGCCATGAGAGCGTGGAACACGTAGAGGATGGGCGCGATAAACAGGAAGGAGTACTCGAGCGGCTCGGTAATGCCGGAGAGGATGCAAGGCACCACGATGGCAATCATGAGCGCTGCGGTCTTCTTCTTGTTCTTGGGAAGCGCCGTCTTGTAGAAGGCGAGTGCAGCACCGGGCAGGCCGAACATGGCGAAGATAACCTTACCGTTCATGACAAAACGGCTGACCTCGATGTTAAACGGCGTGCTAGGAGAGCCCAGGATCGCGTTATAGATATTGATAGCGCCCTGAACGGTCTGGCCGTCGATGGTCTCGACGCCACCGAGCGACGTGAAGAAGAACGGTAAATAGACAAAGTGATGCAGACCAAAAGGCAGGAGCATGCGCTCGCCAGCGCCGTAGACAAATGCACCAAAGGCACCCGTAGTCTTGATGAACTCGGACAGCGCACCGAGAGCGTTCTGGATAAACGGGAAAACAAAGGACATGACCAATGCGAGGACACTGCATGAGAGCAGCGTTACCGCCGGGATAAAGCGTGTGCCGTTGAAGATGGAGAACACGGCAGGCAGCTCAATCTTGTAGTAACGGTTATGCAGCCATGCGACGATTGCACCCACCAGAAGACCGCCGATAACGCCCGTGTCGAGCGTGGTGATACCGAGGATCGTGCTCTGACCCGTCGTAAGATTGGCGGGATCGATAACGCCGGTCGCCGTGAGGAACGTGCCCATCACGGAGTTCATGCACATGTAGCCCAAAAAGCCACAAAGCGCCGCGGTAGCCTTCTCGGACTTGGCGAAGCCATAGGCGAGACAAATCGAGAAGATAACCGGGATGTTGCTCATAACGATGCCGGCTGCGGCCTTAAGAATCGAAAAGAAAATCGCAAAGCCCGGAGCAGCAAGCCAGGGAACAGCTGCCGTAAGGGTGGGGCTGGTAAAGGCATTGCCAAAGCCCTGAAGGATACCGGCGATTGGCAGGATTAGGACAGGCGTCATGAGGACTTTGCCCAGGCGCTGGAACTTTGCCAGCAGCTCATCTTTGTTCATGGGATACCCCTCTTAAAGAAACGGGGCGTGCAGCTCTACAACCCACACGCCCCATAACAGTTATCTAACGCTATGGAACTAGCTACTTAAGCTCCGGCCAGTAATCCTTATTGGCCTCGATGAGCTTATCGAGCACCTTACGCGCCTTCTTTGCGTCACCGACCAGACGATTAAGCGTGAGTGCCTGCAGGGCCTTCTCGTAGGAACCCTCCATCCAAGCCTCAACAGTCAGGCGCTCATAGGCGTACTGGTTCTCCATAAGACCGCGATAGAAGGTGCCAATCTTGCCAACAGCATAGGGCTGCGGGCCATTGGCGCCCACGCTTGCCGCGACCTCGACCATGGCGTCATCGGGCATACCCTCGATAATGCCGTTGTTGGGCACGATGACAATGAAGGTCTTATTGGTGTTGCGATAAATGGCCGAGGTGATTTCCACGATCATATCGCCATGAGCATCGTTCTGCACAACCGAAGAGTTCTTTGCGGTGCCGACTTTGGCAACACGCTCGCACTCGGCGAACACGCGCTTCTCACGACCGTTGATAACCTCGTCGGAGCGAGTGTAGTCGGGGTCGAGGTGAGCGACCTTGTACTCGGGATACAGATAGTACTGCAGATAAGTGTTGGGCAGATAGTCGGGGAAGTCCTCGAGCATGTCCTTGACCATGGCGTAGGTATCAAGCCAGGACTGGTCACGCTGCTCGGCATCGGCAGGAAGGAAGCCGTTCTTCTTCGTGTACTCCTTAATCTGCGGGACGAGGTCATGGCCCTCTTCATCGTAGATGTGCTTGAACCAACCAAAGTGATTGAGGCCAAAGTACACGGGCTCCGTCTTGCTCATATCGCGACCGAGCAGGCGACCGTAAGAGCGCATGAGGTTGACAGGCTGGTCGCAGATGTTGAGAACGCGATGCTCATCGGGCAGGACGCGCTCGAGACCATATGCCACAATAGCAGCCGGATTGGTGTAATTGATAATCCACGCCTCCGGGCTATGGGCGCGAACGTCGTTGACGATCTCAACCATGTCATGCATGGAGCGCATACCGTAAGCCATGCCGCCAGGGCCCACCGTTTCCTGGCCGATGATTCCCATATGCAGCGGAATCTTCTCGTCCTTGCTACGCATCTCGTAGCCGCCGGTACGAATCTGGCAGAGCACAAAGTCGACGTCGGTGTAAGCCTCGTCCTTATCGGTGGTGTAACCAAACTCCACACCGGGCTCCTCCTCAGCGAAGAGGATCTTGCCAAACTCGCCGATCGGACGCTGGCGCTCGGCATCGATGTCATAGAGCATCACGCGGTTCAGCGGCAGAATGTCCATGTGCTTGGTCAGGGCTTTAAGAATGCCAGGGCACCACGTGGAGCCGCCGCCAACAATCACAATATTGAGCTTGTCCTTCATGTTCCGTCCCTCCAGGGTTGGCTGATCGGTGTTCTCGAAGACCTTGGGCTCCGCGGCTGTCCTCGGCTTGCTTCGTTTCGATTGGTATTTTGCGACATAAGGTCATTTGCAAGTCCCCGTGTGGGCCAATGCGAAACGGGGACACATGATTTCGCTCACGACACAGATATGTGTAGGCAGACACGCGCGTTTTCCCAGTTCATGGGCAATAGGCAATCTTGACCGATTACCGATTTCTCACCTGGCTACACAAAGCGGTACCATATGTACGGCGAGGTGCGAGGGGCTGAAACATCTTATGAAAGATCAAGAATCCTTTTATGATCATGTGCGAGCTGGCGAGAGCAAGCTCAACGATCTCGAAAGCGAGATCATGCGCTACATCATCGAGCTGCGTGATGATATTGACGATGTCACGCTTAAGAGCGTTGCCGAACGGTTCTTCGTCGCTCCCAATACAATTGTCAGGCTTGCCCATAAACTTGGCTTCTCGGGGTTTACGGAGCTCAAACAATCGTATTCCGCCTCGCTCGATCGCAATCGATTCACTATCGAGGCACTTCCTCTTGATACCCAGCTCGTACAGACCAAAGATCTGCTTAACGACCGGGTCATCGATTCGGTTGTGAGTCTTATCCAGGACGCCTCGCATATCGTGTTCTTCTGCTCGGGCTTTTCGAAATACCCGTGCCTCGAGATGGCTGAAAAGCTCAAAATAATGGGCAAGAACACCGACACGCTCAGTGAACGCCACGTCATGAGGCATTACGCAGAACTCCTCGGCAAAAACGACCTGGTCTTCAGCGTTTCCGTAAGCGGCGAGACGCAGGTGTCTATTGACGCCACATCGATAGCCAAAACGCGCGGATGCAAGGTCGTCACGCTCACCGGCTTTTCTCGAAATTCCCTCTCGAAACTAGCCGACTACCCTATCTACACCGTGCAAAAAGAAATCCGCTTGGGCAGCATGGACCTCGACAGTCGATTGATGTTCTATTACGTTTTCGAATTGATATTTGAGCGCTACTTCAAACTGGCCAAGAAATAAAACTTGGCATGCGCCCGGCTTCGACTCTTTAGCAGCCTTCTATATGAAAGGTATCGCCCTATGCACCGCGTACTGTTTATCTGCCATGGCAACATCTACTAATTGGGTAATAACGCCTCGTAAATGGGCATTACCTCAAATTCAAATAGAATCTTACGACGTTTTTACGACAATGAGCTCCGATGCGATCGTGTGTCTACAAGTTATGCAAGAAGGGCTGTTTTGCCTCACAAATACAGTCTAGAAAGATTTGCAGCGAAAAATTACTTGCTAATTAAAAGAGGCTCGTTAATCTCTGCGAGCCTCTTTAATATCTGCTAGTGCGGATTGGAATTCAAAAATTGACTATATGTATATATGTTTTCCGAACCGACCATTTCGGTTAAAAATGACCTGAATACTGAATCTATTTGAACCGTGATAAAAAAGAACAATCTCTTTTTTGCTCTTGAACAACAAACGTAAAATAGGTTTCGATTCCTTTCGAAAGAGCTTTGCTTCTCTTTGGGAATATCGACGAACCCCGCTATCATGGGTGCATAAATGTCGAACTGATATAAATTCCAGCCTTTGCTAATGACAAAAACAACATTGTCATACTCCTCGCCTTTGACACCATGTTCAGTAGAAAAAATCGCATTGGGATATAAGAAATCGATCGCTGCTACAAATTGCAAATAACTTAGCTCTAAAAACGCTTTAATCGAAGTATTGGATGAATACAAAGTATCAGGGGCATCGAGATACAGGCAATACCATCCAGCCAATTCCGGGGGAATAGGAACAAGCTCACTTTGCTTAATAAGCTCAAAAACATCGATTGCTCTTTTGCTTCGGATGCTTTCAAGTTGCTGCCGTAGTCTCTGCCACTTCAGCTTCTCTGATTTTTTAATAATTGGGGAACGCCTGACTCCCAATGCGTCAAAAAGCTGCTGTGGTTTAGAATCTCTTAACGCTCTGTAAATTGGTTCAACTGTATTCATAAAGAACAGCAGGAACGGGTCTTCTTTATCTCTTAACCCGTCGTCTAATATACTTAAAAGCTGTTCGTATCCTTGTTGCGCAGCAAGAACTTTATGGGTAATCATCAGAATCTTTAAACTATCCTTCTCATCGGATTCTTTCTCAATCTTTTCTTGGATCCCACATAGTCGTATTTTTATTTCTTCTGCCGGTAAATCGCCCTTGAAATTACGGTCTGTTCGACGATCTCCTGAATAATCATCGCAGGTAATTACTGCAACTTCTCCCTCAAAATCGTCTATTGCAGATGTTTGAGGCAAATTTGGTCGCAAGTAATTTAGAAGCTGAACAATCCGTGGAGCCGATCTGAAATTCGATCCTTTGCTAATAACTTCAATGTTATCGTTTTCGATAAGACCACAAGCTTTACTTGATTGATAAATGGTTTGCCATGCATCGCCGAAAAAACCGAATTGCGGTCCCTCATTATTTGCGATATAGAACTTAATAAAACGATCAATGATTGGCTGATATGAATCTTGATATTCGTCAATCAAGATTAAAGGATATTTATCAGCGAAAATACGTCGAAATTTATAATTATCAAGCAGTCTGCAAAAGAGCTCTAGAACGTCACGGTGATATAGGTATAGAATTCCATGCTCTATATAGCGATGACCTAAAGTGTACGCAACTTGGGTGACTGCAGAAAAGTCTCCTTCTTCCGAAGCGAATTCAGGTTCTGTTGTAACAATATCGATCAGATAGCTCTGATATTGTTTTATTGAGTCCCAAGCAAATGAATGAATCGTTGAAGGCAAGATGAATGTGTCGCTCGGCAATCGCCCCGCAATAACATCAACAGCAGCATTGGTATACGTAATGCAGGCTACGGTTTGTTTTTTTCGACTATATTCTGTCCATCTGTTTGCCTGAATCCATTCAATCGCTTTGTTAAGCGAGTATGTTTTACCGGATCCCGCGCCAGCCTCCACGCGGAAACTATTACCATTTTCTAGTGCTGATATTATTAATTCATCAACCTTGTCAGCTTCGACTTTTGCTTGTCTGTAGTTCGCGGCATTATGTTGCTTGACCATTCGCTCTTGCCTCTCCTATTCGAGTGTTCTCTGGTCATTGAGCCATACTAATCCGTCTCTGATATAGGAAGGAATGATGTATTCTCCGTGCTCGTATATGAGATTGAGGGCGAAGTCAGTTTTGCTATTTCCGGTAAATTCTATATCCTTCTCAGTGGCATTTGATTCAATATTGAAGTAGGAGCGGTTAACATTTCGAATCGCTTCTTCTAACGAACGCCCGCACAGTCCGTGTTCTTTCACTTGAAATTCAAGATGACATTTACCGAGAGTTTTGTCCTCGAAAGACAGCGATGTAATATCAGATAATGTGATTTTGACCCCATCGTTCTTAATTCCTTTAACTTTTCGTACCCACCATTTCAATGTCTCATTAGAAGTGGTTTCGCCTTCCGAAACGGGAACGGAATGATTTCGAGCTCTATTCTGGCTATCCTTTCGCGCAGCCACGGAATCCAAATCGGTGAGAATAAGACACGGAATACCCAAGAATTCAGTAAATGGAATAAACAGATAAGCATATGCGCCGCCGATTTCAATCAGGGTATAGTACTGTTCAGGCAGCTTGTATGTCTGGGAGTTAAAGTCCCCTGCTTTGGCGCATTTTTCAATCATGTCTGGTATTAATAGGCGCTCTGATGCGCCTTCGACAAAGATTGCCTTATCTGCAAAAAATAAGTCACATCTAGTTAAGGTAAGATATTTTTTGATAAAGTCTATATTTTTGGAATTTTGTTTGGCGAATGTGCTCAGGTTTTTGTAGACGATTCCATTTGCTGTTTTTCGCGCATATCGGATTTTAGAGAAGTCCATTGTGTTGGCGATATGCGCAGAATGTGAGGTTAGAAAAGTCTGGATTCCTGCAGTTGATATTTTTTCAAGAAAAGATTCAAGGTACTCTGCAAAAGCACGCTGCATTTGTGGATGCATGTGAGATTCCGGCTCTTCAATGAAAAGTAATGGTATGCCGGCACAACCGTTACTTTCGATTTTCTTTGCAAATGCCGAAAGAAGAAACTCCATTTTTATTAGATTCTTATAGCCCAGTCCATTGTAGTTTGCGGGTAATGTCTCCTTACATGCTCCGGCGGTATAAGTTAGTTGTGTCCTGTTCTTAATCTGCTCATCAATGCTTAACTGAGTCGTGACGCCCAATTGCAGTTCTTCTGCGTTGGGATAACCAAATCCAATTGCGTCGTTAACAAGCGTGCTTAAGATCTCATCACTATGATGCTGGATTTCATCGCTGCTGTCTTTAACGGTATTTCGCAGCTCCATCACTCTCTCAACTATAGATTCATCGAGTTCTTCCTCGCTCACTTCGAAGTAAGTAGCAATTAGAGATGACAGAGAATTATCTTGCGTCCCGTCTTCCCCAAGCCGGCGCTCTGCTTGGATAAAATGAGTTGGGAACAAATCTACCAGCTCTTTGTGTTTCTTCCTCTGAACATCCTCCGGATCGTTCGGATTTATAGCATAAACCGCCATTTCAAAAATCTTTTGAAAATTATTCTTTATTGCTTTCTGTAAATCATTTGGTTCGCGAATCGATTCATCTCGAAATTGCTTAAAGGCGTTCCAAATTATTTTCTCGTCCGATTTTAATTTGCATTCGATCCGGATCAATGCTGTAGTGGTATCCGCATCTAGATCTATAATGAATGGAGATAGCGCACCGAGATTATCCTCTGGATCGTCAAGTGCATAGTTCACTATAAAATCGATGGAAATTGACTCAACCTGCTTACACAAATCCTCAATGGATATTTTTTCTGCCAGGAATTGGGCAACATTATCATAAAGTGAGCTTCTTTTTTGCAAAGGGTAATCATCGAAAGAAAAAGGAAATGGGTCTTTGCTTAAAATTTTATTGATGCATGCAAAGCATGAGGTTTTCGCTGTATTGTTCCGGCCTACGATCAAAGTTGTTTTGGGGTCAACTTCCAGTTCTGCGTTAGTGAGCAGCCTGTAGTTCCTTATGATTATCTTTGCTAATCTCATTGTTCAGCACTCTCTTTTACGGTTCTTAGTTGACCTGCTTATAACTAAGATAATGCTTCGTGAGCAAGGACATGGCACAATAGAAAATATCTTCGGGTCACGGCAACATCTGACAGTAAGGGTAAACCGCCTTGTAAATCCTTGTAAATGAACGGAACGCCTATCGCGATATAACGGTTTACGACTTTTGAGCCTCGATGCGAAAACCGTTTTTCCGACCGTAAGGCGAAATGGTACCTCGGTGTTAAAGCTATTTCGTTTAGCCAATTCGGTCGCCGTACGAAAGCGATTTTATATAGCGCTCCATTAGGTCCCAGTCAGGATTGCCGTTCGGCGTAATTGGTAGATGGAGATTGAGATCAGGAAGAGTCTTATTTGCTTGCCTTCCGTAGTTGAAGCGATATTTTTCTGCTTTAAGCGCCGTTATGACAAAAAGCTTTGCGGCTGTTCCTATTTTGTCTTTTGGTATGAGCAGGTAGAGATCGCGTCCGCTGTAGAATGGGCGGTTCTGCAAGAATGTCGATAAGACGCTTCCTCCCCCTGCTACAGTAATTGTGCCGGGTTCTTGCGGCCTTTTTCCTGGGACTGGTTTTACATATGCGCTTACCCCATTGTTTTCTGCCGTTCTAGCAACAAATGCTATTCCCTCCGGATCTTCCATGGAGGTCTCTTCACAGGCATTGAGTTCCATATTGATGCCGTATTTGACATCGAATAAATCTTTTACTTTGAAGTCGCCCCATCGCATGTCCTTAAGTGGAAGCGATTTCGCTTGTCCGCATTTTGTGGTGATGGGTTTCCAGTGGAGCGAGTGAATATATCCCTCCATCCACTTCCAATCTGGCTTTCCATCGCCATCTTCCGGCAGGCGAATAACAGTGTCCTCCATTACGTCTTTAGTCCACTTACGCCCATAGGAATATCTATATTGTTCAAGACGCAGAACCGTGCATATGAATAGTGCTGTTTCCGGAGTTAGTACTCCCTGGTCTTTCTTAAGGTATAAAACGTTAACGTCATCTGTAGCCCAATATGGTTCGGGTTGATAAAACGCTTCACCGATTGACCCGTTATAGCTCAACGAGATCGTATTGCCTTCATGAATAGGATTTTGGCCGATATGGTTGGCAACGCCATTGTTTGAGTCAATTGCTCCAACATAAATCGTTGACCCATCTGTCTGATCTTCCGAAGTCAAGCGTTTGCCCTTTTTTATATTGAAAAGATCACCCAGCCTATATGCCTTCCAGGCTCCGGTATCAATCTTCATAGACATTACCTTCCGTTACGAGGTAAGCGAGGTAATTGTTGATTGTGCGCTGAAAGTCCGCATCTGTTAATTTCGAATAATCTGTCTCCATATATGCTTCGGCAAGCCATTCGTCTGTAGAGCACACCGCCTGCATGGCGGAATATCCCGCTTCAACTGTTTTATTTCGGAAGAGGTCAATCCAGCGCTTTTCTATAGCTTTCCAAATGCTGTGCCCGTCCTCGTCAAATTGCTCGACTCTGCCCAAGTTCTTCTTTTTGATAAAGCCGTCATCTTTGTAATATCCGAAAAAGGTTTTCTTGCGCGGAGTTCTGCCGTCGATCTCAAAATGGGATCGGTTTAGCGTGAACAACATGCAACATACCTGAACCGAAGCTCCCGGGTAGAATATTTCTGCTGGAAGCGAGAATACCGCCTCCAGCGTATTGTTCTCCAAAAGGTCTGCTTTCATTTGCGCCAGACGCGTCCCAGTTCCAATGGCAGCTGCCATTGGAAGAAGCACCGCTAAACGCACTCCATCCCAATCCTCCGACTTTGCTATATCGGAAAGATACTTGACAAAAACCATTCCTTTTGTCGGATCAGACTTACCATCCTTTTCCTTTTTCGTCCAATCCTTCTTGTAAAAGTCAGGAATAGTTTTTGGCTTGGCATTATAGGGTGGATTCATCAGAATGACTGTCGGTCTGGCGGCTTTAATAAAAGCTCGCTTATCGAAACAGGAGCCGAACTCTACGTTGCTATTGCCATCGCTATGGATAAGCATGTTCGTAGTCGATAGGCCGTACGCCTTTTCCTCTGACTCGATGCCGAAAATATGATGCTGCTTAATCTCTTCAGCCAACTGCTGAAATTCAGCGTCGGTATGTCCTCGTCTTGCATCTGCCAGCTCATGCACCATTGCTTGAACAAGGAACGATCCCGACCCGCAGCATTCGTCCAGAACGATATCTTTGAAGGTAATGTCCGTAAGCCTTACCATGAAATTTGTTATGTGATCTGGTGTAAACGCCTGATTCTTATCAGCTTTTCCAACATATTTGTTGAAAGTAATAAAGAAAAGATTGAGAATATCCTGTCCTTCGGAAGAGTCAGAATCAATGAACCGATATATCTTCATAAGGATAAAGGAGAGTACGTCCACCCATTCATCGGTTGAAAGCGCACGGACCTTCTGATCGCCAAGAACATCTCTGTTTAGAAGCTTTACCTTCTTTTCCTTGTTCTTGGAACCATCCAGTAGACTTTCGAGAACCTCACTGATTCCTTCGCGTATTTGCTTTGGTGAGAATTGTTTCCATCGGGCATTAAGACGATTGCAAGTTTCAGATGTGACTCTACCGCCATGACAATACTTTGTGACTTCATCTTTGACGTAAAGGAGGCAAGTGCCGACGAATTGGCTGCGATTTCGTTCGTCGATATCCTTACGATGTAAAAGCTCATTTAATAGGAAAGTATTGCGCATGACCGACTCTCTGTCGTTTTGCTGGTCGACGGAGAATAGGCGCTTGTAGTGAGCCATGCAATCGAGAACTGTTTCATCAGGCAATAGATGCTCTTCATTAATTTCAGACTTCCAGACACGGATGCGATCATCAGTAGTGTTAGCCAGAATCGCGATGACTTTAGTGCCTCGATGAAGAGCATATTCTTCCTCAACATATGTAGCTAACTGCGACGCATCAGCATCAGTAAAGCTTTGCTTGGTTTCAACTAAAACCGCATACGATCCCGTATCATCTACGTCGGTAAATCTTCGATCGAGCTTATAATGCGCCGGCTTTACACCGCCCAGTTTTTCGGTGAGGCTTGCCAAAGAGCCGGCATCCTTTGCGTAGCTCCACTCATCTTCCTCTATGTTTGCGCGATGGTATTCCGTGCCAATCGTTTCAACAATCTTCTGTCGGTTCATTATGCTTCCTGTGTCCTATGAATAATTCATTTCTGACCATTTTATTGCATGGTCAACGACTTCTTTCTCAGTCTTTGTCCCTGCAGTTGAACTTTCGTATGCCCCCTTATTACGTCTGCACTGTCGGACTGGATAATGTGTTGGTTTTATGGTTCGGGAAGATTCTCATTCTCGCGAACTTCTAGACACACGGCGGAGACGCCGATTATATCGAGCCCGACAGAATAATCGCAGGTCAAACGCTTATGCAATGATGCAATCACAGGATTTCCTGGTGGCGATTGACGAATTGCCCATTACGTTAAGCAGACTCTGGAAAAGGAGGATCAAATGAAGATCGTTTCTACTTCGCACGCGAATGAGACCCAGGCCCATGCGATTGAGCCCATGGGGACCCCGCCCACGTTTAGCGAAGGCAAGCCCGCCGAACGCGTCTCTACTTATGGCGAGCGCATCGCTAATCGTGCGCTGAAGGCCGAGACGATGGTTGCGCGCATTATGTATCGCCAGATGGCGAAGGCCGACGTGAAGATTCAGGGGGCGGTGTGCCGCAGCGAGATCGATTCGAACACGAAGGCTTCTCTGGGAGAGGCCTCCGCGATTCTGAATGATGCCATGGGCTTTTTTCTTGCGGTACACGACGACCAGGCGAGCGACAGCGGGCGCTTTTAGATTTGAGAGGGGTTTTCTAGTATGAAGAAGCTCAATCAGTTTATGTCCTTTGACTGGGCCGCCTTCGCGAAGGACAAGCGTTTTCTCTGCACGGGCGGCGGCGAGTGGGTCGACTACGCCACCAAGGAGCACCGCGGCACGAAGATCGAAGTGGTGATCGCTGTAGATAACACGGAGTATCGACACGCCGAGGGCGAGATTGTGAGCAATCGTTTCGAGAAGCTCGCCATCAAGGTTTCGGATGATATCGACATTCCGGTCGATCAGTACGTGATGCCCACCGGGGTAGTTGCCAAGGTCTACGGAGACTATCACAATCTTCTCTCCGTAACGGCAAGCGGTCTCACCGTCATTGCCAAGAAGGGCTAGGTGAGAAGCCGTGCGTTACAGCATTAACGCACCGGCTATTCTGTATGCGGCCCTCGGCACGAAGCTTTTCGTGCTGGGGGCCGTACTGTTATTGATTGCCGGTTGCTTGCTCGGTATCGGACACCTGATCATTGAATGGTTCGCGCCCATCGCCGCTGAATCATCAGACGTTCTGATGGCTCATGGGAACTACGTCGCCGCTGCAATTGCGCTTGGCGCTATCGGGGGCATTACCGTAATAGCTGGGATTGCGATCAACTCCAAGCTGCCCGCTTCGAAGAAGCTTTGCACGCGCGTGCGTGCCGGGATATTCGATCCGCGATTCGGTAACCCCTTGCATCTTCGCGATGGGGAGGTTGTTCCTCGCGTGGTATGCAAGGAAACGGAGGCGGGGAGATTCGAGATCTCAATCTCCACCCTGTCTTCTACCGTTGACGAGGTGGCGAAGCTCGCTGAGTGCATCAGCGCACGACTTTGCGGTCGGTTCTCGCGCTATGCGGTCGTTCTCACGGAAGCCGACGTGGCGAGCAACCACGTGACGTTCTTCGTCCAGGATGTGACGCTTCACCATGAGATTGAGGCGAGCAGCGTCGAAGAGATGTCGCCTCCAAGCGCCTACGAGCTTCGGGTCCAGGACGGCACCAATATAGACCTTCGCACCTCCGGCTCCATGCTGGTGGCCGGAAAGACCCGAAGCGGGAAGACGACGGGCGTCATCGCCCTGCTGATCCAGGCCCTCCTTTCCGGGCCGGACGAATACGGTTCTCAAGTGCTCATCATCGACCCGAAGCAGGCCGAGCTTTCCCGCCTGCCGCATGTCGTTTCCTTGGGGCCGGATGGGGACGCCCATGCGATTCTCGAGGCGCTCGCCCTTTTCGCCGATAGCATCAAGAAGCGGCAGAGCGTCCTCAACGACCGCTCTGCCGAAACAGGGGACGCGGTTCACTGGTGGGATGCGGGATTCCATGTCTCTGTGCTCTTCCTGGACGAATACGTGGCGCTGCGCACCATGTTCCCCAAGCGCGCCAGCAAGGAGGACCCCGATTACTGCCTCGCCACGTTCGACGGGCTTGTCAAGCGCATCGTGACGATGGGCGCGAGCGCCGGGTGCTACGCCATCATCTCGATCGCGGAGGCGTCGGTCGAGGAGGGCGGGCTTCCGTCGATGGTGCGGTCCGCTTGCAGCACCCGCATACTGTTTCGCCCGACCCTGCCCGAGGCGCGCCTCATATGGGACGCGGACAGGCTGGCCGACCTCGCGGCTCCCCGCACTTACGGTCCGGGCGATGCATGGTTCAGCAGCACGGACGGCGTGCACGACCGTATCAGCTTCGTGCATTTTCCCGTGATGAGGTTCCGCGTGTACCGCGAGCTTGGGCGTCTTCTCGACCTGTACTTCATCAAGTAACTAACGTGGTGCCCGCCGAGCGCAGCAAAGGCGGGCACCACCGCATTGTTCCATTTTTTGAAATTTCGCCTAGACATGCGCCTTGGGGGGGCTTGTTATCCCAAGGCGCACCTGGGTGCGCGTTCCAGAAAACAGGCAAAAAGCCTCGTATTTGAGAAAGGGAGTGGAACCATGAGTGGCTCTTCACCTATTAAGACTCGTGCGATGATGTACGAGCAGCAGCTCTCCCATCTGCCGGCTTCCGTCGATGACATGTATGGCAAGATCGCGGCCCTTTCGCCGAAGCGCTATGCGGGGATCGTGCACGACTGCGACCAGACCGACGCAGGCCGACCTACCGCCGCGCATCTGCATGTGATGATGGAGTTCGCGAACCCGCGCTCCGTCCGAAGCATCGCGAAGGCGCTTGGCGACAAGCCCGAGCGCATCGAGGCGTGGAAGGCCGGGGTCGAGAACGGCTTCTCGTATCTATGCCATAAGACCGACGGCGCGAGATCGAAGCACCAGTACGACCCGGGCCTCGTTCGCGCCAACTTCGATTATCCCGCCCTGCTCGCCTCCATCGAATCCCGCGTGACCCGGGCGCGATCGCACAGTAACATCAAGATTCTGCTCGACGACCTCCTTGAAGGGCGGATCGACAAGGAAGCGCTGGTCTCGCAGCTTTCCGGCTCCGAATACGCCCGTGCGAAGCGCCAGGTCGAAGACGTTTACGCACGACGCTTGCAGGTCCAGGCCGTCGAATGGCGCGCGAAGATGGTCGAGGAGGGCCGCAGGGTCCAGACGGTGTGGATTTTCGGCCCCGCGGGGACCGGCAAGTCGACCCTTGCCGAGCAGTACGCGCGTCGCAAGGGAGGTCGCTGCTTCGTATCGGGATCTACCCGCGACATTTTTCAAGGCTATGCGGGCGAGCACTCCGTCATCCTCGACGAGCTCCGCCCCAAATCCATCCCCTACGCCGACCTGCTCCGCCTCACGGACCCCTTCGCCATAGGGCACGAGGTAATGGCACCGTCCCGCTACTCGGACAAACCCGTGGCGGCGGATCTCATCGTCATCACGTCCCCCTATAGCCCTTACGAGTTCTTCCATGAACAGGGCAACAACGCCGATACCGACGGCTTCGATCAGCTGGAGAGACGCCTCGCCGCGGTGATCGAGATGCAGCAGCGAGAGATATGCCTCTGCCAGTATGCGGGAAACGGCTGGTATTTGCCCATGCCCGATTACACCCGCCCGAACCCGTATTCGAGATTCGCACGCGGCGACGATTCCTCCGCTGACCCCACGAAGGTTTACGAGTCGATCCTCGGAACCAGTGCCGACTCGGCAGACTAACAATTCTGGCCCCGTGCGATAGAATCGGACTATCGCATCGGGGCTCTTTTCAACACCGAAAGGAGCCGAAAAGTGGCTATCAGAAAGGACAGCAAAGGCCGCCTCCTCCGACGTGGGGAGACGCAGAGGAAAGACGGGCGCTACTGCTACAAGTACGTCGACGTAAAGGGGCGGACGCGCTGCGTCTACTCGTGGACCTTGACAACTCGCGACCTTACACCGAAAGGGAAGAAGACCGGCCCCTGCTTGCGGGATCTTGAGAAGGGAATACAGCGCGACCTGTTCGATAACGTCGCGCCGGACGACATGACGGTCTACGATCTCGCATTGCGCTACACCGAGACGAAAACCGCGGTCAAGCAAACCACCCGCGCTGGCTACAAGACTGTACTCAACTACCTTGCAAAGGACGAGTTCGGCTCGCGCCGTATTGGCGACGTCACGTCTTTCGAGGCCAAGAAATGGCTCATCGACCTCCAAAACGTCCACGGGAAGCGCTACAGCTCCATTCACACAATACGCGGGGTCTTGAGGCCCGCGTTTCAGATGGCGGAGGAGAACGACCTCATCCGCCGGAACCCCTTCAACTTCGAGCTTGCCACCGTGTTGGTGAACGACATGGTCGCACGCGAGGCCCTTACCCCCAAGCAGGAGCGCAGGTTCCTTGATTTCGTGGCGAACGACAAGCACTACCAGCGCTATTGCGACGCCTTCTTCATCCTCTTGAACACCGGGCTCCGCATTTCCGAGTTCTGCGGCCTCACGGTGGATGATCTCGATTTCAAAGAGGGCAGCATACGGGTGAACAAGCAGCTCCAGCGATCCAGCGACATGCGCTATTACATTGAGCGTCCTAAGACGGAGAGCGGTGTCCGCTACGTTCCCATGACGAACGCCGTCTCCGCGAGCTTCAAGCGTGTTCTCGCGAATCGCCCGCGCCCTGCGTGCGAACCCGTGGTCGACGGGGTAAGCGGCTTCCTATTTCTCGATAAGAACGAGATGCCCCGCGTCGCCCTGCATTGGCAGAAGTATTTTCAGTACGCGGTGACGAAGCACAACCGCATCTATAAGGAGGAGCTTCCGAAGATCACGCCCCATGTCTGCCGCCATACCTTCTGCTCGAAGATGGCACGTAAGGGCATGAATCCCGCGAAACTGAAATATATTATGGGCCATTCCGACATAGAGGTGACGTTCAATACGTATACCCACCTCGGTTTCGAGGACGTGAAGGCGGACATGCTCGGTTATGAATCCGGGGCGGCGTAGGAAATCGTAAAATGTCTCTGTTTACGACGATTCTTACGACGTTGACGGCGGAAAAAACCCGCTCATTTATGAATTGATTTGATACTCTGTATTTAATCGAGGAATCAACAATATGCCGTTTACCTGCGGATATCCTGATATATGAGAGGTTTCATAGAATGATAAAAATCATGTTTGTCTGCCATGGGAACATCTGCCGCTCGACGATGGCCGAGTCGGTGTTTACCGAGCTGGTGCACCGCGCTGGGCGCGAGGCGGAGTTTGTCATCGATTCCGCAGCGACCTCGACCGAGGAGCTTGGCAACCCGCCACACCACGGCACCGTTGCCAAGCTGCGCGAAGTCGGGATTCCCGTCGTCGCCCACCGCGCACGCCAGGTGCGTCGCGCGGAATATGGCGACTGGGACCACATTGTCTATATGGACGACGAGAACGCGCGTGGCCTGCGTCGCATCTTTGGCGACGACCCCGACGGCAAGATTACGCGCTTGCTCGATTGGACCGAGCGCCCCGGCGACGTGGCCGATCCCTGGTACACCGGCAATTTCGATGCCACGTACCGCGACGTGCTCGCCGGCTGCACGGCCATGCTCGAGCGGCTGTAGGCAAGCGAGGTCGCGGGCCACGCCTTCGGCGCGAAACAAGCGCGGATAATCTTCCACATGAAAAATGAGCGTGGGTTTTCTCCCACTTTGAGCGTTCAAGTGCGCTCTAAACGGGAGAAAACCCACGCTCATGAATGTGACAAAGGGACTAGCCCTAGACCGGCTTGACCTCCAGCTTTATCCCCTCGGCGCAGGAGTCGCCCAAAACATCCGAAAGGGCCCAGGTCGCATATAGCGGCAAATAGAGAACTGCTCCGTTGCGCTCAACGTTGCCTCTCGAGAAAACAATCCCGAGCCTTACGCCATATTCAGCCGTATCAAGCACATGACCGAGCGCTGCGTGCGCGTGGTAATAGGAGCCCGATTTAACCTCGATCGGAACAGCCGTCCCATCCGGTCCATCGACCACAAAGTCCACCTCACCGCGCTTTTTTGTCTGATAGTAGTAAAGCTGGCGATTTTGGGCAGCCAGCTGCTGGGCCACCACGTTTTCGTAAATGCCGCCCAGATTGGGCTCCTTGCTATCAAGATACGCCGCTTGGGCGACTCCAACGGGGTAGCGCGCCATCAACATGCCCGTATCCGATTGATATAGCTTGAACTGCGATGGCCGTGCCGTCTTGAACAGGGGCGATTTTGGCTCGGTTACGATATCGGCTTTGAGAGCAACGCCGGCATCGACAAGCCATACAAAATCTCGCTGATACTTCTCGTAGTGAGCCTTGGGGTCAATGGAATTGAGCACGAAGCGCTTGTTTTCCCCCTCGAGCATAATAGGGAGCTGATCGTAGATGCTCTGCACCTGAAGGGCTCGCCCGCTTGCATACTTGGAGATATCCCGCCGGTACTGTTCGTTGAGCTCTGACTGTAGCTGACGAACAGAGGCAAGGTCGCCCTGCGTGTCAAGGAAACGCTGCACGACCTCCGGCATTCCGCCGACAACGGCATAGGTCCTGAAGTTTGCCATCATCGCGTCATGAATGTAATCAGGAATGGGCCTCTCGCTGATACACGCGTCACGTATCGTTTGGCGAGCCCCCTCGCTCACCCCGATTGCCCAGCAAAACTCCTCAAAATCGAGCGGGAACATCCTAAGCTCGTGGACATACCCCACGGGATAGGACCTGACGCCCTTGAACTGAGTCCCGAGCATTGACCCCGAAAACGCCCAACGGCACCTCCCGTCCTCAACAAGGAACTTTGCCATCGTCATGATGTCGGGGGCCTCTTGGACCTCATCGATAAACACGAGTGTTTTGCCTGGCGCAATCGACTTTCCCGAAAGAAGCGTCACCCTGCTGATGAAATCATCGGCATCCCGCGCCTCGAGAAGAGCATCTTTTGCCTGGCGGTTTTCCATGAGGTTAAGCTCGATGTAGGTTGCATGGTTGGCTTTGCCAAATGCGCGAATCGAATAGCTTTTGCCAATCTGGCGAGAACCCGTAATGAACAAGGCCTTTTGCTCGGAAGACTTCAGCCAACGCTCCAGCTCTGCCGCTATTTTCCTGCGCAGCATAGGCTCCCCCCTCAGTGTCATCAAATGAAATGCAAAGTTTTATACGATTGATTATCGATGAAACGCAGAATTTTTAGAACCTAAAATCGGATGAAATGCAGAGATTTGAGATTATAAGCAAAAAAGACGGGGCACCACCGGCGAACGTGGCAAATGGACTGTCCCTTTGTCACATTGCGCTCAACTACTCGTCGACGATCTCGGCAAGCCAGACGTTCAGCGTATCGACCTCGGGGCAGCAGAACTTTGCCGTGCCGGGCTCGTTGCCGGGCACAGTTCCGCCATAGCGCAGAATGTCGATATAGGGAAAGCCAACGTGACAGGCCATGGCGCACATCTTGCCGCGATCGCGGTCGAAGTCGAAGACGTCGCCCGGCTTGTGACCATGGTGGCAGCGGCACGTCCCCAACTGGTCCACGCAGCTCACGCGGATACGCGGACGCTTGCCACGCGGCGCGCCGAGTGGCTTGTTCTCGCCCGCAGGCCTGATGCCGCCCTCGCCAGCATTACTCATGGTCAATCACATCCAGGCAGGCCTCGATGGGAAGACCGGCCGACTTGTCCTCTTGGTCGGCATTACGCTCGATAAGCTCGGCCACCACACGCATGGCATCGGACGTCGCGCGCTGCAGACTCCAACCTGCCATAACGCGGCCGACGAGCACTGCCGAGAACGTATCGCCCGTGCCCGGGAAATAGACCGGAATGAGCTCAAAGGGAATCGTAAAGTACTCCCCCGCTACATGGTCGTAACCGATAACCGCGTTCGTGCCATTGACCACGGTGCTCGTAATGACCACCGACTTGGCACCCAGCTCGCGCACGGCGTCCACAAGGGCGCGGGCCTCTTCGGGCGTAATTTGCTCGGCAATAGGCCTATCGGCAAGCAGGCACGCCTCGGTATAGTTGGGCACCGCGTAGTCTGCGCACTCCAGCAGGTGCCGCATAAGGCCAATCGTGGACTCGGGCACGCCCGCATAGAGCTTGCCGTTGTCGCCCATGATGGGATCGACGAACACCTTGGTGCCCTTTTGCGCACGGCGGTGGCAAAAGTCCGAGATGATGCGCGTCTCTTCCTCGGTCACGATAAAGCCGGTCGAGATGGCGTCGAACTCAAATCCGAGTTCTTCCCAGATGGCAAGACTCTGACGCACGTACTCCGTGGTGTCGTGGATGTAGAACTTGGGATAGTTGAGCGTATCGGACACAAGTGCCGTCGGCAGATTGTGGATATGGTAACCCATGTGCGACAGCACCGGCAGCATGGCGGAAAGCGCGACCTTGCCGTAGCCGCACATATCGTTGATTAGCAACAGCTGAGTGTTCTTCATGAGTGTCCCCCTTGGATCGGGCGCGGCGCAACGGCGCCACAGTGCAACTAAGTGTAGCGCAGGGAGCACGGCAGGCGGGCGCCGGCGCCGTGGAGGCCACATTGTTGCGGAAAGGTTTTGGAAACGAGGGGCTAGCTTGCTTCATTGCGGCTCATTTGCCGCCACTTATTCAGTGCCATTTCAAAACTATGCCGGATTACGGGGCTGAACCTGAATGAGCCAACCACACCCCTTATTTTCAAATCATAGCGAACCTTCTACCTGCGGTTTTCTTTTTACCAATTTCGGCATGGTCGGCAATCCGTCATTCAGCCCCGTAATCCGGCATAGTTTTTAAGTTAGTCGTTGGGGACGTTCTTAAACGACTAGTCAAACAAGAACGTCCCCAACGACTATCCCAACAAGGGCAACGCCGATGTTTTGGCGAAGTCAGCGAAAACCCGCCAGAGTGAGCAAGGTGCCTTGAAACGAGGCGGCATTGACCTTCTGGTCATGCCGCCGAAGTTGAAAGGCAGATTGCCGCTCTGGCGGGTTTGCAGCGTCGAGCCGTTACGCGGTTTGGTAAAACCGCGTAACCACTAGTTTGGTACCTTGACTTTGATTTCTCACGCTCCTAAATTGGTTAGGCACAAAACAATTCCACTACCTAACTAAAGAAAGGAGCAGCACTCATTCATGTGCGATGAACCTCTTAGCCATTGTTCGCACGAGCCCGGCGGCGACCCGTCACAGCCGGCGGATGTATCCGAAGCGGTTAGCTCGGAAGACAAGCTTGCCAAGCGCATCCTCAATAACCTGGGCTTTTGCGGCCATTACATGCATTTTCATGGCGGAGGCGTGTCCGGCAAGGCGCCCATCATCTGCCTACTGGCCAAGCAGCCCGGCGGCGAGATGTCGCAGCAGGAACTCGGCATGCACTTCGGCCTCAAGCCGGGGTCGCTTTCCGAGATCCTGTCCAAGCTCGAGCTCAACGGCCTCATCGAGCGCAGCCGTAACCCCAAGGATCGACGGCAACTCACCATTCGACTGACCGAAATCGGCCGGGAAAACGCCCGCATCGACCAGGCGGCCCGCATCCGCTTTAGAGAACGGGCCTTTAGCGCGCTCACCCACGACGAGCGCGAGCAACTCGCCGAAATGCTCGATAAAATCCGCAAAACCTGGGAGGAACTGGATGATTAAAACCCTCATGGGCAGCATCCGCGACTATATGAAAGTCACCGTTGCCACGCCGTTGCTCGTGCTTGGCGAGGTGCTCTGCGAGATGCTGATTCCATTTATCACCGCCAACCTGATCGACGCCATCAAAGACGGCGCCACCGTAGCCGAAATGCTTCCCACCACAGGCTTTTTGGTGCTCATCGCGCTGACGTCGCTTGCCTTTGGCGCCGCTGCCGGCGTCACCTGCAGCCATGCAAGCTGCGGGTTCGCCAAGAACCTGCGTCACGACCTGTTCTACAAGATCCAGACGTTCAGCTTTGCCAACATCGATGAGTTCTCGACCTCCTCGCTCGTCACGCGCCTGACCACCGATATCAACAACGTGCAGCAGGCCTTTATGATGATCATCCGTATCGCCGTGCGCGCGCCGCTGGTATTGATCTTCGCCTTTACCATGGCGTTTATCATGGGCGGCAGCGTTGCCATGGTCTACCTGGTTATCATTCCGCTGCTGGGCTTTGGGCTGTTCTTTATCATCTTTAAGGTGCGCCCCATCTTCTCGCGTGTGTTCCACAAGTATGACGCCCTTAACGAGTCCGTCGAGGAAAACGTCACCGGCATGCGCGTGGTCAAGAGCTATGTGCGCGAAGACTTTGAGAAGGAGAAGTTCGCGACCGCCGCACGCGACGTCCAGATGGACTTCACCCGCGCCGAGAAGCTGCTCGCCTTTAACAACCCCATGATGAACATCTGCGTCAACGGCGCATTTGTCGTCATCATCTACCTGGGCTCCAAGCTCATCATCACGAGCCAGGGCACGCTGTTCGACGTGGGCCAGCTCTCCTCGATCTTTACCTATGGCTTCCAGATCCTTATGAGCCTGATGCAGCTGTCGATGATCTTTGTCATGGTAACTATGGCCGACGAATCGGCGCACCGCATTACCGAGGTGCTGGCCGCCGAGCCCACGATCGCCAATCCCGCCGAACCCGTGCTCGAGGTTGCCGACGGCTCCATCGACTTTGACCACGTGAGCTTTAAGTATTCTGCGCATGCGAAGCGCCAGGCGCTCGACGATATCGACCTGCACATTACGAGCGGCGAGACCATCGGCATCATCGGCGGCACCGGCTCGGCCAAGTCCACGCTTGTAAACCTCATCGCCCGCCTGTACGACGCCACCGAGGGCACCGTGCGCGTGGGCGGCGTGGATGTGCGCGACTACGACTTGGACGCCCTGCGCCACCAGGTAGCCATGGTGCTGCAGAAAAACGTGCTGTTTAGCGGCACCATCGCCGAGAATCTGCGCTGGGGCGACCCGAACGCCACCGACGAGGAAGTCCGCGAGGCGGCACATCTGGCCTGCGCCGATGAGTTTGTCGACGGCTTCCCCAAGGGCTACGACACCTGGATCGAGCAGGGCGGCTCCAATGTTTCCGGCGGCCAGAAGCAGCGCCTGTGCATTGCGCGCGCCCTGCTGCGTCGCCCCAAGATCTTGATCCTGGACGACTCCACCAGCGCCGTCGACACCAAGACCGATGCCAAGATCCGCGCAGGGCTGGCAAGCTATCTGCCCAACACGACCAAGCTCATCATCGCCCAGCGCATCAGCTCCGTGCAGGACGCAGACCGCATCATCGTCATGGAGGGCGGCCGTATCGCTCAGATCGGCAACCATGACGAGCTGCTCAAGACGAGCGAGATCTACCGCGAGACCTTTACCTCGCAAAACAAGATGTCTGCCGAGGGCGAAGGGGCCGTCGAGGCCGACACCGAGGCATCCGCAACGCAAGCCCAGAACCAGGAAGGAGGCGAGGCACATGAGTAAGGCAACCACCGCCGAGCGCGCGCTCAACCGCAAGAGCGGCACCATGTCGCGCCTCATCAAGACGCTCTTTGGCTTCTACCCCGTGCTTTTGCCCCTCGTCGTCGCCGGCGTGGTGCTCTGCGCCGTCATCAACTCCATCGGCGCGACCTTCCTTCAGAGCGCCCTGCAGATTATTAGCGAATCGTGGCAGTCGGGCGATTGGGAAGCCGCACAGCCCAAGATCGCACAGCTCGTGACCACCCTCGCCTGCATCTACGGCGTCGGCATCCTGTCCTCGCTGTTCTGGAACCGCGCCATGGCCATCATCACGCAGGGCTCGTTGGAAAAGCTGCGCGAGAAGATGTTCAACCGCATGCAGGACCTGCCGATCCGATACTTCGACACGCACCAGCGCGGCGACATCATGAGCCACTACACCAACGACATCGACACGCTGCGCCAGATGATCAGCCAGTCGCTGCCCAACCTGCTCATGACGACCATCGTCATCGTCACGGTGTTCTTTATCATGCTGTACTACAGCGTGTGGATGTGTCTGGTGATTATTGCCGGCGTCGCCTTTATGACCTTTATGACCAAGCTGCTCGGCTCCAACTCCGCGCGCTTCTTTATTGCGCAGCAGACCGAGCTCGGCGTGGTCGAGGGCCATATCGAGGAAGTCATGAACGGCCAGAAGGTCGTAAAGGCATTCTGCCACGAGTCTGCCGCCGAGGCCGATTTTGACGAGCGCAACGAAAAGCTCTTCGAGGTATCGCAAAAGGCCAACATGTACGCCAACATCCTCATGCCCATCCTTATGAACCTGGGCAACCTGCTCTACGTGCTGGTCGCGCTGGCGGGCGGCATTTTCCTGGCGCTGGGCGTGCCCAACCTGAGCATCTCGGGCATGACGCTGTCCATCGCCGTCGTAGTGCCGTTCCTCAACATGACCAAGCAGTTCTGCGGACAGATCGGTCAGATCTCGCAGCAGATCAACGCCGTGGTCATGGGTCTCGCCGGCGCCGACCGTATCTTTGAGCTCATCGACGAGAAGCCCGAGGCCGACGAAGGCTATGTAACGCTCGTCAACGCGCAGGTGAACCCCGATACCTGGCAGCTCGAGGAGGCCGACCACCACACTGGCATGTGGGCGTGGAAACATCCGCACCGTGCAACCGGCGAGATCGAGTACGTACCGCTGCGCGGCGACCTGGTCATGGACAACGTCGACTTTGGCTACACGCCCGACCACGAGGTGCTGCACGGCGTGTCCGTGTTTGCCAAGCCGGGCCAGAAGGTCGCGTTTGTCGGTGCCACCGGTGCCGGCAAGACGACCATCACCAACCTCATCAACCGCTTCTATGACATCGCCGACGGCAAGATCCGCTACGACGGCATCAACGTCAACAAGATCCGCAAGGCAGATCTGCGCCGCTCGCTGGGCGTGGTGCTGCAGGACGTGAACCTGTTCACCGGCACTGTGATGGACAACATCCGCTACGGCAACCTGGACGCTACCGACGAGGGGTGCATCGCGGCGGCCAAGCTCGCGGGCGCCGACGACTTTATCACCCGCCTGCCCGACGGTTACGACACCATGCTCACCGGCAACGGCGCGCAGCTGTCGCAGGGCCAGCGACAGCTGATTTCGATCGCACGCGCTGCCGTCGCCGATCCGCCGGCAATGATTCTGGACGAGGCCACGTCGAGCATCGATACCCGCACCGAGGCCATCGTGCAAGCGGGCATGGATAAGCTCATGGAGGGCCGCACGACGTTTGTCATCGCGCACCGCCTGTCCACCGTGCGCAACGCCGACGCAATCATCTGCCTGGATCACGGCCGCATCATCGAGCGTGGCAACCACGACGAGCTGATCGCCAAGCGCGGATATTACTACCAGCTCTATACCGGAGCGTTTGAGCTGGAGTAGCTCAAAACATCCCCTACGCTCCCAACGGAGCTCCCCGAGGGAGACGGGGTGTTTACTCCGTGCTCAAACATTCTCGCTTCGCTGCGAAACTGCGCGCGGAGCAAACACCCCCGTCTCCCTCGGGGAGCGCCTGCGCACACGGTCTTTTATCGCAGCCTGAAGAGAAGTGGTGAGGCCCTGGCCGTTTGGCCAGGGCCTCGTTTTGTAAAGAGGGACTCCACCGTCTCCCGTCCGCAGTCCCGTAGCTAAAAAAGCCCCGTCCCAAAAAGACTGCTTTGGCAGAACGTCGGGTGGTATCCTTGGTAGCCCTGTGCTGCAAACGCACCTTAAACGCAAGGAGTCCCATGGATCTTATCGCCCAGCTTGCCCACGAGCTCAACCTTAAGGCCGCCAACATCGAGGCAGCCGTCAAGCTCATCGACGAGGGCAACACCATCCCCTTTATTTCGCGCTACCGCAAGGAAGCCACGGGCGGCATGGACGACGTCGCCCTGCGCGCACTCGACGAGCGCCTGTCCTACCTGCGCAATCTTGAGCAGCGTAAAGAGGACGTCATCCTGCTCATCGACGCCCAGGGCAAACTCACGCCCAAACTCGAGCAGCAGATTCGCGAGGCCACGCAGCTCCAGCGCGTCGAGGACCTCTACAAGCCCTACCGCAAAAAGCGCATGACTCGCGCGCAGAAGGCCCGCGAGGCAGGCCTTGAGCCGCTCGCCAACATGATCATCATGCAGGCCTCGGCCAAGGGCAGCGCACTCGACGCCGCCGCGGCATACGTCAACGAGGAGGCCGGCTTCGACACGCCCGAAAAGGCGCTTGCCGGCGCGGCGGACATCGTGGCCGAGACGGTGGCCGAGGACCCCGAGAACGTCGCCGACCTGCGCGCCTTTACGCAGGACACCGCCGACATCGTCGTCGAGGCCACCGACCCCACCGAGAAGACTCCCTACGAGCCGTACTACAGCTATGACGAGCCGCTGCGCCGTATACCCAACCACCGCGTGCTGGCTATCGACCGCGGTGAGCGCGAGGGCAAACTCCGCGTGCGCGTGAACGTCGACGGCACTGCCGCCACGGCACGCCTCGGCAGCCGTTGGCCCCGACGCCAGGGCGTGTTCGCACCCGTCTTTGATGCCGCCATCGCCGACGGTTACAAGCGCCTCATGGCCCCCTCACTGGAGCGCGAGGCCCGCGCCAAGCTCACCGTCCGCGCGCAGACCGAGGCCATCAACGTCTTTGCCAAGAATCTCGAGGGCCTGCTCTCGGCACGCCCCGTGCGCGGCGCCCGTGTGCTCGCACTCGATCCGGGCTACCGTACCGGCTGCAAGGTCGCCGTCATGGACGAGACCGGCAAGCTACTCGACCACGGCGTGGTCTACCCCACCAAGCCGCGCCACGACGTCGCCGGCACCAAGCGCGAGCTCGCCCGCCTCGTCAAGAAGGACGGCGTCAACACCATTGTCATCGGCAACGGCACCGCCAGCCGCGAGACCGAAGAAGTCGTCTCGGAGTTCATCGCCGAGCAGGCGCCTGGACTGCGATACACCATCGTCAACGAGGCCGGCGCATCGGTGTACTCCGCCTCCGAGCTCGCCAGTCAGGAATATCCCGACCTGGACGTCACCGTGCGTGGCGCCATGAGCCTGGGCCGCCGCCTGCAAGACCCGTTGGCAGAGCTCGTCAAGATTCCGCCCCAATCCATCGGCGTTGGCCAGTACCAGCACGACCTTGACCAGGCCGAGCTTTCGCGCACCCTGGGACATGTGGTAGAGGACGTCGTCAACCGCGTGGGCGTCGACGTAAACACCGCAAGTGCGAGCCTGCTGGGATACGTATCGGGCATCACGCCGAGCGTAGCCAAAAACATCGTGGCCTACCGCGAAGAGAACGGCGCCTTTACCGATCGCCGCCAGCTCAAGAAGGTCCCCAAGCTGGGACCCAAGGCATATCTCAACGCCGCGGGCTTCCTGCGCATCAGCGGCGGTAAGAACCCGCTCGATGCGACGAGCGTCCACCCCGAAAGCTACGAGGTGGCCACGGCCGTCCTGGAGCGTGCGGGTGTGGCGGCAAGCGAGCTCAGCCGCGGCGGCGTGCCCGACATCGAGCGACGCATCGGCAGCATCTCGGCGCTGGCAAGCGACCTGGACTGCGGCACCCTCACGCTCATCGACATCGTCAACGAGCTCAAGAAGCCCGGCCGAGACCCGCGCGACGACGCGCCCGAGGTGGTCTTTAGCCGCTCAGCACTTTCCATCGACGACCTGGAACCCGGCATGGAGCTCAAGGGCACAGTGCGCAACGTCGTGGACTTTGGCGCCTTCGTCGACGTGGGTGTGCACCAGGACGGCCTCGTGCATATCTCCAAGCTGGCCAACCGCTTCGTCAAGCACCCCAGCGACGTGGTGCGCGTCGGCGACACGGTCAAGGTGTGGGTCGAAAAGGTCGATCGCGACCGCAAGAAGATCTCGCTTACCATGGTGCAGGGCAAATAGCCGCCAAAGCGGACGTCCCCCTCTTCGCGGCGTGCAAAATTGCGAGTATTCAGCATCTCCCGATAGCCCCGCGGCGCTTCAGAGGGCCATAAAAGCAAAAACGGCCCCCGTTTTGGCGTTTTAGGGCCAAAACGGGGGCCGTTCCGCGCTTCAACCAGCTGGTAAAAGTCTTTACCATGCTGAAAACTCGCGATTTTGCACGTCGCCGCAGGGGGTACCCTTGCTTAGGGCAGAATATGGAAACCCAAAGCGGCGATATCCTTGGCAAAACCGCGTACGGTATCGAGCGAGACCTCGTACGGGTCACGGCCGATGTTCTTGCGCTTGGCCAGGATGCTGTTGGGCACCGTGATGATCTGGCAACCGCAGGCCTCGGCCTGGTAAATGTTGATAAGCTCGCGCGTGGACGCCCACAGGACCTCACAGTTGGGCTTGGCAGCGGCCTTCTTGACTGACTCCGTCATAAACGGAATGGGATCGACGCCGGTATCGGCAATACGGCCGGCAAAGAGCGAAATGATGGACGGCGTTTCGGCATCAACGGCATCGATCATCTCGTCAACCTGCTTAGGCGTAAAGATGGTGGTAACGTTGACCTTGATGCCGTCGGTCGAAAGCTTGCGCACCAGCTCGGCGGTGGACTCGCCCTTGGTGGTCACACACGGGATCTTGACGTAGACGTTCTCGGCCCAGGTAGCAATCTCGCGCGCCTCGACCTCCATGGTCTCGACGTCATCGGCAAAGACCTCAAACGAGACGGACACATCGGTGATGTGGGCCAGAACCTCCTTGGCAAACGCGCGGTAATCCGTCACGCCACCCTTCTTCATAAGGGACGGGTTGGTCGTGAAACCCTGAACGTTGCCGTTCTCGTACATGTCGAGCATGCCCTCGAGGTTTGCACCGTCAGCGAACACCTTGATTGCCATCTGCCTGATTCCTTTCGTTTGCATACGGCCGATAAACTGCTAAACACTTTACCTACGTTTATCAAGGCGTGAACTGCGGTTTTTTATCTTCTCGGCGAACGGTATAAACACCTCAGTGTTTGGATTGATAAATCGATTGAGCATGCAAAAGCAAAGAGTCGCAGTTTGAGCAAACGTCAGAACGCGGGATTCATTAGATGAGGCCAAAATGCCGCATCGCTGTGACGGTGCCGTCGTGTGCGACATCGTCGGTCACGTAGTCGGCGACCGCCTTGACCTCGGGCATGGCGTTGCCCATGGCGACAGCCGTCTCGACCGCAGCGAGCATGCCCAGGTCGTTGCCCGAATCGCCAAAGCCAAAGGTGCGCGCATTTCCTTCGCGGCCCAGATACGCCAGCGCTCGCGCCACGCCCACGCCCTTGTCAATACCCTTGGGGCTCAGCTCGCGATTCTGGCCACCGGTGTTGCACAGCTCAAACTCGCAATCGATAAAGCCGTCATCATTGGCTACGCGAGCCAAACTGGGCACACTGAGGCATACCTTGCCCACGCGCAGACTGCCGTCGACGCGCATTTCCTCGGTGCTGTGCACCACAGAAGTGCCGATCAGAGACGACTGCTCAACGCCCACAGGCTCCAGGGCAAAAGTAGCCACGTTGGTCTCGAAAAAGGCCTCAATCCCTGCCGCGGCCATACGGCGCGCGAGCTCCTCGATAACGTCCTCGTCAAAGCAGTCCTCGTGTACCACGCGTCCCTCGACCTCGAGCGTGGCGCCTGCCATGGCCACGACGCCCGCGGGGTCGAGCGCACGCAGGCTATCGGCGATAAGCCACAGGGGGCGACCCGTGCAGATAAATGCCTTGTGCCCTGCATCGCGCAGTGCACGGAACGCCTCAACCACCGTCTGCGAGGGGTGAACCGCCGAAAAGTCCTTATCGCTCATATCGTCGGGATCGAACGACGTCAGCGTGCCGTCCACGTCAAAAAAGAGCACGGCGGAATCGGGGCACGCATCAATCATATGGGTTCCTTTCGGGGATGAGGGCAAACGAAGCATCCATCATATAATGGAGCGACGCAACCAGAGAGGTCACCCATGGAATTTTACGCAAGCTGCCCCGAGGGCTTTGAGTCCGCACTCGCCGATGAGCTTAAACGCCTCGGGCTTTCGCATGTCCGCCGGCTGAAGGGCCGCGCTACGTTTGAGGGCGAGCTCGAAGAAGGCTACCGCGCCTGTCTGTGGTCGCGCCTGGCGAGCCGCGTGTTCGTGGTTCTTGGGCGCTTTGAGGCGCAGGATGCCGACGAGCTGTACGATAGCGTTTATGACATCGCCTGGGAGAACATCATCCGCCCCGGCGCAACCATCGCCATCACCGCCCGCGGCGTGACCGAGCAGCTGCGCAACACGCGCTTCTCGGCCCTGCGCGCCAAGGACGCGCTGTGCGACCGTCTGGCCGAGACCACGGGCCGTCGCGCCGATGTCGACGCCGCCGACCCCGATGTTCACCTGCTGCTTTCGCTGCGCCAGCGCCGTGCGAGCATAAGCCTGGACCTTTCGGGCGACCCGCTGTTCAAGCGCCTGCCGCCCGCCGCGACCCGCGCCGGCGAGGGCGCGCACGTGCTGCGCCCCGACTACGCCGCCCTGGTGCTGGCGCAGGTCGGTTGGACCGCGCTGTGCGAGCGCGAGCTGACGGCCGATGATTACGAGAACGAAGCCCTGCCCACGCTGATCGACGCCTCGTGCGCCGGCGGCGGCCTGCTGCTGGAAGCCGTGAACATTCTGACCGACCGCGCCCCGGGCGCTGCACGCGAGCGCTGGGGCTTTGAGGGCTGGCAGCCGCACGACGCCGCCCTATGGGAGCAGCTGCTCGCCGAGGCACGCGAGCGCGAGGCGGCGGCGCGCGAGCGCCAGGCACGCATCGTGGCTGTAGACATCGACCCCGCCGCCCGCAAGACTGCCGAGCGCATGGTCAAGTGCGCCGGCTACAAGCGTTTTGTCGACTTTTGCGCTGCCAAGCCAGCCACCGTGCTGGACCATGCAGGCGCTGTCGCCGGCGCCGCCGTGGTCGCGGATACGACCGAGACACCGCTTTCGCTCATGCACGACGCCATGACGCTGGTCGGCGAGCTGCGCCGCGCGCCCGAGCTTGCCGCGGCGCCGGTCGCCGCGCTCACCCGCGATGGATTGCTGGCCCGCTCGCTCCACGCCGAGCCCGAGCGCTCGATCGCCGTCATGCCCAACAACGAGGAGGCGACCGTCGAAGTCTGGCCGTCGCTCGACCACGCCGCCGCAGCGTTTGAGGCTGCGACCAGCGCAGATGCCGAGGCCGAGGTTGCGGATACCAACGAAGTCAACGACAAAGCCGCCAGCACCCCCATGCCCGAACCTGCCGCCACGCTCGACCTGGGCGACGGCAAGCCGCTGCCCGTGCTCATCCCCGAGTCCGAGCAGTTCGCCAACCGCTTGCGCAAGAACGCCCGTCTGCGCCGCAAGTGGGCAAAGCGCGAGGGCGTGAGCTGCTACCGCGTCTACGATGCCGACCTACCCGATTACTCCGCCGCCATCGATCTATACGAGGGCTGCCCGCAGACGCCGGGCCGCTGGCTCGTCATCGCCGAATACGCCGCGCCCAAGACCATCGATCCCGCGCTTGCCCAGGCCCGCATGCTCGACATTCTGGCCATCGCGCCGCGCATCCTAGATGTTCCCGCCGAGCACGTGCACGCCAAGGCCCGCATGCGTTCGCGCGGCGGCTCGCAGTACGGCAAGCAGGGCGCCGGCAAGGGCGGCTCGGGCGAGCGCGCCAATATCGCACGCCGTCGTCTGCCGCTCATCGAAGAGGGCGGCCTTACCTTTGCCGTCAACTTTGACGACTACCTGGACGTCGGCATCTTCTTGGATCACCGCGTCACCCGCAACCTGGTGCGCGAGCACGCCAAGCAGGCGCGGCGCTTTCTCAACCTGTTCGCCTATACCGGCACCGCTACCTGCTATGCGGCAGACGGCGGCGTCGAGGAAACTGTGACGGTCGACCTCTCCAACACCTACCTGGACTGGGCCGAGCGCAATATGCGCCAGAACGGCTTTGTTGGTCCGCAGCATCATTTTGTGCGCGACGACGTGCTTGCCTGGATTCGCGACCAGCGCCAGACGCGCAACCGCTGGGACCTGATTTTTGTCGATCCGCCCACGTTTTCGAACTCATCAAAGATGGGCCGCCGCACCTGGGACGTCCAGCGCGACCATGTTGAGCTTTTGGCCGGCGTATCGCGCCTGCTCGCACAGGGCGGCCACGCCATCTTTAGCTGCAACCTACGCGGCTTCCGCCCCGAGACGCGCAAGCTCGCGCGCGCGGGCGTCGTGCTAGAGGACATTACGGCGCAGACCATCCCGGAGGACTTTGCGCGCAACCAGAAGGTGCACCACTGCTACATCGTGCGCCGCCTGCCCATCGAGGACGCCATGGCCGAAGTCGGCTTTAGCGCCGAGGAGATTGCAGAGCGAATCGAAGAGCTGCGCAACCCCGAAGCCCGCAAGCCCCGCGCAACGACGCCCGCGCACACGCAGGCCGGAGACCGAGGGTCGCGCGGCGACGGCAAGCCTGCCTGCGCCGGCAAGCCCAAAAAGAAGAAGTTCTACGCCAGCAAGCCCAAGGGCAAATAAACAAAGTTGCGGTGGAATACGGACTGTTTTGCTTGGAATTAGGCAAATTTAGACCGTATTTCACCGCAACTCATATTGGGATGGTGGTTGGCGATCTAGCCCTGGGTGACCAGGCGATAGCCGATACCCACGTGCGTCTGGATATAGCGCGGATGCGCCGGATCGGACTCGATCTTCTTACGCAACGTGCCCATAAAGACACGCAGGCTCGCCAGGTCGCTCTTAGTTGCCGTGCCCCAAATCTCGTGCAGGATAAACTGGTGCGTCAGCACCTTGTCAGCGTTGTGCGCCAGCAGGCACAAGAGCTTGTACTCGATCGGCGTCAGATGCAGCTCCTCGCCATCCATCGTGGCGATGCCGGCATCAAAATCGATATGCAGCTCACCGGTATCGAACGAGCCCTCGGAGGCAACGCCACCCGTTTGCGCATACGAAAGGCGCCTGAGCGTCGTGCGAATGCGCGCGAGCAGCTCCTCGACCGAAAACGGCTTGGTCAGGTAGTCGTCGGCACCGGCATCGAGTGCGCGAATCTTGTCCGCATCCTCGCTGCGCGCCGAGACCACAATGATCGGCATGCCCGACCATGCGCGCACCGACTCCACCACCTTGACGCCGTCCATATCGGGCAGGCCCAGATCGAGCAGCACAATACTCGGTGCCTGCGATGAGGCGGCGGCGATGGCGGCATGGGCGGTCTCCACGGCCATATGGCGCAAGCCGTGCGCCTCGAGCGCGGCAACGATAAGGTTGCGGACGGCGGGGTCGTCCTCAACGACCAAGATGAGCGGTTTCATGGCAGAGTTCGACACAGCGTTACTCCTTATCAAACGAAACGTCGGCGGCGGGAAGCCCAATCGTAAAGACCGAGCCGTGCGGGTCCGCCGCGGCAACCTCTATGCTACCGCCATGCGCCAACATAATGGATCGACAGAGCGAAAGTCCCAAGCCCACGCTGCGATGGCTATCAGCCAAGCCATGGTTGACAGTGTAGAACGATTCAAAGATCCGGCCCTGCTCCTCGGGCGCAATACCGGGACCGTCATCGGCGACGGAACATGCCACCTTTCCATCGTTCGCCATAATCGAAATCACGATATGCGAGCCTGACGGCGTATAGGCAATAGCGTTGTTCACCAGGTTCACCACCAGCTGCACCATCAGGCGCGCATCGACGTTGACGAGCGCCGGCTCGTCGCACGGCACCACCTTAAGATCGTGCTCGCGTACGGCCGGATTCACGTGGCGCAGCGCCTCCTCGACGATATCGTCCATGAGCTCGAGCGTGGTCGACAGATGCATGCCGCCGCCCTCGAGCTTTGTGATGGCGAGCAAATTCTCGACGGTGGCGTTGAGCCATTGCGCATCCGAACGAATGGAAAGGAGCATGCTGCGGCGCGTCTGGCTATCGAGCACGGCCGTGCCGGTCGAACCCTGGTCGAGTAGCACGTCGGCATTGCCCGAAATGCTGGTAAGCGGCGTGCGCAGATCGTGCGAGATGGAGCGCAGCAGATTGGCGCGCAGCTGTTCGTTTTTGGCGAGCACCGCCGCCTCCTCGCGGGCCTCCATGGCGCGGGCGCGATCGAGTGCCAGCTCGCCTTCGCTCACGATGGCGTCGGCAAGTGTCCGTTCCTCGTGCGTCAGCATGTCGGGCTCGGCAACGATAGCCAGCACGCCCACCACCGAGGCGGGGTCGCCCGAGCGCACGAAGCCGTCGCCCGTGCAAACCGTCAGGTAGATGCCATAAAACGCCGAGCCGCCATAGGTGGCATCGAGCGGCGTTCCCACATAGGCGGACGCCGAGAGCCGCGGCGGCATCTGGGGCGTCAGCTGGTGCACCGGCGCGGCGTCACCCACGGCCGTGTACGTCGCACGCGGCAGCAAGTCATCATCGTCGGCGTCGGCGCTGTACCACACGACCGGACAGCCCGAAAGACGCGCCAGCTGCGTTGCCATGGCATGCACAATCTGCTGCTGATCGGGACACCGCTGCAGCATGCGGTTGGTCTCGAGCACCATATGCGTGCGACGGTCGCTGGCGGCAGCCTGTGCCAAGGCGCGGCGCAGGGCCAACGCAATCGAGCTCGACACAAGCGAGACCACAAACATGATGAAGAACATGCCGGGATAGACGCGGTCGATAAACGATAGCGAGCAGCGCGGGTCGACAAACAAGAAGTTGTAGAGCGCTACGGCGGCAGCCGAGCTCAGCAAGCAATACAGGCGGCTCCAGGTAAAGAATGCGCACAGCTGCACGGCGAACACATAGACGATCATGATGCTCGGCGCGAGACCAGGATGGTCGAGCAGCGCACCCACAATCGTCGCCGCGACCAGCAGCCCCGCCGATACGCAGGCGTCATACAGAGGGCTGCGACGTGTCAGCGTTGTGCGCCGCCACCAAAAGCTATCGGCAATATCGCCGTCCGCACGGACGTCCATCGGCACCCCGCCCCTCTCTTAAAAACAAAAACCACCACAGAGGGACAGCACCTTTGTGGTGGTTTCCCTTGTGGTGGTTCCAAGTGTATAGCCTTTGCAGTCTGCGGTCGTTAGACAAACAGCACGTGCGCGAGCAGGGCGCACACTCCTGTCCATCGAAGGCCAACTCCATGCAACCTGTCGGCGACTACGGGCGCTCGTTGGGGGCCAAGCGCTGCATCTTGTTCACAGCCTTGAACTTGGTGAACAGCGGCACATACTCAAAGCTCACGTTGGAGTTCTCCAGGCCATACCAGCGCGCCGGCGTACCGGCAAAGCGGCGGATGATGTACTTGAGCGTGATGGCCGTGCGCTCGCTCGGCTCCACGTCACTCTCGGGCGCCAGGAGCTTGCGGATCATGACGAACTTAAACGTGCCGATGTTGCCCGGATCCTTGTAGACCGAGTAGTCATGCATCTGCGGCGGCAGCTCGCCGGTGGCGGCCAGATCCTGAACAACCTGGCGCAGGTAGGCGTTCACGCGCTGGTTAACCTTGTAGCCCAGGTACAGATGCACGCGGAAAACATAGTCGGTGCCAAACGTCTCGACCGAATAGGCAAAGGTATGCGGTTCATCCATGGTCTCGACGTTCACGAACCACCAGGCGCGGGCGCGCTTGGGATGCTTGTCCAGAATCGAGTAGACGATATCGCGGTCGATGTAGTCGGTATTGGTGTCCTTGGTCAGGTACACGATGTTGTCGCTCATAAGCTCATAGCGATCGTCGTCGCGCAGGCGCTTGAGCTGCGGCAGATAGCTGCGCAGCGGCAGCAGAGTAAACTGACGCCGCTCGACCGCCGTGCCGTTGTACCAGCACAGCATAACGCCCATGATGAGCATGGCCATAAGGATAGTGAAATAGCCACCGTGGAAAAATTTGGTGAGCGAACTCACAAAGAAGAAGCCCTCGAGCATAAGGAAGAACACAACGAAGATATACGGGACGACCTTAAGGCCGCGATCAACATGCAAGTAGAAGAAGAGCAGCAGCGTCGTGCACATCATGGTCAGGGTGATCGCCAAGCCGTAGGCGGCCTCCATGTGCGCCGAGCTCTGGAACAGCAGCACCACGATGACGCAGCCCACAAGCATGACGTTGTTGACCATGGGAATATAGAGCTGGCCCTTGGTCTCGGCAGGATAGAAGACCTGCATGTGCGGCATGAGGTCCAGGCGGCTGGCCTCGGACACCAACGAGAAAGCGCCGGTGATGAGCGCCTGCGAGGCAATGATGGCCGCGACGGTGGAAAGGCCGACGGCAAAGGGACGCAGGCCCGGGGTAAGCATCTGGTAGAAGGGGTTGAGGTCGGCGATACCCATGAGCTCCGGGTTGCCGGCGTTGTTGATAAGCCACGCGCCCTGGCCCATGTAGGACAGCAGCAAGCAACACTTAACGAACGGCCATGTTGCGTAGATGTTGCCGCGGCCCACGTGGCCCATGTCGGAATAAAGCGCCTCGGCACCGGTGGTGGCGAGGAAGCAGCTGCCCAGAATCATGATGCCCGCATGGTTGTTGGGGCTCAACAAAAAGGCGATGCCGCGCACCGGGTTGAGGCACAGCAGCACGGCGGGGTGCTGGAAGACAAAGAACAGACCCGTGCCGCCCAGGAACAGGAACCACAGCGTCATGATGGGGCCAAAGGCGTGGCCGATCTTGGCCGTGCCGATGCGCTGCACCAAGAAGAGTGCAATGATGATGGCAAGCGTGATGGCCACGACGCGGGCCTGATCGTCGCCCAGCACGGCATGGACTGCCGGAATGGTGCGCAGGCCTTCGATAGCCGTAGTCACGGTAACGGCAGGCGTGAGGATGCCATCGGCGAGCAGTGCCGCGCCGCCCAGCATGGCGGGGATGATGAGCCATTTGCCGCAGCGCTTAACCAAGCTGTACAGAGCAAAGATGCCACCCTCGCCATGGTTGTCGGCGCGCAGCGAGATGAGCACGTACTTGACGGTCGTCAGCAGCGTGACCGTCCACACGACGAGCGAGAGCGCGCCGAGCACGAACTCCTCCGTGACGCTTCCGATGCCGCCGTTGCCGGCAACGAGCGCCTTGGTTACATACATGGGGCTGGTGCCGATATCGCCATACACCACGCCCAGCGTGACGAGCATCGCCGAGATGCTCACAGGAATCGCAGCGTGCGAGGCTGCCTCCTTGGCCTTTTGTTCCATAAGCCGGTTTCCTCCCAACTTTAACGTTCGAGGGGATTATAGATAATCGTCCCATGTTTTAATGCACTGTTTTCCCAGCTAGATAAACATTTATACGGCCTTTAGGCCACCGCGGCGATATGGAATGTGACAAAGGGACTGTCCCTTTGTCACATTCGTCATTTTCCGAGCCAGTTTTTGAACCACCACTCCATGGATCGGCTCATCTCGGCCATAAAGGGGCTCGTGTGCTTGCGGGTGTAGATATCCACGACGCGCTCCCCCACCTCGCGGGCATGCGGACGGAACATCGCGTCCATCTCGGCCACCTGCGCATCCATGGTCGCGGCATCGGCGCGGCGATAGCGCTCCTCGTGCACCAGGTTCACCACGGGATGCGCAATCGCCGGGCGCTCCTTGCGGGGCGTGCCGATGATGAGCATCGACAGCGGCATGGTATAGGGCGGCAAGTCCAGCAGCGCAGCAACTTCCTCGGCGTTCTCGACGACATCGCCGATATAGCAGCTCCCCAGCCCCAGGGCCTCGGCGGCGACCACGGCGTTTTGGGCAGCGATCACGGCATCCTGCGCCGCGATGGCAAAGTCGCCTAAACCCGGCGCGCGGCGGGGCGCCTTGCCCGTGCGCTCGACAAACTCGGGCTCAAAGCAACCCACGTGCTCAAACAGATCGATCCACTTGGCATAGTCGACCACAAATATAAGTGCCCAGGGCGCCTTGGCGATCATGGGCTGGTGGTCGCACAGGTCGGCCAGGCGATCGAGCGTTGTCTGCTCGCGGATACTCACGATGGAATACATCATCATGGCGCCTGCCGACGGCGCGCGGCTCGCCGCATGCAGAATCGCCGCCCGCTGCTCGTCGGTCACCGCTACGGGACGGTCGTTGTCATCGCGCGCAAAAGCGCGCGTGGACGAACGGTGCTCCAAAATGTCCAGCACCGCGTTGCCCGTGGTCTCGACCGGATAGCCGCCCGCGCCCATGCCAGCGCCCACGTCGCCCGCACTCGTCATACAAACCTGCTCGTTCATCGCCTCAACCTCGCCATTTCTTTAAGAAGCCTTTACGTTTCCGTGTAATTCCCGTCCATTATCGCGCAGGTCGCCACTACATTGCGCCACACCGCCACACATGCGCGCTAATATGGCTGGTTGTTGTGCGCAGCCACCAATCGCAGCGCATATCTTGGTAACAATCGGGTAAACCCCCGCTTTCGTAGTTTTAAGTTTGTGAGGAGTCTCAGCATGTTCGCAGCCGCCATCTCGCTCGTCGGTCTTGCGGCGACCGTCTTCCTTGTCTTGCGCGAGGCCAAAGCCATTCGCGCGCAGTCGGGCACCGTTGCCAAGGGCGCTCTTGGATGGAGCGTCGCCTTCGGTCTGTTCCAGGTCTTTTTGACCATTTGGGGCGCCATGGGCCTCGTCGCCCAAAACGAGCCGCTCGCCTTTGTAATGCTCGTTCTGACCAATGCCATCCTCACCGGCTGCGCCTGGGCCAGCATCGCACGCGACCGCATCGCCCCGCGCGTCTTTGCGTTCGCCGCGCCCGACGCCCCCGCCCCCACCGGCAAGCTCGCCCGTCTGCGCGGCGCCTTTGTGGGCAAACCGCTCGTCGCCGCCGTGCTGTGCCTGCTGCTCGCCGGCGTCTTTGCGCTGCTGGGCATGGAGGTCTCGTCCAACCACGACTTTACCTGGGTCTACCCCCTGTGCATACTGCTCGAGTGGGCCATCATCACCACGCTCATGGTCGGCCTGTTCTTCCTGTTCCAGCGCCGCGGCGCAGCTCCCGCCGCCCTGGCCTTCGCCCTCTTTATCCTGGGCATTGCCGAGTTCTTCGTCATCACGTTTAAATCCATGCCCATCCAGCCGGGCGACCTTTCGGCCATCTCCACCGCCGCCGCGGTCGCCGGCAACGGCTACACCTACTCGATCTCGCTGTTCTGCGTGCTGTCCATGGGCTTTACCGCCATCGCCATGCTGCTATGCGAGTACGCCGGACTGGTAGCACCGCACCGTCAGAAGGGTGCCGCCAACGCCAAGCGCATGCTGCTCACCAACCTGCTCGTGGCGGTGCTGTGCCTGGGCGGCGTGACCGCGCATGTCACGCTTATCGACTACTACAACACCCTCGGCATCACCGTCTACACCTGGCGCCCGCTCGAGAGCTACTGGCGCGAGGGTTATCTGCCTGCCTTTATTAGTGCGGCACAGTCCATCAAGCCGCCCAAACCCGCCAACTACTCCGCCGACGACGCCAAGGCAACGCTCAAAAAGTATGCCAAGGCCTATGACAAGTCCGATGCCGCCACAAGCGACGCCCGTACCGCCGCCCAAGAGCAGTTCGATAGCGAGAAGCCCACGGTCATCGCCATTATGAACGAGACCTTCTCGGATCTTTCGATCTATCAGGAGATGCACGCCGGCTACGAGGGCCCGCAGTACTTTAAGAACCTGTCCGACTGCCTCAGCCGCGGCAAGCTCTACGTGAGCGCCTACGGCGGCGGCACCGCCAATACCGAGTTTGAGTTTATGACCGGCAACTCCATGGCCAACCTGGGCTCGGGCGTGTACCCCTACACCATCTACAACATGGAAACGACCGGAAACCTGGCAGAGCAGTTCAAGTCGCTCGGATATTCCACGACGGCCATGCACCCCAACCACGCAACCAACTGGAACCGCGAGAACGTCTACAAGGACTTTGGCTTTGACCAGTTCCTGTCTATCAACGACTTCCAGGGAGCCGACACCTTGCGCGGCATGGTGACCGACCAGGCAACCTACGACAAAATCCTTGAGCTGCTCAACCAGAACGCCGACCCGCAGTTCATCTTTGACGTGACCATGCAGAACCACTCGGGCTACGATACGGGCCTGCTGCCGGCAGATAAGCAGATGCACCTGAACATCGACACGACCGATCTGGACGCCAAGACCATCGAGGACGGCACACTCTCCGATGTCGACGAGTACGTCTCGTGCATCGAGCAGTCCGACCAGGCGCTGCGCTACTTCCTCAATGCCCTGCGCAATCTCGACCGCAAGGTGGTCGTGGTGTTCTGGGGCGACCATCAGCCGTTCTTCCCGTCCAAGTTCAACGATAAGTGGTTTACCGGCGAGGACGACGCTACGCATCAGGAGCGCCTGTGGCAGACCGACTACATCATCTGGGCCAACTACGACGTTGCCGGCTGCGACCAGACGAGCGAGGTCGACGATCTGTCCATCAACTACCTGTCCACCCAGCTGATGCAGCTGATCGGCGCACCACTGACCGACTACCAGAAAGCGCACATGACGCTGCGCAAGTCGCTGCCCGCCATCAACTCGGTGGGCTACGAGGACGCTAGCCTGCGCTGGGCGCTCTCCTCCAACGTCACCGGCGAAGACGCCGTCGCCGCGGCGGCCACCAAGGCGCGCGAGGATTACGCCAAGATGCAGTACTACGAGATGTTCCGCGACGGCAAGAACGTGTACACCGAGCACCTCCAGACCGAGGCCAACGAGACCGACCCCAACCTGGCGCCGGGTACGACCAAGATCAAGTAGCGGCGCGTCTTACCTGGTTCGTCTGCCCGGCGGCGCGGAACGTAAGGTTCCCTGCTCGGACAGTCCTGCTCGCACGGAGAGCACATTAAGTGCTCTCCGGCTCGTGCGGAACTCGCGATGAACCTTACGTTCTGCGTCGCCGGGCAGACGCCTCGGTGTTGAAGCGCGGCTTGTCATGGGGGCATCCACAACATATATCAAAACCACCCCTAAAAGGGGTGGTTTGCTCTTAGGGTATAACCCTTGGATTTCCGGCACGCGTCTAAAGGCGCCGGCCCTCACGGGGTTCGGGCCGCACTGCAGATTG
>NZ_JBQKFW010000013.1:0-56545 GCF_052119145.1 Collinsella sp. LCP19S3_H3
GGCCGGGGCGTAAATAGCGCCGGTTTGACCGGCCCGCCACGGGTCAATCTGCAGTGCGGCCCGAACCCCGTGAGGGCCGGCGCCTTTAGACGCGTGCCGGAAATCCAAGGGTTATACCCTAAGAGCAAACCACCCCTTTTAGGGGTGGTTTTGATTATCAAGCAGAACAGGAGGCCAATGAGCGCATCAGCGATAAAGCTATCAAAGGTGTCAAAGCGCTATGGAAAACGGCGTGTATTGCATGACGTTTCCTTCGAGGTGGATCAGTCTGAGCTTTGCGCCCTTGTTGGTGCAAACGGGGCGGGCAAAAGCACGCTTATTAAAATAGTGCTGGGCCTCTGTGAGCCATCGTCGGGGAGCGTGGAGCTCTTTGGAGGCAAGTCGGAAAAAGAGCTGAGCCTGATGCGGACGCGTGTCGGCTATGTGCCAGATTCCTGCGGAGCATACCAATCCCTCAGTGCGGCTGAGAATCTTCGGATCCGATGTGCGGAATGGGGGCTTGATGCGAATCGTGAGATTCCTCGCGTTTTGAGCCTAGTCGGGCTGGACGTCGATGAGAAAAAGAGCGTGAGCAGTTTTTCTCTGGGAATGAAACGGCGGCTGGATATAGCTACGGCTTTGTTGGGTGACACTGATCTGCTTATTTTTGATGAGCCAGCAAACGGGTTGGACCCGCTGGGCATCGAGAGTATATGGGCCCTTATCGGTCGATTGAATCGAGAGCAGGGCAAGACCATGCTCATCTCTAGTCATGATTTGGATGAGTTGGCATCGGTTGCAACAAGTTGCGTGTTTATTCATGACGGCGAACAGCTAAAAAAGGAATCGATGGACGTCATAAGGGATGAGGCGTCGTCCCTAAAAGAGTATTACAGGCGCTTGATGAAGGCGGTCTCGCTATGAAGCGGGCGATCCATCCCATAAAGGCAGATATGATGCGTTTGCACAGGATATTTCCGGCGAAGTTTGGTCTTGCGCTTATGCTGGCGTTCGGCCTTCTCTTCGGCATCTTTCTAAAAAACAGAACAACGTTGCTCGCCTTTGGCAATAGCGTTTTTGGGGAGGATATTGGCTTCTGCTGGAATGTAATCGATCCTTCTGCACCCGATGAGTCCCTTGTGCGTAGCGCCTTTGCCGGCACATCTCTGTTTGTACCGCTCATCGTTTGCCTGGTAATTCTACAGGAGCGTGGCTATGAAGAGGGCTGCCGAATTTCTTTGGCAAGAGGTCTCAACCGCTTTTATGGGGCTCTAGCCCATGCATTTTCGTCTGCTTTAATAATTGGTGCAGCATATAGTGCGCTTTGCCTTCTTCTTTTTGCAATAGCCATAATACGTGGAGGGCATAACTACTCGCACGACATGCTAACTGTATTTTTGCCTGCAATGATAGTCAACGCCGTATTGGTGATATCGGTTGCGTTGGAGACGATGACCTTCTATCGGATCACAGGCAGCGCTGTATTGAGCGGGGCTGTGCTAATAGTTGGATTTGTCATGAGCTTGACGCTCTACGGAACCTTCCTTCAGGCGCCCATACCATCCTTGCGATGGATCTTCCTCCTTCCAGGGCCGTACCTTGGAGTCGGATGTGCCCTTGGGTATAGCGATATGGGTCAGCTGATACTTCTGGAATATGGCGTGGCAGCCAGCTGTCTATCGGTATTGATTTACGCTCTCGTGAGCTTTCACGCTGGGGGTGTGCTCAATGGTTCGTCAGATTAAAAGATTTCTCCATTCAGAATCAAAACATGTGAGCAAATGGGCGTACGCCTTAATCTTGGTAATTTATGCGTGCATGGTGGTATTGCAGCTTAATTCTTTCCCGATGTGGTTCTGTGGCCTCCGTGAGAACAGTTTCTTGGGCTTTTTCCCAGACCCGACGCTTCGGCTATCGGCAGAGGATGTCCTTCTATTTGGTAATGCAGAGGTTTTTCGCGGTCTGCTGTTCAACGTAGCCCCGTTGGCTCATGCATTGTTCTTTCCGTTCATCGCGGCTTGCATTGTGCCGCGCTTTGTCAGTTCGGGCTTTATTGAGGAACCGTGGGGGTTGTCGGCGGCTCGGGGAGGGAAGCGGGTGTGCGCTACTGTTGCGCGGGCGATACTGTCTTCCCTCGCCCTTTTGGTCGCGTTTATCCTGTCGAGTGTCGTTTTGTACTGTCTTAACTGCGCAATCGTTTTGGATGCTCAACAGTGTTTCAACCTGAATATGTTTTGCGATCGACTTCTTCTGGCGAGTGCGGTCTGCCTTGCATATGTGGTCTCTTGCGTGATCGTTGTTTCCTATTTTGGGTCCGGCTTCGGTCCGATTGGCATGCTGTTGCTGGTCAACGTCGTAGCGATCTACATGCAGATCGGGGCCAATTCCATGCTTCCGCTTCCGTCCTCGATGCTGATGTGGATTTGCGGTGTGACCCCGTTGGAGGATAGTCAATGCGTTTCGATTTTAATTGACTGCCTCATAAACGTAGCAAGTGTTTTTGCTATTTGCTTTACCGTCGACCGATTGCGGTCGAGATTTCTTTGATTGCTTGTGAGGGATAAACATATGAGACTGTCTCAATACAACCTGATTGAAAACCGTGGCGAAAGGACGCTGGTGATGAATGCGAAGACCGGTGCGATCCTTTCGTTAGATAAGCAGCATGCAGAAAGAATGTGCCGCATGGTATCGGGAAGCGAATGGGAGCCAGATGAATTGCGCGAAGCGTTGCTTCAAGGAGGAATGCTGTTAGAAGATGATCGTGACGAAAAGGAGGAAATGAAGGCGATAGGCCGTCTTGTTCGGTTTTCTGATCGCTCTCTCGGCATGACGATAGCCCCGACATTGGAGTGCAACTTCTGTTGCCCATACTGCTATGAAAAAGGGCAACGCAAAACGACAATGACTCCGGAGGTCGAAGACCGACTTGTTTCATTCGTGAAAGAGCGTTCACGGGGACTGAGCGAGTTTGACATCAGTTGGTATGGTGGAGAGCCGCTGCTACAAGTCGATAGAATTCAGCGACTCACAGAGCGTATAAAGGGGGTCCTTAATCCGGAGTGTTCCTATGCGGCATCCATTGTCACAAATGGGTATCTTCTGACGCCAGAAGTGGCTGCGGCTCTCGCGGCTTGTGACGTCAAGATGGCTCAGGTGACTTTGGACGGTTCTCGACAAGATCATGATTCCCGGCGAATCTTGCGGAACGGACAGCCGACATACGATGCGATTCTAGACAACGTTTCTAAAGTCACCCATCTGTTAGATATTTCTATCAGGTGCAATGTCGATGCCCATAACATTGTCGGTGCTGGCGATTTGCTGGATGCGCTCGAGGAAAAGGGCCTTAAAAACAAGGTGGGATTCTACCTAGCGCCTGTCGACAATATCAATGATACGTGCCCAAGCGACAGTAGTTGTTTTTCGATGGAGGCATTTTCTCAGGAAGAGCTGGACTTTTATAGCCATGCCGTTGATAGGGGGTTCTACGTTGACCTGACGGTGCGCTTTAATCCGGCTATATGTGGCGCTGTTTGTGCAGGGTCATTTGTAGTGGATCCGGAGGGCTACCTTTATAAATGTTGGGATGAAATCGGTATGCGTGAACGCTCCGTCGGCACACTTGCCGAAGGGTCGAGGATGAATGCTCAGCTGGTCCAATGGCTAAACTATGAGCCGGGCGATCATGAGTGTGAAGAGTGTTTCGCCTATCCCTCATGCATGGGAGGTTGCCCTAATCATGCTCTTCACGGAGGGTCAAAACAGTGCGTATCTCAAAGGTATCAGGTGCGTCAACGAATGATTTTGACCGAGAAGGCTCAACGATTGCTTTCGGAACTGGATTCAGCACATGTTTAATCTCTGCGCAAGAACAATAATCAAGAATCCAAAGTATATAACCTATCTTCTAATGTGCCTGCTCTCGCTTATGGTTGGTCTGGCAATTCCTTTTCTGACGGGACAGCTGGTCAACAACTTTGTTGGCATCGCGCGAGATGGGGAAAACGCAATTGTCATCGGCGCTGAGATAGCGGCGCTGGGTATTGTGCAAGCCGGTTTGAATTGCGTCAGCGGGCTGGTCTATGTCGACCTGCAGACACATGTGGGATTTGCATTGAATGAAGAGGTGATAAGTCACGTTCAAAGGCTACCTCGGGCCTTCTTTTCTAATTTTGATGCCTCATATTACAACCAACAGATTAATCATGACGCTAACGATTTAGTAATATTTGTTATAAACGCAAGTGTCCAAAGCGTAAGCAATATAGTGACGTTGCTTGTGGTGTTTGTTGTCCTGGCGACCATAAACGGTCGCCTGGCAGTGCTGTGCATGGCTCTTGGCATAATAAGCGGCGCGGTCTATTCGCTTTTCAAAAAGCGTTTGTTTGCAAGAAGTTTTGAAGCCCAAGAGCAGGAAGCTCGATTCTTTTCCGATCTAGAAGAGCAGCTTAGCAACGCACAATTTATTCGCAGACATGTTTTATTCGAAGTCTTCAAGCAAAGGCTTGAGCGCTCTTTTGCAGAGCTATATCGTTGCGTTTACCAGAACCAGAAAATAAATGCGACTTTTACGTTTGCCAACGCCGTCGTCACGTCTTTGGCGCAGGGTGGAATCTTGATTCTAGGCGCAAAGGAAGTTCTCGACGGCAATTTGCTGCCTGGCTATCTTATGACGGCGCTAAGCTACTACTCCTATTATTCTTCGGCTATTGAATTCTTCCTTGCTCTGGGCAAGGACTATCAAACGTCAAAGGTGTCCTACGAGCGTTTGCGGCGTTTGCTGGATATGCCTGAGGACTCAAACGGGACCGTCATCCTCGATGATGTCCACGAGGTGAGTTGCTTTGAGCTGACTTATAAATATCCTGGGTCCGTAAAGACTACATTCAGAGATATTCGGGCTTCTTTTAAAAAAGGAAAGCTATACGGAATCGTTGGACCGAACGGTTCTGGTAAGAGCACGCTGCTGGATGTGATGAGCGGTTGCGATCCGGAAAACTGCAAGGGTGTTATTTGGATTAACAACAAGCCTCTGAGCTCTCTGGACCGCTATGCACTGCGGAAGCGCAATATCGGGATTACGGAGCAGGAACCGCCTCTGACCGAGGGGTCGATACGGGAGAATTTAACTCTTTGTTGCGGAACAGCTGAAGATCGTGACCTTGAGAGCCTTATCGAGAGAATGGGGCTTAAAAAGATGGTCGATTCAAGTGGCGGACTTGATGCTGAGCTGGACGATAAACAGAACAACATCTCAGGAGGGGAGAAGCAAAAGATAGCGATTATTCGTCAGTTGTTGAAAAACCCGGACGTGATGATGTTTGATGAGCCGACATCTGCGCTTGACAGCCAAAGCAAGCGGGCATTTATCGAAATCCTTAAGGAAAGAAGGCGGCGACATATCATGGTCATCGCTACGCATGATCCTGTGCTTATCTCGGCATGTGATGAAGTGATTGAAATTTCCTGATGGGGCATTGGACCGAGCATACCAAATACAGGGGGGGGGCGGGCACTGTGGCTGGTGTCCGCCCCTCCTGGCATGGAAAGCTTTAGCCTGTGCGGTTCGCGAACTAGCGGGCCTGCTTTACCTTGGCCGCCGCCTCGACAAACGACTTCCACAGGTTAAAGTCGGTCTCGAGCGTCTGCCAGGTGTACTCGGGATGCCATTGCACGCCCAGGCAGAAAGGCTGGCCTTCGACCTCGATGCACTCGGGAACGCCGTCGGTTGCCTTGGCGACCAAGCGCGTGCTCTTACCCAGACGCTCGACGCAGCAGTGGTGTGCGGAGTTGGTCTGGATAAGCCTGTGCCCGCCAACCGCGCGCTCCAGAAGCGAGCCCGGCACGACCTCGACGGGATGCACGGGGTCGTTGAGCACGTGGGTATGGCGCCACTGCGTGCGGCCCTCGCGCGCGCCCAGGCTCGGTACGTCCATGCACAGGGTGCCGCCAGTGGCGACATTGAGCAGCTGCGTGCCGCGGCAGGTGGTAAAGAGCGGCTTTTTGGCGCGGAGCACCTCGTCGACCAGCTTAAACTCAAAGCTATCGCGGATCTCGCAGCAGAGGGTGGGGTCGTAGGGTCGATCATCGCCCCAACGTTTGGGATTGACATCGGGGCCGCCGGGAATGGCGATGCCGTCGGCGATATCGACGTAATGACGGATGACCTCAATGTCCTCGGTGATGGACATCTGCAGCGGCAGACCGCCGGCGGCAAGGATGGCATCGACAAAGACACTGGCGATTTCCTCGTTGGGGGAGAGCGTCTCGCTTAAAAACGGCTTTGCCTCTTCCCAACGCGGCGCGACGAGGATGAGCGGGCGGTCGGAGGGGGCAACGTCGACGTGCGGGGTATAGGACGAGGAAGTACGTGTTCCGATCATGGGTGCTGCTTTCGAATCTGTAGGTGACAGGGCGCATGAGAGACGTGGGACAACACTTTCAATGGATTTGTCCCAAGGGGTTGCTGGTTAGTGGCCCTTGATGGAGTTGAGGAAGTCCTGGGCGCGCTTGGTCTGGGGGTGGTCGAAGAACTCGTCGGGCGTGCCGGTTTCCACGATTTGGCCGTCGGCCATAAACACGACGCGATCGGCCACGCGGCGGGCAAAGTTCATCTCGTGCGTAATGACGATCATCGTCATGCCCTGCTGGGCCAGACGGACCATGACCTCGAGCACCTCGTTGATCATCTCGGGGTCAAGGGCGCTCGTGGGCTCATCAAAAAGCATGGCCTTGGGTTGCATGGCAAGCGAGCGGGCGATGGCTACACGCTGCTGCTGGCCGCCCGAGAGCTGTGCGGGCACCTTATCGGCCTGTTCGGCAACGCCCACGCGGCCCAGCAGGTCCATGGCGCGCTCGCGGGCCTCGTCCTTGGAGACGCCCAGCACGTCGACCGGTCCCAGCATGACGTTCTGCAGCACGGTCATATGTGCGAACAGGTTGAACTGCTGAAACACCATGCCCAGCTCGGCACGCATACGGGCAAGGTCCTTGCCTTCCTGCGGCAGGGGCTCGCCTTCGATGAGGATCTCGCCCGAGTCGATGGTTTCCAAGCGGTTGATGGTTCGGCACATGGTCGACTTGCCCGAGCCCGAGGGGCCGATCACGACGACGACCTCGCCGCGGTCGACCGAGAGATTGATGTCGTTGAGGACGTGCAGATCGCCATAGTGCTTATCGACGTGCCTGAGCTCGATCAGCGGCTGATTGCCGGTGGAAGAGGTGCTCTGTGCCATGGTGCTCGGCTCCTTATGACTGGAAATGGTAAAGCGTTAGCGGATGATGGTCGCGCCGGTCTTGTGCGAAACGTAGACAGCGGCCTTGTTGATCGCGACGTTGATGAGGATGTAGATGACCGCGATTACCAGGTAGACCGACACGAGGGCGTCGTAGTTGGTAATGAGCACGCGGGCATTTTGCATGAGGTCGGGGTAGCTCACCACGTAAGCGACGGTGGTGTCTTTGACTACGACCACAAGCTGCGAAATCAATGACGGAATGATAAACCGAATCGCCTGCGGCAGCACGATTTTAAAGGTGATTTTAGCTTTGGAGAGACCGAGCGCTTGGGCTGCCTCGACCTGCCCGCGCGGCACGGCGTTGGCGCCCGCGCGAAAGATCTCGGCCAGCACGCCGGCTGCAGCGAGCGCGACGGGGAGCGTGAGCATCCAAAACGACGGCAGCGCAATTTTGTACTGAGGCAGCACCAAAAAGAAGAAGTAGATGAACAGCAGGCTCGGTACGCCGCGGAAGAAATCGGTGAGCACGCGGCAGACCAGCTGCAGCGGCTTAATGTCGCTGGTGCGGCCGAGCATAAGGGCTAGGCCCAACACCAGCGCGATGGCGCCAGCGGTGAGTGCGACTTTAACGGTGCCCTCAAAGCCGGCAAGCAGGAACTTCCAGGTGGTGAGGTGCGTAAAGAAATACCAATAGTGGACCGAAAGCTGACCGGTCACATAAAAGCGCTGCAACACGAGGACGGCGAGTGCGGCGACGGCAACAAGCGAGATGGCGGTGCCGATGCGAATCTTGGCACGCATCTTGGGGCCGGGGGCCTCGTAGAGCGCATCGCGCATGGTGAGCGCGGAGGTGGAATGCTTGCTCATCGGAGGATCCTCACCTTCTTATCGATGTAGTTGCCAATGTGGCTCACCACAAAGGCCGTGCCCAGGTAGCCGAGCGCCGAGATAAAGAACGCGGCGACGCCGCCGAGCGAGCGCGTGTTGATGTAGCTCACCACGCCGGTGAGCTCCTGCGGTTGAAGCGGTACCTGGCTGCCGAGTGCGGTGGTGAGCATGACGGCGATAAAGAGGTTGGTCATGGGCAGCACGCTCGAGCGCAGCGCCTGCGGAATCACGATCTTGGCGAGGATACGGCTGAAGCTCATGCCGAGCGAGCGCGCGGCTTCCACCTGGCCGACGCCGACGGTGTTGATGCCGCTCATAAAGTTCTCGGAGCCAAAGGCCGAGCCCAAAAGGACCGTGGCGACGATAACGCAGGTGCGGTAGGGCAGGACGACCTTGAGCGGCGGCAGCGCATAGACGACGATGATAAGCAGCGCGATGCCGGGGATGTTACGGAAGACCTGAACATACAGGTCGCCAAAAATGCGCAGCGGCTTGAGCGGCGACACGCGCATCACGGTGACAGCGACGGCCAGCACCATGGCGATGGCAAACGACTCAAGCGTCATGCCCCAGGTTGCTAGCAGCGCGTCGATATAGTTCTGGCCATAGAGCGACCAGAGCTCGGAGAGACTCATGCGGACCTCCCGCCGATAAGGAAAGGGGCTCCCGTGTGTACGGAAGCCCCGACAACTCAGTGTGGAAACAGTTTAGCGCAATAAAGCGCATCGTGCGTTTCCGTATGGTTTCGTAGCGGCCGTTACTGGGCTCGCTGTCTAGGCGCCGATCTCGGGCAGCTCGGGAACGTTGGTGTCGCCCGTGCGATCGCCGATGCAGATCTGCCACAGCTCGGTCCAGGTGCCATCGTCCTCGATCTTCTTAAGGAAGTCGTTGACAAAGGCGACGCCGTCGGAATCGAGCGGCAGGCCGATGCCGTAGGGCTCTTTGCTGCCGAAGGGCTTGCCGGCGATCTTGTACTTACCGGGCTCGCGGACCAGGGCGCTCTGCTGCATGTTGTTGTCGATGACGTAGGCGTCAACGCGGCCCTGCTGAAGTGCCTGGCGGGCCTCCTCGTCGGTCTTGAACTCCTGCTGGCTGGCCTTGGGGGCGAACTCCTCCAGGATGGCGGGGCCGTTGGACCCGGACTGGACGGCGACGTTCTTGTCGGCCAGGTCGTCGACGCTCTTGATGTCGTCGTTGTCGGCGAGCACCAGGATGGCCTGCTGGGTGTAGTAGTAGGGACCGGCAAAGGAGACAAGCTTCTTGCGCTCATCGGTAATGGTGTAGGTGGCAAAGACGGCATCGACCTGGCCGTTCTGCAGGACGGACTCACGCGTGTCCGAGGTCACCTGGGTGATCTCGACCTTGTTCTCGCCCAGAATGTAGTTGGACAGGAGCTGCGCGATACCGGCGTCGAAGCCGCGGGTCTTGCCGTCCTTCTCGTTGAGGAGGGAGAAGAGCGTGGAGGTCTGAACGCCACCGATCTTAAAGACGCCGGCGTCCTTGACGGCCGTGGCCCAGGTGCTGGCGGCGATGGCGTCGTCATCGGCCTTGGGGCCGTTGTCGATGAGCTTGTCGAATGCCTTGGCATCGAGCGTGGTGGAAGCCTCGGTGTCCTCGGGGCTCTTGGAGGAGCCGGCGGCGGAACCCTTGTCGGCCTCGGCGCTGGTGTCGGAGCAGCCGGCAAGACCAAGGCCGGCGACGGTTGCAAAGGTGGCGGCGATGAAGCCGCGACGGTCGAAAACGACCTGCTGGGAGAGGTTCTTGCTCATGGTAGAACACCTTTCTCAATAAAATCCCTAGCGGTTGAATAGAGTTATACCCTATCGCGCTCAAATGGGTCAACACGAAATAACTCAGAAACATACTTACCTTATGGGTAATTCTACCTACCAAAAAGGGACAGGTTTATTTTAGCAGGTTTTATCTGGGCAAACGTCGATTATTGCAGCTGAGATAGCGTTTTGCAGACGGCATGGTCGCTCGCGGCGGTCGCTATAATGGCGGCAACGCGACATATATAAGTAAGGAGATCGCGTATGAACGGTTATTCGTTTTTCGCGCCGACCATGACTTAAAACTACCACAAAGGGGACAGGCACCTTTGTGGTGGTTCTTGCAGATGTGGCGGCTTGCCTCGCTGTTTTGTCTCAATCTGTAACATCTGCAGCCATTTTTGCCGAGTAACTGTTACAGATTGAGATTTTCTCTTTAGGGGGATTTGAGTGTCTCGATCTGTAACATCTGGACGGACAAAAGGTCTCTATCTGTTACAGATTGAGACAAACAACAGGGGCAAAGACGGTTTGTCTTGATCTGTAACAATTGGGCGAGGATTTGTCCTCTAGGTGTTACAGATCGAGACAATTGAGTTGGGAAAATAAAAACCTCCGCAGGGGTGCTTCCCTTGCGGAGGTTTTTCTACTCGTTCAGCAGGCGTACCGCTTCGGCGGCCATGTTCTCGACCGTTATGCCGTTCTGAGCAAGCAGCTCGTTGGGGTCGTAGCGGTCGGGAAAGCCCTTGGCGATGCCAAAGGTGCGCGTGCGCACGGGCGTGCAGGACAAGTAGCACGCGACGCGCTCGCCCCAGCCACCGTCCAAGATGCCGTCCTCGAGGGTGACGACAACGCGATGCTCGGCGGCGAGGCCATCGAGAGACTCGCGGTCAAGCTCGGTTGCAAAGCGCGGGTTGACGAGCGTGGCCTCTATGCCGTATTCGGCAGCCAAGCGGTTTGTCACGCGCTCGCCCAGCTCAAAGAAATCGCCAAGCGCGAGCACGGCAACGTCGCGGCCCTGACGCACCACGTCGTAGCGAACGGCGCTGTAGTCGGTGTCCTCGGCGGGCGCCAAATCGGGGCGGCTAACCAGGCCAATGCCCGGAACGCGGATCGCCACGGGATGCTCGCGGTGGTCGAGCGACCAGCTCAGCATGGACAGGTATTCCTCCATGCAGGCCGGTGCCAGATAGCGCATGTTGGGAAGTCCGCCCAGCATGGATATATCAAAGAACGAGAGGTGCGTCTCGGAAGTGGTGCCAAAGATCGACGCGCCAAACACCAGGATGGTTGCGGAGGTGTCGTTGAGGCACAGGTCGTGCCACAGCTCGTCGTAGGCGCGCTGCAAAAACGTGCCGTACACACCAAAGACTGGCTTGGCGCCCGAGCGCGCAAGCGCGGTGGCAAAGGTCACGGCGTGCTCCTCGGCAATGCCCACATCGACGAACTGTTTGCCGGCCGCGGCGCGAAGCTCGGGTGTAAAGCCCATGATGTAGGGCGTGGCGGCCGTGATGCCCACGACCTGTGGATCGCGCTCGATGGCGGCGCTGAGTGCCTCGCCCGTAATGTCGGCATAGGTGCGCGGCGCAGGCTCGCTCGGATGGCCCGGGCAGAGCTTGCGCCCGGTTGCCATGTCAAACGGACCCACATGGTGCCAGCGCTCGGGGTCGCTCTGGGCCGGCTCAAAGCCCTTGCCCTTGGCGGTGGAGACGTGCAGCACGATGGGATGATCGATATTGCGTAGTTCCTGCAGCGCGTCGACGAGGGCTAACACATCGTTACCAGCGTCCAGATAGCGATAGTCGAGCCCCATCGCGCGGAAAACGTTGCGCTCACAGGCGCCGTTGCTGGCGCGCAGCTCGGCCAGATTGCGATACAGGCCGCCATGGTTTTCGGCGATGGACTGGTCGTTATCGTTGACGATGATGATCAAGTTGCTGTCGAGCTCGGCGGCATTGTTGAGGCCCTCAAACGCCAGGCCGCCCGAAAGCGAACCGTCGCCAATGATGGTAATGACGTTGTACGCGTCACCCGCCAGGTCGCGCGCGTGGGCAAGGCCGCAGCCCAGGCTCACCGACGTGGAGGTATGGCCCATGGCAAACAGGTCGTGCTCGGACTCGTCGGGATTGGCAAAGCCAGAAGCCTCACCATAACGCTCCGGATCGATATAGGTGTACGCGCGCCCCGTCAGCGCCTTGTGAGCGTAGGTCTGGTGCGAAACGTCAAAGACAATCTTGTCGATGGGGGAGTTAAACACGCGATGAAGCGCAACCGTAAGCTCAACGACGCCCAGGTTGGGGGCAACGTGCCCACCGACGGCGGCGGAGCTTTCGAGGATTGCCTGGCGGATCTCGCCGCAGAGCAGCGGAAGCTCGGCGCGGTCGAGAGCCTTGACGTCCTCGGGCGTTGTCGTTTGCGTAAGCAGCATCGTTGTGGGTTACTCCATGCGAATCGAGCGCCGGCGCTCCCTCGGCCGGCACAATTGCACAAAACAGTCTCGCACATTTTGGCGTTTGATATGTGACGGCGGCGCGGTAATTCGCCAACTGGTGGGGCAAAACGTTTTGTCCGATGCCATACTGGTAGATTCGATTATGGTTTATTCAATGCATGCAGGCTGTGGCTTGTCGCCGTGAGTCGCTGGAAGGAGGCAGCATGTCCGATGTCGTTCGTGCCGAGAAAATCGCGCACGAGGTCGACTATGCCGCCCGTCAGCTCGCCCAGGCGGGCCGCTTGGACCTGACGCGCGAGTTTATCCAGCATGGCGATGTGACGGTCTATGCACATGTGACTTCGGTAGCGCGGGCGAGCCTGTCCTTTGCCGAGCGCTTGGGCCGTGTCGGTATCTCCGTCGACCGCGCCTCGTTGCTGCGCGGAGCCCTGCTGCACGATTACTTTCTTTATGACTGGCACGATCCCGACCCAAGCCATCGCCTGCACGGATTTCGGCATCCGTTTTTTGCCCTGGCGCGTGCGGAGGAAGATTTTGAGCTGACGTCGCGCGAGCGGAATATTATCGTGCGGCATATGTTTCCGCTGGTGCCGGTGCCGCCGACGTGTCGTGAGGCATGGATTGTGTGCCTGGCGGATAAATGGTGTGCTCTGCGCGAGACGGTCGCCGGCCGTCTGCCGCGCAAGGACGAGGCAGACGATGGCGTGAGTGAAGAATCGAGCGAAAAGAGGAGAGGGTAGACGGTGGGGACCGCGATCGACATGGCATTTGACGGCGCGACGCTTGCCGCCTGCCCGCTCTCGGCACTGGTGCTCTCGTTTGCCTTTTACGGGTTTTGCGGTTGGGCATGGGAGTCGACAGTCTGCGCCATGCTCAACCAAGGACGCTTTGCCAACAGCGGATTCTTGCTGGGGCCGTGTTGCCCTATCTATGGTGTGGGCGGCATAGCCTGCTGGCTTTTGCTGCGCGGGATTCCGGATGCCTCGAGCCAATTTGTCGCCGCGGCGCTTGTGTGCAGCGTCATCGAGTACAGTGTGGGCCTTCTATTGGAAAAGACAACAGGCGCACGCTTTTGGGACTACTCGCACCTGCCGTTTAACTTGCACGGACGTATCTGCCTGTACTGGGCCTGCGCGTTTGGCCTGGGCGCGTTGTGCATTTGTCGTTTAGTGGAGCCGGCATTGCTGGGACTGCTTGGCCATCTGCCGGTGCTGATTGTGCGGCTGTCCGCCTTTATCGTCGCGGTCGCGATGATGGTTGACGCAGCGTGCTCGTTGGCGAGCTGGCGGCGTCTGTCCGATCAGCTGGAGCGTGTGCGCGCCGACCTTGCCGACCGCATCAATGAGTCGCTTGCCGATGCCTCGGACTCCATGCTCGAACGTATTCCCGATTCGACGATTGACTCGGTAGCGCAGACGCATATCCGTAGCCGCGCCGTTAACGCGTGGCTGGCCGAGCTGGGCGACGCGGCGCTCGATGCCCTTCGTGAGAAGGCTTCGATGCCGACGTTTATCTCGGATGGTGCTCGCGGCCTGGCGCTTGCCGCCCGCCGCGTGGCCGATGCCGCGCCGAGCATGCCGCGTCCGTCGCTCAGTCGTCGCCTTGCCGGCAAGCGCATGAGCCGTCCGGTGCCGAGCGTGTCACTCAGTCGTCGTGACCTGCGCTTTTTCAATGCCTTCCCGCGTCTGCGCATCAATCGCTACGAAGGTGTCATTCGAGCAACTAATCTCCGCGACCGCGCCCACGAGCTGTTTCGGCGCTAGCCGGGATGGGCGCGCACACGGCTCCCTTGCTCGCGTATTTCCCGTTCGTTTCGCGTCCGTTGCCGCGCCGTTTCCAAGATTGCGGCACCGTTTCCATTCGACAACGCAGCGTTTAACAACGCCGTATCTGGTCTACACCAGTTGCCCCTCGGCCGCATTATGGGCGCCGACAACGTTCATGCGATCAAGGGGGAGCGAATGTACGATACGGGATCGACAACGTTTATGCTCATCTGCACCATGCTCGTGTTTTTAATGACACCGGGTCTGGCGTTTTTCTATGGCGGCCTGTCCAGGCGCAAAAATGTCATCAACACCATGCTTATGTGCTTTGGCGCCATTGGTCTGGTTGGTGTGCTGTGGATTGTTGCCGGCTGGTCGCTGGCCTACGGCGGCGACGGCTCGAGCCCGTTTATTGGAGGCCTTGACCAGCTGCTGTGCTTGCCGGTGCTCAACCAGGTGCTGCAGGCGGCCGAGGGCAATGCTGCGGACGGTGCCGTCTACCCTCAAATCATCAACATCGCCTTCCAAATGGCGTTTGCCATGATCACGGCTGCTATCGTCACGGGCAGCCTGGCCGGCCGCGTTAAGTTTGGTGCCATGACGGCCTTCCTGGGCATTTGGCTGCTCGTGGTCTATGCGCCGCTCGCCCACATGGTCTGGGGCGGTGAGGGTTCCTTTATCGGCGACATCATCGGCGCGCTCGACTTTGCGGGCGGCGACGTGGTGCACATCTCGTCCGGTCTGACGGGCCTGATTCTCTGTTTAATGCTCGGCCGTCGTCGCGGCTTTGGCATGGTGAGCTACCGCCCGCATAACGTGCCGTTTGTGGCGCTGGGCGCCGGGCTACTTTGGTTTGGCTGGTTTGGCTTTAACGGCGGCAGCGAGTTTAAGGCCGACGCCGTGGCGGCGCTCGCCATCCTCAACACCGTGACGGCCAGCGCGGCGGGCATGGTCTCGTGGCTTGTCGTCGAGCGCGTGCATACCGGTCGCCCCACGCTGGTGGGTGCCAGCACCGGTCTGGTTGCGGGCCTTGTGGTGGTCACGCCGGGTGCGGGCTTTGTCGAGCCGTGGGCAGCGCTGGTCATGGGCCTGATCGTATCACCTGTCTGCTACCTGGCTATCAGCCATCTTAAGACCAAGTTTGGCTACGACGATGCGCTCGACGCGTTTGGCTGCCACGGCATCGGCGGCATCTTGGGCGGCGTGCTCACGGGCCTGTTCTGCGTGCCTGAGCTCTCGTGGACCGGTAAGGGCGGCCTGTTCTACACGGGCGACGTGTCGCTGCTCATCTCGCAGATTTTGGGCATTGTGGTGACGGTCGCTATTGTACTGGTGCTCGATTTGGTGATCGCCGCGGTGGTCAAGGCGCTGTTCCACGGCAGCCTGCGCGTGGACGAGGCAGACGAGGCGCTGGGCCTGGATGCGAGTCAGCACGGCGAGAGCGCGTATCCCTCGTTCTCCGGGCTCGATTAGCAGCACGGCTTTCCCAGGCACCCGACCTTGCCCCTCAAACCGTCGCTTGCGTACCGAAGTACGCGGCGCTCCTCTTTCGGGGCAATCTCGGGCACCTGGAAAACCCGTGCCACATGAATGAGCGGTTCATTTCTTTATTAAAGAGAGGAATTCACTATGAAGAAGATTACGGCGATCGTTCGTGCCGAGAAGCTTGAGGTTCTTAAAGACGCACTGTTTGCTGCCGATGTTCGTGGCATGACCATCAACCAGGTGCAGGGCTGCGGCGCGCAGCATGGCTGGAAGGAATACGTGCGCGGCAACGAGTTGCTTGTCAACACGATCCCTAAGGTACAGTTCACCCTTATCTGCGCCGATGAGCATGTTGACGGCATTGTCGACATCATCTGCAACGCCGCCCGCACCGGCGCCGTCGGCGACGGCAAGATTTGGGTCGAGCCGGTCGAGGAGGTCATCCGCATCCGCACCGGCGAACACGGCCCCGCCGCGGTGTAGGACAATCTTTCGCCTGACGGGCGTGCCTCTCTTGGGGCGCGCCCGTTCTCGTCTACAATATCGTGCAGACGAAGGAGAGGCATGCCCATGATCAAGATGTTTGCGAGCGACTTAGACGGAACGCTGCTGAACGCCCTGCACGAGGCAGACGGGACCATCCGCCGTGCCATTCGCGAGCTGACCGAAGCTGGCCTGCATGTGGTTCCCGCGACCGGGCGCTCGACGCTGCCGATCGGCGAGCATGGCTTTACGGGCCTGGCGCTTGACGCCTGCTGCTCCAATGGGTCCATCGTACGCAACAGCCATGGCGAGGTGCTCAAGACCTGGACCATCGACCCGCAGATTACCGAGGAGCTGCTCAAGGAGTTTCCGGGCATTTGCTTCGACTGCTCCACGCCCGACGGCATGTTCTCGAGCGGATCGTTCGAGATGCACCAGGCGGGCTTTAAAAAGGACAGTCCTATCAAGCGCATCGTGATGCGCGGCATGCGTACACGTGGGGGGTATCACGAGGAACAGTATTTCGACCAGTCGATCGGTGACATCCTGCGCCATGACGTATGCAAGATCAATTGTCGCGTGACCTCGCCCGAGCTGGAGCGCGACCTTAAGGCGTATTTGGCCGAGCGCTCGGACCGCGTGGTCAACGCGCCGTTCGATCCGGTGATGTTTGAGATCACGGACGTGGCGTGTAACAAGGGCGAGAGTGTGGCCTGGCTGGCGGGCTACTACGGCATTGCCGAGGACGAGGTCGCGGTTTACGGCGACGGCGGCAACGACATCGCCATGCTCAAGCGCTTCCGCCACAGCTACGCGACCAAAAACGGCAGTGACGCGGCCAAGGCCGCCGCGAGCGCGACTATCGGCAGCTGCATGGTCCACGCCGTCCCCAAACACATGCTCGCCACCATGCATAAGCAAACCCCCCGCACCATCATCGAATAATGTGACAAAGGGACTGCCCCTTCGTCGCATCCAAATATTGCCTTTACGTGTTGATGCACACGGTGTGCAATAATACTCGCACTGTGCAATAGCGCACAGGCTGAGTAACAAGGAGGACGCTTGTCCCAGCTCGAGAAATGCGATCGCCGGTCCCTTCGCTCGCAGCGTGCCCTTCGCCAGGCACTTGCCAGCGAGCTTGCCGAAAGCGGCGACCTTTCGCGCATTAACGTCGCGTCGCTCACCGAGCGCGCCGGCCTTACGCGCCGTACGTTCTATTCGCACTACCGCGATATCCCCGACTTTATCAATCAAATCGAGGACGGCTTGCTGGCCGAGATCCGTGAGCGTATTGAGCTCATCACCGCAGCTCGGCTGCCCGATCTTTATCACAACATCGATGAGCTCGAGCCGGCGCCCGGTTCGGTTGAGCTACTGCGTTATCTTGCGGCCAACCGCGACTTGATCGGTGCTCTGCTGGGTCCGGGCGGCGACCAGGCCTTCATTAAAAGGATTATCGACACCGCGCGTGAGGCTGTGGTGCCGCGTGCACAGACGGGCATTTTGGGCCTGGCGCTGGGCACGTTCTTTGACTACTACGTCACCTACGTCGTGAGTGCCGAGGTCGGCATGATTCAGCGCTGGTTTGAGCGTGGGCTCACCGAATCGCCCGAGGCCATGGCGCGCATGATGACGGTGCTCGCTTTTGTGCGTCCTGGTGACCTGTATGGCCAACCCATCGATATCAACGTGCCGGAGTACGGCATGAAGCTATTGAACTTGCAGCTCGAGGACGCGGCCGACACCCCCGCAACCGTCGAGTCCAACAACTAAGAGGAGAGACAATGAGCAAACTCGTCGAGGGCATCAAGGACCGCATGGTCGCCGCCGCACGCGAGGCTGCGCCCACCGTGGTGGACGCCGCGCAGAAGGCCGCGACCGCGGCTGCCGAGAAAGTTGTCGAGGCAGTTGCCGATGCCAAGAACTCGGTAGGGGAGACGTCCGTCGCTAGCGAGCCCGCAGCCGCCGCCCACGCCCCCGAAGGCGCAATCTTCAACCCCGACAACGCCCACGGCAACCTGCACCTGGGCATCGACGTTGGCTCCACCACCGTCAAGCTCGCCGTGCTCAACGATGACAACCAGATCGTCTACGCCAAGTACCAGCGCCACCATACCGACGTCCGCGCCTGCGCCCGCGACCTGTTCGAGGGTGCTGCGGCCGTGCTGCCGACGGCCCAAATGACCTGCGCCATTACCGGCTCGGGCGGCCTGCTGCTGTCCCAGTGGCTCGACCTGGAGTTTGTCCAAGAGGTCATCGCCAGCAAGCGCGCCGTCGAGACCCTCATCCCGGCCACCGATGTCGCCATCGAGCTGGGCGGCGAGGACGCCAAGATCATCTACTTCGATAACGGCATTGAGCAGCGCATGAACGGCACCTGTGCCGGCGGTACGGGTGCGTTCATCGACCAGATGGCAACCCTGCTGCACACCGACGCCAGCGGCCTCAACGAGCTCGCGGCCAACGCCACCACCATCTATCCCATCGCCAGCCGCTGCGGCGTCTTTGCCAAGACCGACGTCCAGCCGCTGCTCAACGAGGGCGCCCGCCCCGAGGACGTGGCCGCCTCCATCTTCCAGGCCGTCGTGACCCAGACCATCTCGGGCCTGGCGTGCGGCCGTCCCATCCGCGGTAACGTCGCCTTCCTGGGCGGCCCGCTGCAGTATCTCTCCGAGCTGCGCCATCGCTTCTACCTCACGCTCAACCTGGACGAGGAGCACCGCATCGTGCCCCAAAATGCTCACCTGTTTGTGGCGAGCGGTGCCGCCATGGCGCACGAGTCCAATAAGCTCAGCACGTTCCCGCAGCTCATCGAGGCCATCGATGCCCTGGGTGACACACAGGGCGCCGAGGTCGAGCGTCTGGATCCACTCTTTGCCACCGACGAGGACTTTGCCGAGTTCAAGACCCGCCACGACACCGAGGTCGTTCCCAAGGGCAAGCTCGAAGGCTACACCGGTCGCGTGTTCATCGGTATCGACGCCGGTTCCACCACCATGAAGGCCGCGCTTGTGGGTGAGGACGGCCAGTTGCTGCATACCTGGTACGGCAATAACAACGGTGACATCCTGGGTACGGCCAAGGTCATCATGGCCGATTTCTACAACCACATCCCCGCCGGCTGCACCATCGGCCACGTGACCACCACGGGTTACGGCGAGGCGCTGCTCATCGAGGCCCTCAAGGCCGACTCCGGCGAGATCGAGACCGTCGCGCACCTGCGCGGAGCCAAGGCATTCCTGCCCGGCGTCGAGTTTATCCTGGACATTGGCGGTCAGGACATGAAGTGCCTGCGCGTCAAGGACGGCGTTATCGAGCACATCATGCTCAACGAGGCCTGCTCGTCGGGCTGCGGTAGCTTTATCGAGAGCTTCGCCGTCTCTATGAACATGGACGTGCGCGCGTTCGCCGACGCCGCCATCCATGCCAAGGCTCCGGTGGACCTGGGCAGTCGCTGCACGGTCTTTATGAATTCGCGTGTTAAGCAGGCGCAAAAGGAAGGTGCCACGGTGGGCGACATCGCGGCCGGTCTGTCCTATTCCGTCATCAAAAATGCCCTGTTCAAGGTCATTAAGCTGCGCGATCCCAAGGAGATCGGAAGCCAGGTGATCGTCCAGGGCGGCACCTTTATGTCCGATGCCACGCTGCGCGCGTTTGAGCAGCTCACCGGCGTTCACGCCGTGCGTCCCGACATCGCCGGCTGCATGGGCGCCTATGGTGCAGCCTTGCTCGCCCGCGATCGCGCTGGCGCCGACGGCACCTCGACCATCCTTTCGGCCGAGGACATCGCGCACCTCACTGTGACGCAAAAGCACGTCCGCTGCGGCCGTTGCTCCAACAACTGCCAGCTCACCGTCAATGACTTTGGCGGCGGTAGGCGCTTCATTACCGGCAACCGCTGCGAGAAGGGCGCCGGCCACAAAAAGCAAAAGACCGAGGCCCCTAACCTCTTCAAAAAGAAAAACGAGTTGCTCTTTAATCGCGAGGTGCTGAGCCCCGACGAGGCCCCGCGCGGCACCGTGGGTATCCCGCGCGCACTCAACATGTACGAGAACTACCCCTTCTGGCACGCGTTCTTTACGCGCTTGGGCTTTAGCGTGCAGCTGTCCGACCAGTCGAGCAAGAAGACCTACCAGGCAGGCATCGAGTCCATGCCGTCCGAGAGCGTGTGCTATCCGGCCAAGATGAGCCACGGCCACGTGATGAACCTTATCGACCGCGATGTCGACTTTATCTGGATGCCGTGCGTTCGCTGGGAGCGCAAGGAGGATCCGACGGCTGGCAATTGCTATAACTGCCCCATCGTCATGAGCTACCCCACGGCGCTGGCACTCAATATCGACGAGATCCGTGAGCAGAATATCGAGTTCCTGTACCCGTTTGTGCCCTATCACGACAAGACCGAGCTCAAGCGCCGCTTGTACCAGGTGCTTGCCGTCGACCGCGTGGCCGATTCGCAAGCCGGTCGCGGTCGCGTGCGCGGTCCCAAGATCACGCGCTCCGAGGTCGATGCCGCCGTTAACGCTGCCTTTGAGGCCGATGCGCGCTTCCACGAGGACATCCAGACCATGGGCGAGGAGGCCCTTAAGTGGGTCGAGGACCATGGCGGTCACGGAATCGTGCTCGCCGGTCGCCCCTACCACAACGACCCCGAGATCAACCACGCCCTGCCCGAGCTTATCTCGAGCTTTGGCTTTGCGGTCTTTACCGAGGATTCGCTTGCGCACCTGGTGAAGCCCGAGCGCCCCATCCGCGTCGTCGACCAGTGGATGTACCACAGCCGCCTGTACGCCGTCGCCCGTTTTGTGACGATGCGCAACGACCTGGACCTGATCCAGCTCAACTCTTTCGGCTGCGGCCTGGACGCCCTGACCACCGATCAGGTACAGGAGATCCTGGAGGCCAGCGGCAAGATCTACACCGTGCTCAAGATCGACGAGGTGTCCAACCTGGGCGCCGCGCGCATCCGCATCCGCTCGCTCATGGCCGCGCTTAAGGACCAGGAGGCCGAGCGCTTGGCCGAGGCCGCGGCCGCGGGCGAGACCTACGAGCAGGGCGATGCCGCGCCGGTGGCCCCCTCCACGGATGCCCCCGCATTCGCGAGCCGCAAGTACACGTTCGAGGCTCAGCGCGAGAGCGCATCGACCGCGTGGCCCAAGGTGCCCTTTACCGAGCAGATGCGCGAGGAGGGCTACACCATCCTGTGCCCGCAGATGGCGCCGATCCACTTTGACCTGGTCAAAGAGGTGTTCCGCGGTGCCGGCTACAACTTGGAGCTGCTGCCCTCGACCGATCACGACGCCGTCGAGGCCGGCCTGCGCTATGTGAACAATGACATTTGCTATCCGTCCATTTTGGTGACCGGCCAGATTATGGAGGCCATCGAGAGCGGCCGGTACGACCTGTCCAAGACGGCCGTGGTTATCAGCCAGACCGGCGGCGGCTGCCGTGCCACCAACTACATCGCACTCATCCGCAAGGCCCTGCGCGAGAGCGGCCACCCCGAGATTCCGGTGATCTCGCTTTCGGCGGTGGCGCTCGGTGAGGACAACCCCGGCTTTAAGATTACGCCGGCGCTGCTTAAGCAGGCAGTCTACGCGGTGCTCTTTGGCGACGTGATGATGCAGATGCTTTATCGCTGTCGTCCATACGAGGCTACGCCCGGTGCCGCCAACGCACTCTACGAGGAGTACATGGCGCGCGCCCGCAAGCTGGCGCCCAAGTTCAACCGCCACAACTACACCAAGCTGTGCCGCGAGGCCATCCGCGCGTTCGACACCATGCCGCTCGTGGGCGAGGGCACCAAGCCGCGCGTGGGCGTGGTCGGCGAGATCTTGGTCAAGTTCCACCCCACAGCCAACAACCACGTGGTCGACGTTATCGAGCGCGAGGGCTGCGAGGCCGTGGTGCCGGGCCTGCTGGACTTCTTCCTGTACTCCATGAGCAACGCCGAGCTGCAGAAGGATGAGCTCGGAAGCTCTGCAACCACGCGCGCTGGTATGCAGGCGCTCATCAAGCTCGTGGACTGGATGCGTACGCCGGTGGAGGAGCTGCTCCAAAAGTCCCGCCGCTTTGAGGCGCCCGAGCGCATCGGCACCATGGCGGACAAGGCCCGTACGGTGCTTTCGGTGTGCAACAACATGGGCGAAGGCTGGCTGCTCACGGCCGAGATGCTCGACCTGATTGACCATGGCGCGCCCAACATCATCTGCACGCAGCCCTTTGCGTGCCTGCCTAACCACGTGGTGGGCAAGGCCGTGATCAAGGAGCTGCGCCGTCAGCACCCCGAGAGCAACATTGTCGCGGTGGACTACGACCCCGGCGCGTCCGAGGTCAACCAGCTCAACCGCATTAAGCTCATGATCAGCGTGGCCAAGGAAAACATGCGCGCCGGTAAGGGCTTTAAGCTCGAGAAGGTGGCGCCGCTCGCGATGGACGAGGTCACCGGCCAGATGCGTGACCATGATGGCTGCGTGAGCTGTGGCTCGGCCAGCGAGGAGGCCGTTGCATCGGTCGCCAAGCGTCTGGGACGCGGCATTAAGAAGTAGTTGGCCTGCTATGTGCTAGATATGAGACAAACGGGTGGCAGCCGTATCGGCTACCACCCGTTTTTGCTGGACATATGCTGCGTAAACGCCCCAACTATCATCTCTTCCGAAAGCGACGCGTCAGTGGCACCAAAAATCGCCCTTGGAACCCTGAGATAATGAACATATGTAGCCGTTCGCCGCAAATTACCGTCCGTTTATGGAACCCACCTCTAGCGCGCGTCATCCTTACGGTTGAATAAATACACATCCATGGAATTACGTAAGAGAGGACTGTTCCTATGAGCTACAAGACCGTTTGTGTTGCCGGTGGCGGCGTGTTGGGAAGCCAGATTGCCTTTCAGGCTGCCTACTGCGGCTTCGATGTGACGATCTGGCTGCGCAGCGAGGGCAGCATCGGCCGCACTCAGCCCAAGATCGATCATGTGCGCGAGGAGTACATCGCGGCTATCGAGGGCATGGCGGACGGCACGGGCGAGTGGTGTGCCGGTATCGCCGATAGCGACCAGCCCTTCGACAAGGAGGCGGCGCTCGCTGCCGTCGAGCGTGCCTACTCCACACTCAAGCTAGAGCTCGATCTTGCCAAGGCAGTGGCCGACGCCGATCTGGTTATCGAGTCGATGGCCGAGGACACCCAGGCAAAGATCGACTTCTACAAGAAGCTCGCCCCGGTTCTCCCGCAAAAGACCGTTGTCGTGACGAACTCCTCCACGCTGCTGCCGAGCACCTTTGCCAAGTACACCGGCCGCCCCGAGAAGTACCTGTCGCTGCACTTTGCCAACTCCATCTGGAAGAACAACATGACCGAGGTCATGGCTCAGGACCAGACCGACAAGCGCTATTTCGATGAGCTCGTCGACTTTGCTAGCGACATCCGTATGCTTGCCCTGCCCGTCAACAAGGAAAAGAACGGCTATCTGCTCAATTCCATGCTGGTGCCGTGGCTGCTGTCGGGCCTTGATCTGTACGTCTCGGGCGTCAGCGACCCCAAGAGCATCGACCTCGCATGGACGCGCGGCACTGGCGCGCCCAAGGGCCCGTTCCGCGTGTTCGACACCGTGGGCATCCAGACGGCCTATAACATCGTCATGCAGTATCAGAAGGTGCCGGGCTTGGTGAGCCCGCTGCTCAAAAAGATGATGATGCCCTACAACTTTAAGGCCATGGCATCCGTCCTCAAGCAGATGCTCGACGAAGGCAAGCTGGGCGAAAGCTCGGGCGAGGGTTTCTTCAAGTATTAAAAAGATTCCTCGGCAACATTGAGAAACGTATCATTTGCAGTGTCAGTGCGCCGCAGCGCCGCTCGGCAACGGGACAATCCGCTTTATGCGCCAACGCGAACTTGTCGACTTTGCCGTGGACTGGATCGAGCACCATCGCGGCCGCCCCGATTGATCACTTGGGAGCGGAAGGATTGCGGATTCCCTTCGCGCCCCGCGTTTCCGTATCGCTACAAGCTTAAACTTGCATTAAGGGGCGTTTGTTAAACTGTGAGTCATAATTAGACAGGGCTGGGCAAACGCCGTGGTATATGAGGGAACAACAATGGTATTCAAAGACGGTAACGATATGGAATTGAGTGACAAGGACAGCAGACTGTTTTCGCGTCGAGAGGCTCTTGCGGGTGCGGCGGGCGCGCTGGCGCTTGCCGGGACAGGGCTCATGGGCTGCTCGGTCGGCGGGGCCGGCACGGGCGCCGCATCTACTGCGAGCAACGAGCTCACTGACGAGCAAAAGAAACTCCACAAGCAGATTGTCGCGACCTACGACGTCGAGAAGCAGGCGGCCATCAAGGAGCGGCTCGATGCCGAGTACGCTGACGGCGGCTACAACGAGACCACTCCGTTTATCGCGCAGGATCCCTTTGGCACCGATACCCTGAGCTGCTACGTTCGCTTTGCGACAACGGATTCCGTAACCGTCTCCTACAAGGTCGCCGGTCGCAAAAAGACTGGTGACACGCCCAAGGTCGCCGCGTTTTCCCATACGCCCCACGGCGGCGACGCGCCGGCCACGGAACACGAGTTCAAGGTCATCGGCCTCATTCCCAACCACAAAAACACGGTAACCATCACTTGCACGGCACAAGATGGTATCAGCCGCACCTCGACGTTCACGGTCAAGACGCCGGCTCTCAAAGGCGAGGAAGAAGAGCAGCTTGCCGTCACGTCGGGGGAGTCCAATACGCCGCTTGCCGATGGTCTCTTTACCATCTTGGGCAACGACTCGTCCAAGCTCGACTTTATGTACCTCTACGACAACGACGGCCAGATTCGCGGCGAGGTGCCGATTGTCGGCTACCGCAGCCACCGCCTGCTGTTCCCGGGCGACGGCAGCATGATCATGAGCGTCTCGACTACCAAGATGGCCCAGATCAACGCCATCGGCCAGGTGGTAAACGTCTGGAGCACGGGCGACTACGAGCTACACCACGACTACGCTTTCGATGACGATGGCAACCTGCTGGTGCTGGCGAGTCACGCCGGCTCCGAAGCCGATTTGGACGTCGATCGCGCGGCTGCCAAAAAAGATAAGGACGATCGCGTTAATGTAGAGGACCTCATCATTAAGGTCGACATAACAACAGGTGACGTTTCTCTCGTCGTGGACCTGGGCGATATATTCCCCGACCTCAAGGCAAGCGCCAAGGTTGCCTCGGACGGCGACCTGGATTGGATTCACATCAACACGATCCAGTGGCTCGGCGGCGACACCGTTTTGCTCAGCTCGCGCGAGACCTCAACGGTCATCAAGCTCACGGATATCTACGGTACGCCTACGGTCGATTGGCTTATGGGCTCGCCAGAGTTTTGGGCCGGCTCGGGCTTTGAGGACAAGTTGCTGCAGGCTCAAGGCGATTTTTCGCTCAACGCAGGCCAGCATAGTGTGACCTATCTGCCAAACGACGAGACGACTGCGACTGGTCGCTACCAGGTGCTGCTATACGACAACAACTTTGGTGTTGCCGAGAGCTATCCCAAGTTCGACTGGGGCCAGCTGGGCGCTGCGGTAGTGACCGACTACAGCAAGGGAACGCATTCGTTTGGGCGCATTTTTACGGTGGACGAGACCGCGCGCACCTACGAGCTTGTGGACCAGATCGCAGTGCCGTTCTCAGGTTACGTAAGTAGTGCGCAGCGCGTCGGCGATTCGAATAGCATGCTCGTGGCATCGGGCATAGCCAAGACCTTTGCCGAGTACGATCGCTATGGACTGCCCATTGCCACGTACGAGATGGAAGCCGAGAAGTACATCTACCGCGTGTACAAGTACGAGCTGTAGCGCTGCGCTTGGCTGTGCCTGTGCCCCGCGGCTGCGCGCGCTCGTACCGGGCCTACCTCACGTTCCGCATCACTTCACGTCAAACTCCACGCGATCGAGTTCGGGTACGTTGAGGTCGATGAGCTTGCGGGCAACACGGCGGTCGTGCGCCCCGAGCGTCTCGCTTGTCGTTACGCGAGCGACAGTCTGGCGCTCGACAACGCCCTCCTTGTCGCCCTCGGTAGCCGAGGTCTCGACGGCGACGGTGTAATCCTTAAAGCCCGGCAGCACCGCCGCAAGTTCGCGCGTGGTTTCAGTGACGCCGTAGCCGTCTTGCACGCCGGCCTGCGCCGAGCCAATAGACCCCGCCGTCATAATAATGCAGGGGATGGCAAAGATCACCGTGCCCACGATGATGCGGCGGCGCACCTTGCGCGATAGCTCGTTAACCTCGGCGTTTTCTTCAGCAGTCACAATACCGTCGCCGTTCAGGTCGCGCTTGAGCGGCACGCGCAAAAGAAGCAGCACGGCTTCGGCGGCCAGTGCGATAAAGACCACGTTGATGCCAAACTCATAAAGCGCCGAGAGAAACAGTGACCCGCTTGCAATGGCGATGCCATAGCCCGCCGCGCACAGGGGCGGCATGAGCGCGGTCGCCACGGCCACGCCGGCGATAAGCGTGGCAGGTTCCTGGTCACGCGAGTTGCCCAGCCCGCCCGCAAAGCCGCCCGCGAGCGCGACGGCAAGGTCCCACACAGTGGGCGTCGAGTTGTCGATGATGGCGGCCGTGGTGGTGCCAAGGGGCGAGAGCTTAAAATACAGCGTAGACGTGATCAGACAAAAGGCCATCTGTAGCGCGAGGCCGGCGACGGCCTCGACGGCAATCTCACGGTCGAGCGTGGCGATGCCATATGCCATGGCAAGGACCGACCCCATGAGTGGGCAGATGAGCATGGCGCCCACGATGGCAATGTCCGAGTCGATATCGAGGCCGATGCTCGCGATGAGCATGGCGATGATGAGGATGCATAAGTGCGAGCCGGTCAGCCGCGCCCCGTTTACAAAGCGCTTGCGAATCACGTGATAGGGTGCGCGACCCTCGCGAATGTTGAATGCGCGCTTTAGGAAGCGGCCGGTGTTCTCCAGGGCCTCACTATGGGCAGGTCGAATGCCGTGGCGCCGGTGATGGCGTTTGCGTAGTCGCTTGATCTGTTGTTTGTCGAGTTCCATGTCCACCTCGTATTGCCGCAGGAACGCGGGTGCGCTCGCAGCATGTACTCTACACCGTGGCGGGCGGGGTGGTCATCTTGACGTGAAACTTAGACGAGCAGGTAAGGGGGACGTCAAATGCGGTTGCGGCCGAGTGTTTCGACAGATACAGAGCGCGGGGCCGGATGGTCTCCGACCCTGCGCTCTGTACGGGTACGTTGTTGTTGGGTTTAGCCCAGCAGACTCAGGCCGACGGAGACAAACGCCAGGATAACGCCAACGACAGACTCGCCTCCCAGCAGGCCGCTGGCGACGACCAGGCCCTGCTCCTGGAAGGCAGCATCCTTGGAAGCCTTCTCTTTGCCCGAAAGACCGGCGGCGTCGCGGTGTGCGGCCCACTTGTCGTAGGCGAGCTTGACGCAGGAGCCCAAGAAGGCCGTGAGCGACATGTAGAACGGCAGGTACACGCCCAGACCGATCATCATGGCCGGAATGCCGAGCCAATACATGACGATGCCGGCGATAAAACCGCCTGCGAACCACGGCACGCTCGGGATGCCCGAGACCATGGTGGCGACTACGCTTGCCTGCGCGGCCACAAAGCTCTTGTCGGGACCAAAGGCGTCCGGACCATAGGCGGTGACGAGCGCGACCATGACGGCGGCAGCGATCAGTGCGCCCACGATGCCGCCGATGGCCTGGCCGATCCACTGTGCGCGCGGGTTGGTGCCCAGCACGGCGCCGGCCTTAAAGTCGTTCATGACGTCGCCCGCAAGGCCGCACGCCACGGCCACGATGCCGGCGATAAAGAACAGCTTGACCTGCGCAAGCTGCGCGAAGGCCGCTACGATGAGCATGACGATGAGGCCAAAGATCTCCATGGGGTCGATACCCGTCTGGCCGCAGCTCTGCGCACTCATGATGGTGGTGACAAAGGTGAACAGCGTGACGATGACGGCTGGGACGGGGCCAAGGTCGAGCGCGATGGCGATGATCACGGCGATGGCGGCGGTGCCCAGGCCGATGATGCCGGCGTCGAGCTTAAGCGAGCCCGAGATGAGCGACTGCTCGTCGGTGTCGGTGGAGCTGTCGGCGGCAAGACCGCGAACGATACCGGCGACCTGCGGCAGGATATCTTTAAGGACGACGGCGACGCCAAAGCCCATCATAAGGCCCATACCTAAGGACTTGACGATACCCTGCGCGGTCACAATATCGAACAGGCCGGCAGCGGTGCCGCCGACGATAATGCCAAAGTTGCCCAGCAGCGCGCCGGCAAACCAGAAGGCGACGGGGGCAAAGCCCACCAAAAAGCCGATGGACAGCAACATGGGCGAGTTGTAGATGGCAAAGGTCACGCCGGGGATATTGAGCGTGCACAGCATGCTGGGCACCACGCCCAGGGCGTCGCGCAGCACGCTATAGATGCCTGCGATGGCCATGGAGCCAAAGAGCTGCTTGCCGGTCTTGCCGCCAGCCTCGGTAGCACGCAGGGTCTGGGCTGCGGCGTTGCCGGTGGGAAACTCCAGCGCGGCGTCCACGATAAAGTGACGGTGGATGAGCGCCGTTGCCAGAAGGCCCAAGATGGTGCCGGCGAGCGCCACGATAAACATGTCGAGCCAGCTGATCTGGTCGGCATAGCCCAGCATCCAGGCGCCCGGGATGGTAAACGCCAGGCCGCCGGCGACCATGGCACCCGCGGACATGATGGTGTGGGTAACGTTGGCCTCGTTGAGGCTGGCATTGCCCATGAGCTTAAGGAAGAACAGCGAGATGACGGCAGCGAAAATGATCGGCCAGGGGAGGGCGCCCATCTTGAGGGCCGTGTAGGCCGAGCTTGCCGTGATAATCACGCAGCCAAGGACGCCGATGACGACGCCGCGCAGCGTGAGTTGACCGCGCATAGAAGTGCGGTTCGAGGGATTGCCCATATAGAACTCCTTTGCGTATATCCGCTTCCCCCGCAAGCGCCGCTACGGATACGGCGCGGGAAGTCGGGTTACCAAGGGCCGCCGCGTGAGCTCGCGCACGACCGCGCATCAGTATAGCGGCATCGCCCATCCCATGCCCTGCCAAAACCAGCTAATTTGGGACGGGGCTTTTTTAGCTACCTCGAGCGAAGTCGAAGGATGATTATTCTGGGACGGGGATATACTGCTGGGCAGACGAAAGGAGCGCCGACGATGCTTAATGGGTGCGCATATATATTGACGGTCGACGTGGGCAACACGTTCATTCGCTTTGGTCTGTTTGCCGAGGATTCGGCCGCGGCGCAGGAATGCCCGCTTGCGACGTGCGAGATCACGACGCCGCCGAGCATTACGGCCGATGAGGCGCGCATGAGGCTCGCGCGGGTCATGGGCGCACTGGCAGCCGATGCGGGCATGCCTGGTGTGCTCGTTCCCGCGGCAGCAGTGCTGAGCTGTGTGGTGCCGGCGCTCGAGCGCCCGTGGAAGGCGGCACTTTCCCGTACCTGCACGGGGCGCGTGCTCACCGTGGGGCCGGGACTTAAGACCGGCATGCCCGTGCACTACGACGACCCGGCCGAGATCGGTCCCGATCGCATCGCCGACGCCGTGGCGGCCCGTGCCGTCTACGGCTCTCCGTGCATCGTGATTGACCTGGGCACTACGACCAATATCGAGGTCATCGATGCGCGCGGAACCTTTGTCGGCGGTGTTATCGCGCCGGGGCTGGCGCTCGGCGCTCGCTCGCTCTCGGCCGCTGCGGCGCGCCTGCCGCAAGTCGAGCCCTCGGCACCCACGCATGTGATCGGTCGCAACACGCGCGAGGCCATGCGCTCGGGCGTGGTCTTGGGCGAGGTGGCCCGTATCGACGGCATGCTCGACATGGTGCTTGCCGAGATGCGCTCGACCAAGGCGGCAGGCGAGGGCAGCGTGCCCATTGTCATCACCGGCGACGATGCCGAGGCGCTCGCGGCGTTGGTCGGCCACAGCCTGACGGTAGACGACGCGCTGACGCTGCGGGGTCTCGCCGAGCTGTACCGCATCAACCAAAAGCCTCGCCGCGCATAAAGCCAAGGACGTCGGCGCCGGGAGGAAACAGCCCCACCTTTCACCTGCTACAATGGGCCAAACTATTTCGATTTCGGAGGTGTCTGCCATGTCGGACGATCTTCATCAAACCGCGTCGGGCAAGCGCCGCGACGTTATTAGCTGGGACGAGTTCTTTATGAGCGTGGCCATCGCCGCGCAGCGCCGCAGCAAGGATCCCAATACGCAGGTGGGCGCGTGCATCGCCAGCACCAACCACCGCATTCTTTCGGTGGGCTACAACGGTACGCCCTCGGCGCTCAACGACGACTTTTTCCCGTGGGGCACGAGCGATGACCCGCTGCAGGACAAGCATAACTACGTAGTTCATGCCGAGGCCAACGCCGTGCTCAACTACCGCGGCTCGCTCAAGGACCTTGAGGGTTCCACGGTCTACGTCACGCTGTTCCCGTGCCACGACTGTGCCAAAATCCTGGCGCAGGTAGGTGTGGGCGAGGTTGTCTATCTGGACAATAAGTACGCCGACACCGACGACGGCCGCATCAGTCGCCGCATTCTCGACTCCTGTGGCATTAGCTTCCGCCAGGTTATCGTCGATGTCCACATTGGTACCGGGGAACAAACGCAGCAGTAGCGGCAGCGTGTACGAGCGCCGGGCGTTGGCAAAAGCGGCTAATTAAGCCCCGTCCCAAATTGACCGTCAAATTAACTGCTCGTGAAAGTCGTGTCCGCGCGCATGGACGGCTCGCGAGCGGGTACATGGCTGTAGTAACATAGCTCTGTCCGCGGGCGCGCCCGCGTTATTGTGAGAAAGGAGCCCCTGTGGCTGTTAACGAAGAGCTGCTTAAGAAGGTTCTTGAAGAGATTCGCCCCAACCTGCAGGCCGACGGCGGCGACATGGAGTATATGGGCGTTGATGACGAGGGCGTCGTCAAGCTGGAGCTCCAGGGCGCCTGCGCCGGTTGCCCCATGAGCGCTCTGACGCTTTCCATGGGCGTTGAACGTATCCTCAAGGAGCACGTGCCCGGCGTTACGCGTGTCGAGCAGGTCAATGCCTCCGGCGAGGTCGAGGATCTGTACGACGAGTATGCGCCGTTCTGAGAAGCGAAAGCCGCGGGCGATGTGCTCCGCATAGACGTCATGCCCAAATGTGCGGCTGCGAGCGAAAGGCCCGCGGCCGCATTTGTATGTAGGGAGCAGGGGGACCGATATGCTCAACGACCTCTACCATATGCTTGATCCTGTCGCCATTTCGGCGGGGCCCATCACCATCTACTGGTACGGCTTGGCCTATGTGGTCGGAGCTCTGCTCACGGCGGTCGTCATGTACCGAACGCAGCGTCGTTGGGGTTTTGACATTACGGTCGACGACCTGATGAGTGTCGTGGTTGGTGTGGTCTTTGGCCTCATCATTGGCGCCCGTCTGTTCTACGTCATCTTTTACGGTGACGGCTACTACTGGGCGCATCCGCTCGAGATCTTTGCCACCAACGAAGGCGGCATGAGTTTCCATGGCGGCCTGGTGGGCGGCATCATCGGAGGCGTGCTCGTGTGCCGCATGTACAAGCTCGACGCCTGGACCATCGCCGACCTTGCCGTTATCGGTGCTCCGCTGGCCCTGTGCCTGGGGCGCTGCGCCAACTTTGTCAACGGCGAGCTGTGGGGCAAGCCGACCGATTTGCCCTGGGGCGTGATCTTTGGCGGCACCGCGGGCGATATGCCGCGCCATCCATCCCAGCTCTACGAGGCATTTCTCGAGGGCATTGTGCTCTTCTGCATTCTGCAGGTGCTCAGCCGCAAAAAACCGCTGCTGCCCCAGGGTACGTTTATGGGTGTGTTTGTGATGGGGTACGGCATTGTCCGCTTTTTCGTTGAGTTCGTGCGCGTGCCCGATGCCCAGCTGGGCTATCTGCTGGGCGGCGTCATCACCATGGGCCAGCTGCTGAGTCTGCCACTCGTGATCGCCGGCCTGGCGCTCATCATTTTTGCCCTCCGCCGCAACCGTCCCCAGCGCATCTATCTCGACGCCTAACCACCACATACCGCCACAAAGGGGACAGGCGCCTTTGTGGCGGTTTTGCAAGGCAACAATGACAGAACCGTAACGTTTCCCCAGATAAAACCTGCCAAAATAAACCTGTCCCTTTTTGGCAGGTTTCTAGAAAGGCTTTTCGGACTGTGAAGGATTCCGATCTCTCCACAACGGCTGCGCGCGACGCCGCCCGCATCGTTTGGTTTAAGCGCTATCCCGCCAAGCAGACGCTCGTCGCATTTTTGCTCGCCCTGCTGGCGACCACGGCGTTTTCCATCGATCCCGCCCCGGTGTCGAGCAACGCGGTCTTGGCGATCGATCCCAAGGCCTCGGGCATGCTTTACGTGTGCTACGAGGTACTCCTCTCATTTGCCGGCCATACCGACGCTGTGATGCTGCTCGCGCTGGCCTGCCTACTCACGCTGCCGTTTCGCTATGTGTTCTTTGGCCGCGGTGACGCTTGGCGCCCCTCGGTCGTGCTGCCGTCGCTGTTCTTTGCCGTCTGCATGGTGTTCGGCCGCAGTTACGACCTCACCGATTCGGCCGAGATTGTGCTGGGCGACAAGGCGCGCGTTATCTGCGCCTGGATTGGCGGCGCGGGCTGGATGCTTCTGGCGATTGTGTCCTTCTATCTGGCTTTTGAGTTTTTGGATTGGTTGAGTTCTCGCCGCATTCCGTTTTCGGAGGCGCATTTTGGCCGCGTGTGGCGTGTTACCCACGCCGAGCTCTCGGTCCATCCTTTTGTTGGGCCGTTTCTTGTACTCATGATTGTCTGGGCGCCCACGCTTATCGCCTCGCTGCCCGGCCTCTTTATGGGAGATACGGGCGCGCAGATTCGCCAATGGTTCAACTACCCCAACGGCACGAGCGACTACCTGCGCCTGCTTAACCCCAACGTGCTGCTCAACGGCCATCATCCGGTGGTGCACACGGCCATCATCGGCTCGTGTGTGCAGCTGGGGCTTTCGCTATTCAATAGCGCCAATGCGGGTCTTGCCATCTACACCTGCGCCCAATTTGTCATCACGGCCGCCTGCGTGGCCTATTCCATATCGTCGCTGCGCAAGCTGGGCGTGAGCCTGCCGGTCCGCGGCGTCATCTTGCTGTTCTTTGCGTTTATGCCGATGTTCTCCAACTACGCGGCGCTGCTGACCAAAGACGTACTGTTTGCCGATGCGTTTCTGGTACTGCTCGTTCAGACCGTCAAGCTCGTGGCATGTGGCCTGCCCCGTCGCGATGTCAATGCCGAGCGCGCGGGCGAGCGCACGCCTGTGCTCTTTGCGCGCCACGACTGGCTGTTGCTCGTGCTGGGCGCCATGGGTTCCACGTTTTTGCGCAATGGCGGCCTGGTCTTTCCGTTGGCGGCCTGCGTGATTGCGGCGGCGTTTTGCGCCTGGGACGCGCATGTGGCCCGTCGCGTGGTCAAACAGTCTGGCGTCGCACCCTCATGCGCCACGCCGCGCTTCCGCTGGGCCGGCGTTCTCGCGGTGCTCGTGCTCTGCCTTGCCTCCAACATGTACTTTACCAAGGTCTTTATGCCCGCGCACGATATCACGCCGGGCTCCAAGCGCGAGATCCTCTCGATTCCGTTTCAACAGACGGCGCGCTTCGTCCAAAAGCACGACGGCCTTAATTCGGGCGTTAACCCCAAGGTCAAAGACGACGGCACGATTGAGGAAGCTCCCTGCGACGGTCTGGTGACCGATAAGGAACGTGCCGTGATCGACCGTGTGCTCAAGTACGAGAATCTGGGCCGTCGCTACAACCCCGACAAGTCGGATGCCGTAAAAAACTGTTTTAACGAGTACGCCTCGCAGGAGGACATCAAGGCCTATTTTGAGGTGTGGGCCCAGATGTTCAAAAAGGATCCCGAGTGCTATATCTCGGCGCTCATCAATAACTACTACGGCTACTTTTATCCGAGTGCCCGCGATGCGTGGGTCTACAGCACGGCGCGCAGTGCCGAGATCATGGCGAAGCCCGATAACCTCAAGTACTTCGACTTCCATCCGGTCGATAGCAAGGTTGTGCGCTGGTGCGACCACCTGATCAACCTGTATCGCGTGGCAGTACAACGCATCCCGTTTATCTCGCTCACCATGAGCTCGGCCACCTATGTGTGGATCATGATCGCTGTGGTGGTCTATCTGCTACGTCGTCATTCGTGGCGCGGGCTGGCCATTTGGGTGCCGCTGCTGGGCGTGCTCGCCGTGTGCCTGATCGGTCCCTGCAACGGCTCGACCTACATGCGCTACCTGTATCCAGTCATCGCCTGCATGCCCTTCGCCATCGGCGCCACCATCACCCGCAGCGACCTTCTCTGGTTCTAACTTGGTGCAAAGGGGACAGGTTACTTTGCACCAAGGGGCTGCATCATCACGACGCCTTCATTTTGGGGTTTATCTCGCAGGCCAGTAGGTATATCATAACGACGTTTGTTTATATTGCCCGAGCATCTGCGCTGGGCTTTAGGTCGAAACCGATAGGAGACACGTATGTCCGGACACTCTAAGTGGGCCACAACCAAGCATCGTAAGGGCGCGCAGGACGCCAAGCGTTCCGCCCTCTTCTCCAAGCTGAGCCGCAACATCACCGTTGCTGCCCGTCTTGGCGGCGACCCGCTGCCCGAGAACAACGCCAGCCTCGCCGCTGCCGTTGCCAAGGCTAAGGCTCAGTCCATGCCCAAGGACAAGATCAAGTCCGCTATCGACAAGGCCTTCGGTTCGGGTGCCGATGCCGCCGTCTACGAGAACATCGTGTACGAGGGCTATGGTCCCGCCGGCGTTGCCGTCTACGTCGACTGCCTGACCGATAACCGCAACCGTACCGCCGCCGATGTCCGTTCCGCCTTCTCCCACGCTGGCGGCAACCTGGGCACCTCCGGTTCCGTCGCCTTCCAGTTTGAGCGCAAGGGCCAGATCGTCGTCGCCAAGGAGATCCTGGACGAGAACGCCAAGAAGGAGACCATGATCGCCAACGGTGCTGCCGGTGACGAGGAAGAGTTCATGATGGCTATCGCCGAGGCCGGTGGTGACGACTACGAGGACGCCGGCGAGGAGTGGATCGTTTGGACCGCCGCCAACGACGTCATGGCTGTTTCCAAGGCGCTCGAGGAGCAGGGCATCCAGGTCAAGGGCTCCGAGACCACTATGGTTCCGACCACCCCGACCGAGGTCTCCGGCGCCGATGCCAAGAAGGTCCAGCGCCTCATCGACCGTCTCGAGGAGCTCGACGACGTTCAGGATGTTTACAGCACCATGGACATGACCGACGAGGTCATCGCTGCCCTCGAGGAGGAGTAGCGCCTGCACGGGTTAAGCCGTGCATATCTGGGCATAATGAAGCGAGCATACAAGCCTCGTGGAATAGATGAGCCGGATCCGCGTGCGTATGGCACCGGACCCGGCTCTTTTATAATGATGCGAATCGTTTTGCATTCTGCGGACCGAAACCTGAAGGGAGCGCGCGTGCGCGTACTCAAACGAGCCCTAGCAATCGTGTACCTTGCCGCCGCCATCGTGGCGCTGGGCACGCTTGTCTGCCAGTTCTGGGGACCGTATACGTATCGCTTTATGCTGCTGTTGCGTGACACCATGCCTCGCGTCGTCGTTACGGTGTGCGCCGCCATCGTGGCACTTGGCGTGCTCATCGGGTTTTTCCGCCTGATGTTCGCGCGTCGCGAGCCGTCCTGCGTGCATCCGGCGGGGGAGCGCAACATCGAGGTCACCCTCGCAGCGCTTTCCTCGTGCGCCCGTGCCGCGGCGGAGTGCGATGATCGCGTGATGGTTGAGCGTATCGAGGCGCGCGTTCAAGGCTCCGACGAGTCGCACGTTCGTTTTAAGGTCGAAGCCATCGCGCTCGACGACCGGGACGTGGCCTCCCTTGCAACCGCGATGCAGCAACGTATCGAGGAGGCCTGCGACACCATGCTCGGCACGCCGGGCACGACCGCGCGCGTCCGTTTATTGCCGTCCAAGACTACCGTCCAGACCGTGGAGGTTTCCGGTGAGTGATACCAATCAAGACAAGACCGTCCGCACCCCGCGCTTGACGATCGACCAGAACGCTACGCCGGCAGGCGAGTCCGCCGACACCACCCCCGAGGCCGGCGAGCAGCACGACAGCGCCGCCAACGACTTTGACGAGGCCATGGGTCTCATCAAGGGTACGGGGGCGGCCATCTGGAGCTATGCCGTCCGTCATCCCAACACCACGCTCGGGGCCGTCGCTGGTTTTGTGCTCGCCGTGCTGGTGCTCACGCTCGGCCTGTGGGATACACTCGTCATCGCATTCTTTGTGCTGATCGGCGCCGTGATTGGCCAGATCCGTGACGGCGAGAACGGGATCGTCAACTTCTTCGGCCGTCTGTTTAGCGGCCGCTAGTATGTATTCGACCGCCGCGTGTGCGGTGGGCATAAGGAGGAACCATGGCTTTTAACACGAAGGTCGATGTGGCCGATACCGAGCTCGAGGCAGACGAGACCGTCACCGCCGAGGCTGAGGATGTAACGCTCGAGGACGGGGCGCTCGTCGAGGCCGAGCCCGCCGACGATGCGGACGAGGATGATGAGGAAGCGGACGAGTCCGAGGATTCGCTGACCTATTCCAACGGTGTGATCGAGAAGATCGTTGCCATGGCCACCCGCGAGGTGCCGCACGTCCTGGGCATGAAGGGCAACCTTATGCACTTTGTGCAGGAGCAGTTTGGTGCCGAGAGCCTGACCAAGGGCGTGACGGTCGAGGTCACCGATGACAACCGCGTGGTCGTCAACATTTCCGTCATTATCGAGTACGGCGCCTACGCACCCGCGATTTTCGACGACGTTAAGGCGCGCGTGACCGAGCGTCTGGCCGCGATGACCGGCCTTGAGGTGGCAGGCGTCAACCTGCGCATCGAGGATGTCATCACCCCCGAGGAGTACGAGCACCGCACCAGCCAGCACGAGTAACCTACCAAATAGGGACAGGTTTGTTTCGATAGGTTTTACCTGCGAAAACGCTAAACGGTAGACCGCGCAAGCAAAAGTGCGGTCGACCGTTTTCTATATGCCCTCGATGTAGTCATACCGCTCGTCTAACTAGGGGTTGCAATCTTCGCGCTCCGCGTTACCCTAATGGGCGCATTGTTTCCAAATCGTTAACGAGGGGTTGCCGTAATGGCTGACGAGCACGAAACAGAAAGCAAGGCATGGGCGATTGAGGCCGCTGCGGCAGAGGCGGCGTCGCGTGCCGCCGAGGAGGTGCATCGTCCTCCCGTGGTGCCGATGGAGCGCGTTGTCGGTCGCGAGGATATCGAACGTGGCGAGCGCGCCGGCCGCAAGCGCAGCCAGGAGCCGGGCTTCCCGCGCTTTTTCGCCGAGCTCAATCTGGGCCTGATCCTCACGGCGTTCGCCATCGTTGCGTTTAAAACCCCTAATCATTTTGCTTTTGGCGGAACCTCGGGCGTGTCGGTCATTCTTTCCACGCTGTTCCCGACTCTGCCCGTCGGCGTCTTTATGTGGATTATCAACGCGGTTCTCGTCGTCTTGGGCTTTATCTTTTTGGAGCGCAAGGCAATCCTTTGGAGCGTTTTTGCCTCGTTTGCGCTTTCGGCCTACGTCTCGCTGTTTGAGCTCTTCATTCCGACGGATGTTTCGATGACGGGCGATATGTGGCTCGACCTGTGCTTTGCCGTGATTTTGCCGGCGCTGGGCAGTGCCATTGTCTTTGACATTGGCGCCTCAACGGGCGGCACCGATATCCTTGCCATGATCCTCAAGCGTCGCACGACGCTCGAGATCGGACGCGCCTTGCTACTGGTCGATATCGGCATCGTGACCATCGCGGCCTTTTTGTACGGTCCGCGCGTTGGCCTGTACTGCGTGCTCGGCCTGTTTGCCAAGACGCTTGTGGTCGACAAGGCCATCGAGAGCATTCACTTGCGCAAGGTCTGTACGATTATTTGCGCCGAGCCACGCAAAGTCGAGGAGTTTATCGTCAAGCATCTCAACCGCACGGCAACGATCAGCCGCGGCTACGGTGCCTTCTCGGGCAATTGCGTGACGGTGATCATGAGCGTGCTGAGCCGTCGCGAAGCAGTGCAACTGCGCCGCTATACCCGCGATATCGATCCAGATGCGTTTATCACGATCGTTGACAGCTCCGAGATCGTGGGCAAGGGCTTCCGCGGCACGAACTAGCGCGGATATACCCTTCGAACCATTGAATAAAGCCGCCAACGTTTCAAATCGGTCATCTTGGGGTATTTGTCCCCACATTGCGCGATAATGTTGCCAAAGACGTCGTTTGCGATCCAGGTGGTTCACTCTAGATACGAAGGGATGATTTCGATGTTCTGTTCGCAGTGTGGCGCCCCCATGGGCGATAACGACAAGTTCTGCGGCGTGTGCGGTGCCCCTAATACCGAGGGCAAGGCCGCCGGCCCCGCTCCCCAGGGACAGTCTCAGCCCCAGCAGTTTGTTCCGCAACCGCCCGTGGCGAATGCGCCAAAGGGCTGTGTGGCTCAGGCGTTCCAAGACATGACCAAGACTCCGGTCGTGCTGCAGCGCGTGTGCCAGATTGCTTTTTTGCCGGCGCTTATCTGTGTCGTGTCGGTGCTCGTGCTGTTCATTCCCGTTATCGGCGGTATTGCAGCTGCCATCGGCTTTTTGGCCGCCTGCGTGGCGAGTGTGTGCGGTTCGGGCTTTGGCATCGAGTGGGGTCGCGACCTGTCGCTTAAGATCGATGACGGCATGGATCGTCCGTTGATGCGTTCCACATCGTTTGGCCTCGGGGTCTTTTCGAGTGTTATTTCGGTCGTGCTCGAGATTATCGCTGCCATTCCCGTTATTGGCGTAGTGCTTTCGCTGGTGGAGAGCGTGGTAATTGGCGCGGCGGGCTCGTATTCGCATTACGGCTCTTATGCGCTCGAGGCTGCGCTGTTTGGCTCGCTTGGCCTGCTTGTCCTGGCTATGATTGCCACGGCGGTCCTGGGAGTCTTCTTTAAGATGTTCGCCGATATCGCCGTGATGCACTTTGCGGTGACCGGTCGCGTCGAGAGCGCGTTTTCGCTCGACAAGGTCTGGGCGGCCTTTAAGAACAATAAGACCAAGCTGTTCTGTGCTTCATTCCTTCCCGAGTTTTTGACGGGCCTGGTCGCCAACGTTGTCACATGGATCTTGACGGCGGTCTTTGGCGCCATTGCCTCTGTCGGTATGTATAGCTATTACTATCGTCCTACGGGTATTGAGGCAATTGTTGCCGGCGGTGGCATCGCACTCGTACTGTTCCTGGTGCTGATCGCTTTCGTCACCGTATTTCTAACGGTCTTTGGCAAGATGCTCAAGCACCGTGCCGTTGGCTATTGGGTCGCACGTTATGCAAGCGAGTGGGCCGACGAGGATAAGGACGACGTCCTGACGTTTGTATTGCCCTTCGAGAAGAAGTCCGCTCCTTCGGGTTACAGCGCTCCGGATGTCGCGCCTGAGCCCGAGCCTGAGTCTGCCCCGGGATCTGCGCCGGAGTCCGAGCCCACGACGGAGCCCGAGCCCACGACGGAGCCCGAGCCCGAGACGGAACCCGCGCCAAGCTCCGACGAGGACCCGCAAGACGAGTAGCCCTGTCACCTGCCATTTGGGGATGGGGTAGAAATGGTAGAAATAGTGCTTGACGAATGAGCGGGGGCGGACGTGTCGAAACGTCCGCCCCCGCTTTGACATCGCGATGTGGCTACGGCTGCGAGATGGTCGCGATTCGACTACTCGTTGTGCTTCTCCTCGTGACGAGCGGCGGCGCGAGCTTCGTGGATGCCCTTGATCGCGGCATGGCGAGCGGTGCGGGCGTCGTGCATGGCGTCGCGGGCCTCGGCGGCCGTTGCCTTGGCAGAGCGTAACTTGGCTGCCAGATCGGGATTGGTTTCGGCGACTGCGGCGATAGTGGGGCCGTCGAGCTCCTCTTGCGTGGGCTCGGCCAAAAAGTCGATAGCATACTGAGCGGCCACCATGGAGCCCTTAGCCAGCACGGTCTCGTCGATCTTGTAGAAGCAGGAATGTTGGGCGTACGTGGCGCCAATCTTGGGGTTGCGCGTGCCCACAAAGGCAAGCACACCCGGTACACGGCGCAGGTACTCCGAAAAATCCTCGCCCGAAAGCGTGCCGCGATAATGGCCTTCGCCGGCTGCACCCAGACACTTGACCACGGCCTGACGACAACGCTCACTCGAGGCGACGTCGTTTTCGACCTTGTAGTTGGCGATGGTGTAGTCGGTAAGTTCAGCCTCGGCGCCCAGGGCCGCCGCAGTGTGCTCTACGATGCGGCGCATGAGCTCGGGCATTTCCTCGTGCGTCGAATCGCCATAGGTGCGCACCGTGCCGGCGAGGTAGGCGGTACCGGCGATAACGTTGCGCGCGGTGCCGCCGTGCAGCTCGCCGACGGTAATGACGGCCGGCTCGTAGGGGCTGATCTCGCGCGAAACGATGGTCTGCAGGGCGTTGACGATCTCGGCCGCCACCATGACGGCGTCGTGGCCGCGCTGGGGCATGGCGCCGTGGCACGAGGTGCCGCGGACATCGATGCGGAACCAGTCGGTATTGGCCATGCGCGGACCGGGCTCGCAGCTTACGGTGCCGGCGTCGACCTCACTCCAGATGTGTGCGGCGTAGGCGCCATCGACGCCGTCGAGCACACCCGTGCCGATCATGAGTTTGGCGCCTTGGCCGTTTTCCTCACTGGGTTGGAAGACGATGCGGACCTCGCCGTGGATGTCGTCGGTCATATGGCGCAGGATCTGCAGCGTGCCGAGCATCATGGCAATGTGGCAGTCGTGGCCGCAGGCGTGCATGCAGCCCTCGTTGACGCTGGCGAACTCCTCGCCGGTCTGCTCGGTGACGGGTAGGGCGTCGATATCCGCGCGCAGCAGGATGCGGCGGCGCGGCGTGCCGTCCTCGCGGTAGGCGTCGGGTGCGGTGCCGCGAAGGGTCGCCACCAGGCCCGTCTTAAGCGGGCGCTCGTAGGGGATATTCATGGCGTCGAGCTGGTTGGCGATGTCAGAAGTCGTGCGCTCTTCGGCGAGGCTCAGCTCCGGGTGCTTATGGAAGTGCCGGCGCTGCTTGATGATGTAGGGCTCAAACTCGGCGGCGATATCTTGGATGGCTGCGGTGACGTCATCAGCCGCGCGGGCCTCGGTCGCTGCCATAATCTGCTGTGCCTTGGTCTTCGTCATGGTCGATTTGCTCCTTGCTGGTTTATCGCAAAATCGTACAGGCTCTTTCCAGTATGCCACCTGCCACTTGGGGACGGGGCAGAAATGGTAGAAATGGATACCTCCGTAACCTTGACAGGTCCAAATTGCTTGTGCACGCAGCCTTGGATGCGGCTTTCAAGCTTGAAATCTACCATTTCTACCCTGTCCCCAAGGGGCAGGTGGGGCCGTTGGGGTTGGGAAAGGTGCCGTTTACCGCTTGACGTTTTGCAGCTGTGGCGGTGGAGTACACTCGGGGGTGTTGAATTTCCTGCCAGAGATGGGGATGCCCATGCAACATATCGATCGGATTATCCGCTCTAAGAACGTCTTTACCTCGCAAGATGGCATCGATACCGCCCGTGAGCTGGCGATTGCCATCGCAGGCGACCGTATCGTCGCAGTCGGCAAGCCCGATGACGTGATCGCCGCCGCGCCTGCCGCCACGCCGGTTATCGACTACGGCGAGCAGTTTGTCTGCCCCGGTTTCCATGACGCTCATCTGCACTTCTTTCATACCTCGGTCGGTTCCTCGCCGTATATGCTCATGGATGGGGGCACGTCCGAGGTGGCGCTGGTGCAGCACGTGCTCGAGTTTTCCCAGGATCTGCCCGACGACGCTTGGGTTGTGACGCAGGGCTGGCGCGACTACCGTTGGGACCCGCCCGAGCATCCTACCAAGGCGTCGCTCGATGCGGTATTTCCCGATCGTCCCTGCGTTATGTACTCGGGCGACGGCCACACGCTGTGGCTCAACAGTCGCGCTCTCGAGGCGCTCGGCGTCACGCGCGATAGCGAGCCGCCAGCGGGCGGCAGCTACGACAAGGACGCAAACGGTGAGCTCACGGGCATTGCTCACGAGGCGGCCGCCATGCAGCTGTTGCCGCGCTGCCTTGAGTGGCTGGGCGAAGATCGCATCGCAAGCGCTTACGCCGATCAAATGAGGCGCATGGCCGAGCAGGGCATCACCTCGATCTGCGACATGTCGCTCATGCCCATGCCGGGCTGCGATTTTATCCGCGACGACGTCTACGACAAACTGCAGACAGCCGGCAAGCTGGGCATTCGTGCCCATCTGTTCCCCACGCTGCTGGATGACCAGTCGCGTCTAGAAGAGCTGCAGGCACGTTACGCGAACAACGCACTGCTTTCGGCCCCGGGCTTTAAGCAGTTCTTTGACGGCGTGTCGAGCGAACATACGGCATATCTCACCGAGCCCTATACCAATCCGCGCTTCCCGGGCGACCAAGGCCGTCTGACGGTTTCCGCCGAGCGCATGCGCAAGCTGGTTCTGGCGGCTGCGGAGCGCGGCCGCGCCGTGCGCATCCACGTTATCGGCGACGGTGCGATTCATGCCGCGCTGGATATCTTCGAGGAAGCCGCCGGTCTGTACGGCCTGCCCCAGCACGGCCACAACACGCTCGAGCACCTGGAGAACCTCCTGCCCGAGGACATCGACCGCCTGCGCAAGCTCAACGTCGTCGCCTCGAGCCAGCCCTGCCACATTACGCTCGACCCGGGTGGACCGGAGCGCGATTTGGGCTTGGAGCGCAGCCGCATCATGTGGCCGTTCGCAACCTATAAGCAGCGCGGCATTCGCCAAGCCTTCGGTACCGACAGCCCCATCACGCCCGTTACCAGCATGGACGTGCTCTACACGGCTATCACGCGCCAGGACCCCAAAAGCCACTGGCCCGAGGGCGGCTGGTTGCCGAGCGAGCGCATCGACGCGGCAACGGCTTTGCGCAACTACACCTTGGGCAGCGCCTATGCAGCAGGCGACGAGCAAAACCTCGGCAGCTTGGAGCCCGGCAAGTATGCTGACCTGGTAGTCTTGGACCAAAACCCGCTCACCGTTGACCCCCAAGAGCTGCAAGCCACCAAGGTTCAGGCCACCTACCTAGCCGGTAACCTCATCTACGAGCGCTGATGCTCATGCCGTGTCGTTAAACGCGGCCCGGGCGACTTATTTTGGGATGGCGCTCGAGCCACGTCTGCATATCGGTGGGGACTCGTTATGAGCGTCCCTGCTCTGCCGGATTTGTGCGTGGGGTGGAGGCGCTGCTGCCCCGCGCGTTCAAATTGGACATTTGCAATGCTGCCTCATGGTGTTTTGCATACTTCCCATTACAGATTGCATAAAAAGGTTGGGATGTTCTTTCTGGCCCTGATGTACCCCCGCCTGGGCCGTGCAAAAAACGGAGTATTCAGCACTGCGAGCTCTGCCGGCGCCGTTGCGGTCGGGTAATGTCATGGGGATTGACGTCATTTTGGCGTCCGGGCAGGCACGAGGCATGCCTTTATGCCCTGATGGGGTCTGCCTGCCGACCCAAATCGCCGGTCGAAGGCGTCCTTGGGACCAATAAGATGTGTCTGGCGCGTATACAGCCATCCTGGTCTGCTGAATACTCCCAAAAATGCACGGTGCTCCCCAGGGGACCCGTGCGTGCAGCGAAAGCCATGCCCATGTTCCTATCCGCATCGCCATTTTGCTGCACTGACGTTTCTGAATGCCGCGCCCGAACTAGTTAACTTGGCTCCCGTGTGGCGCCGGAGGGGCGGGATATAAGGTTTATCGCGAGTTCCGCACGAGCCGAAGGCCACGTAATGTGGCCTTCGTGCGAGCAGGACTGCCCGAGCAGGAAACCTTATGCCCCGCCCCTCCGGCGCCACACGGGAGCTGCGCACAAGTTATCCCCCCGGCATTCAGAAAATCTAAGTGCCAAAAAATAAGATTTTTTGACTCTGTGTTGTATAACCCGCCATTCGTGGGTACCATTCAACGCGTACGCAAACAAATAGGGTTAATTCGCGTGGCATAACCACGCGGCCCAAAAAGGAGGAGACAAGCATGTCGTCTTTGAAGCCGCTTGCAGATCGTGTTCTGGTCAAGCCCGACGAGGCCGAGCAGAAGACCGCTTCTGGTCTGTATATCGCCAGCAACGCTCAGGAGAAGCCGCAGCGCGGCACCATCGTTGCCGTTGGCGCTGGCAAGGTCAACGACAAGGGTGAGCGCATCCCCATGGACGTCAAGGAAGGCGACGTTGTCATCTACGGCAAGTTCGGTGGCAACGAGGTCAAGGTCGACGGCGAGAAGTATCTGCTGATGCGCGCCGACGACATCTACGCCGTCGTCGAGGCCTAGTCTCATCAGGCTCTCTGATTCGTCTTTGAACGCGGTCGCCGCATAGGACTCGGAAGCGGCGACGTGAGTCACATTTCTTTTGGAGGATTACCTACCATGGCAAAGAACATTACGTTCAATACCGATGCCCGCGCTAAGCTTGCCAAGGGCGTCAACACTCTGGCCGATGCCGTTACCGTCACCATGGGCCCCAAGGGTCGCTATGTCGCCCTGCAGCGCACGTTCGGTGCCCCGACCATCACCAACGACGGCGTTTCCGTCGCCAAGGAGATCGAGCTCGAGGACAACATTGAGAACATGGGTGCCCAGCTGGTGAAGGAGGTCGCCACCAAGACCAACGACACCGTGGGTGACGGCACCACCACCGCAACCCTGCTCGCTCAGGCCATCGTTAACGACGGTCTTCGCAACGTCGCCGCTGGCGCCAACCCGCTGGCCATCCGTCGCGGCATCGACAAGGCCGTCAACGCCGCCGTCGCCGAGATGAAGAAGCAGGCCAAGCCGGTCGAGACCAAGGAGCAGATTGCTTCCGTCGGTACCATCTCCGCCGGTGACCCCGAGGTCGGCGAGAAGATCGCCGAGGCCATGGAAGTCGTGGGCAAGGACGGCGTCATCACCGTCGAGGATTCCCAGACGTTCGACATCACCATCGACACCGTCGAGGGCATGCAGTTCGATAAGGGTTACGTCTCCGCTTACTTCGTCACGGACAACGACCGCATGGAGGCCGTGATGAAGGATCCGTACATCCTCATCACCGACCAGAAGATCTCCAGCGTCCAGGACATCATGCCTGTTCTCGAGGCTGTCCAGCGCGCTGGTCGTGGCCTGCTCATCATCGCTGAGGACATCGACGGCGAGGCTCTGCCCACCCTCGTCCTCAACAAGATCCGCGGCGCCCTCAACGTCTGCGCCGTCAAGGCTCCGGGCTACGGCGATCGCCGCAAGCGCATTCTCGAGGACATCGCCGTCCTCACCGGTGGTCAGGCTGCTCTGGACGAGCTGGGCGTGAAGGTCGCTGACATCACCGCCGATATGCTCGGTACCGCTAAGTCCGTCACCATCTCCAAGGACAACACCGTCATCGTCGGCGGCGCTGGCTCCAAGGAGGCCATCGACGCCCGTATTGCTCAGATCAAGGGCGAGATGGAGAACACCACCTCTGACTTCGACCGCGAGAAGCTCCAGGAGCGCCTGGCCAAGCTCTCCGGTGGCGTTGCCGTCATCAAGGTCGGCGCTGCCACCGAGTCCGAGCTCAAGGAGATCAAGCACCGCGTCGAGGACGCCCTGCAGGCAACCCGCGCTGCTGTCGAGGAGGGCATTGTCGCTGGCGGCGGCGTCGCCTTCATGGACGCTGTGCCTGCGCTCGATGCAGTCGAGATCGACGACCCCGAGGAGAAGATCGGCGTCGACATCGTCAAGAAGGCTCTGACCGCTCCGGTCGCAACCATTGCCAAGAACGCTGGCTTTGAGGGCGCTGTCGTGGTCGACAAGGTCGCCGAGCTGCCCGCTGGCCAGGGTCTCAACTCTGCCAGCGGCGAGTGGGGCGACATGATCGAGATGGGCGTCCTCGACCCCGTCAAGGTCAGCCGCGTCACCCTGCAGAACGCTGCTTCTGTCGCCAGCCTGATCCTCATCACCGAGGCCACGGTTTCCGATGTGCCCAAGAACACTCAGCTTGAGGATGCTATCGCTGCTGCTACCGCTGGTCAGCAGGGCGGCGGTATGTACTAAGGCCGACAAGGTCTAGAACTCCCACCGGGAATCCGGGGGCGTGACGGGGCTTCTCTCCGGAACGTCCTCGGACATGCAAAGAGGCTCCGCATCGCGCTTCGCGCTGCGGAGCCTCTTTGCGTCCTGCGGAATGTTCCGGAGAGAAGCCCCGTCACGCCCCCGGATTCCCTACGTTTACGGCCTTGAGGTCGGCTCGCGGAGAAGGACATGGTTGTTGGGGATACGTATCCCGGACGCTGTTTCGCGCTTTGCGCGAAAGGCGCGTTACTGTGGGATGGGTGGGGAACGTGGTTGTTGCGGCAACTGATCCCCACCATAAATTACCTTTGGCGTACTTGCGCGAAAGCCTGCCCGTGCTAGACTTGGAATTGCTGTTTCAGGGCGGGGTGAAATTCCCCACTGGCGGTAAATCGGACGGTGCCAGAGGGGCGCCGTGGCGCAGGCGCGGTACCTGCGTCCGAGCCGATGAGTCCGCGACCCGTGCGTGCGTTGGTTCGCATGCCGGCTGAACTGGTGAGATCCCAGTACCAACGGTTAGAGTCCGGATGAAAGAGGCAGGTGATCTTATGTCTGAACAGTCGCAGCATATCCATTTTGAGAACACGAATAGGTGGAGCACCAAACAGCTCGTTACCATGGCGCTGATGTGCGCCTTGGGCGCCCTGTTTATGTACGTGCAGCTGCCCATCCTTCCTTCGGCGCCGTTTTTGACCTACGACCCGTCGCTGGTGCCGGCGATGGTGTGCGGTTTTGCGTATGGTCCCGGCACCGGTACTGCTGTTGCCGCTATGGCTATCGTTATTCACGCGCTCACCACGGGTGACTGGGTCGGTGCGCTTATGAACCTGGTTGCCACGCTGGGCTACATTCTGCCCGCGGCTATCGTCTACCAGAAGATGCATACCTATAAGGGTGCCGTGATTGGCCTGGTGTTCGGTGTCATTGCCGCTACGGCACTGTCTATGGTCGCAAACCTTACCATTGGCGTATGGTTCTGGTATGGCTCGGTCGATGCGATCGCTCCGCTCATGGTTCCTGCCGTGCTGCCGTTCAACCTTATCAAGACCGTGCTCAACTCGGTGCTCACGCTTGCAGTGTACAAGGCGGTCTCCAACCTCATCACGCCTAAAAAGAACCAGGTCAAAGGCCGCGCATGATTGATTGTCGAGGCGTTTCCTTTAGCTATGACGGTGTCACGCCGGCGCTCGACGGTATCGATCTGAACATCGAGGATGGCGAGTTTTTCTGCATCCTCGGCGGCAATGGGTCGGGCAAGTCGACGTTTGCCAAGCATCTGAATGCGCTGCTGCAGCCCGATGCAGGAACGGTGCGTATCAACGGCATGGATGCATCCGATCCCGAGTTGGTCTACGACATTCGTTCGACCGCGGGCATGGTGTTCCAGAATCCCGACGATCAGCTGGTGGCAACGCTTGTCGAAGATGACGTTGCGTTTGGTCCCGAAAACCTTGGCGTGCCATCGGCGCAAATTGCGCAGCGCGTACGCGAGGCGCTGAAGGGTGTGGGCCTGGTGGGCTTTGAGCGCCACGAGACCCATGCACTTTCGGGCGGCCAAAAGCAGCGCGTGGCGCTTGCCGGCGTGCTCGCCATGGAACCGCGTGTGCTCATATTGGACGAGGCTTCCTCGATGCTCGATCCGCGTGGACGTAAGGGCCTCATGAAGGTCTGCCGCGCGTTGCACGATCGCGGCATGACCATCGTGATGATTACGCACGTTATGGAAGAGGCCGCCGAGGCCGATCGTGTCGCGGTGTTTCGGGCGGGGCGCGTTGCCATGCTCGGTGCGCCCGAGGAAATCTTGACGCGGGCGGACGAACTTGCCCAGCTCAACCTGGATATGCCGGCGTCGTGCTGTCTAGGTAGGGCACTCCGCGCGAAGGGCGTACCCGTTTGCGCGCAGGTGCGTGAGGCGGATATGGTCGCCGAGATTGCACAGGTTTATGCTGAGCGGAGCGGGGCGGACGTCGCTGGGCGGCCCTCCGCATCCGATTCTCGTGTGCTTGACCATGAATCCTCTGCAGCCGACGGGATGGTCGCGTCGGAACCCGTCATCGAGATTTCGCACCTCTCGCATAGTTACACGCTGAGCGCCCGCGAGCGCCGCCGATGGCGCAAGCGCTCGACCACTGTGGGCGCATCGGGCAAACAGGCTCTTTGGGGCAACGATCCAAACAGCCCCTGGGCGCTACGTGATGTTTCGCTGACGGTGCGTCGCGGCGAGTTTCTGGGCCTGGCGGGTCATACCGGCTCGGGTAAATCAACGCTGGTTCAGCACCTCAACGGGCTGATTCGTCCACAGGAGGGGAGCGTTTGCGCACTGGGGCTCGACCTATCAAGCAAGAAAGGCGCCGCCGCGGTTAAGGCCAAGGTCGGCGTGGTGTTTCAGTATCCTGAGCGCCAGCTATTTGCCGAGACCGTGGCGCAGGACGTGGCGTTTGGCCCGCGCAACCTTGGCCTGCCGCAAGACGAGGTTGTTCGCCGTGTCGCAACATCGCTTGCGCGCGTGGGCCTCGACCTTGCTGCGATAGGCGACAAGAGCCCCTTTGAGCTTTCGGGCGGTCAGCAGCGCCGCGTGGCGTTTGCCGGCGTGCTCGCCATGGAGCCCGAGGTCCTGGTGCTCGACGAGCCCATGGCGGGGCTCGATCCGGCTGCGCGCAGGGATTTCCTGGAGCTCATCGATCGGCTCCATCGTGAGGGCCTGACCGTTGTCATGGTTTCGCACAGCATGGATGACCTGGCCAATTGCTGCGACCGTATCGTTGTGATGAACGAGGGCGCGGTGTTTGCCGAGGGAACGCCCGCACAGGTTTTTGCGCACGCGAACGAGCTCAAATCGATCGGCTTGGGTGTTCCCGCTGCGCAGCGCATGGCATTGTCGCTCGTGCAAGCCGGTGTGCCGCTCCGCTGCGACAAGCTTTATACGGTTGAGTCGCTGGCCGACGAGTTGGCCGGCATACTGCTAGGCTGCGCGGACGGACCTTTGAGGGCGTCGCGTCAGGCTGGTTCCAAGATGGCCACGCAAGAGGAGGGCTGCTAATGGAGGCATTCTCATTTGGCAGCTACTATCCGGGGAAAAGCGCGCTGCATCGTCTGGATCCGCGCACTAAGTTGCTCCTAGGTTTCGCATTTCTGATCACTGCGCTCACCGTCGGCAGCTTCCGCGGGCTGGTTCCGATCGCAATTTTTGTCGTGCTGGTCTATGTCGCGGCCCGGGTTCCGTTGCGTCGGGTCCTATCGTCGATGGCACCACTGCTGGCGATTGTCGTGGTGGTCGCGGTGCTCAATCTGTTTTCCGATCAGAGTGGCCGCATCCTGTGGCAGTTTGGCTTTTTGCAGGTGAGCGAGGGCTCGCTGCGTTCTGCGACGTTTATGGCGTGTCGTCTGACGATGATGATGGCCGGCATGAGCGCCGTTACGCTCACCACGCCGACGCTCGACCTCACCGCGGGTTTTGAGCGCCTGCTCGCACCATTCGCGCGCGTGGGGCTTCCGGCGCACGAGCTCGGCATGATTATGGGTATCGCGCTGCGGTTTATGCCACAATTTGCCACCGAGATGAAACAGACGGCCGATGCACAGGCAAGCCGTGGCGCGCGCGTGACGGGCGGTCCGCTCGGTGGCGTGCGCATGCTCGGCAGTGTGGCGATTCCGCTGTTTACTGGCGTGTTCCGTCATGCCGAGACGCTTTCGGCCGCCATGGATGCGCGCTGCTATCACGGCGAGCGGGGACGCACGCGTCTGCATGCGCTTACGTTTGGTCGCGGGGATGCACTGGCCGCGGTGGCGATGGCGCTGCTGGTGGCATGCGTTGTCGTTATCAATCTTCAACTCGTCTAAGCTCGATTCGAGCGCAAGAAAGGGGTCTCTATGACCGACATCGATCGCACGGCTCAGCTCGAGCGCGTCTGCTCGTATCTCAGACGCATTCCGGCGTGGTATCTTGCCACGACCGATGCAAACGACGGGCATCAGCCCCGCGTGAGGCCGTTTTCGTTTGCCATGGTCGATAACGACAAGCTGTGGTTTTGCACGTCGCGCGACAAGGACGTGTGGGCGGAGTTGAGCAAGAATCCCAAGTTTGAGGTATCGGGCTGGAAGCCGGGGGAGTGCTGGATCGTGTTAACTGGCGAGGCCGCACTCGAGGACGATGCATTCGTGAGTGACAAGGTGCGCCAGACGGGCTTTAAGCACATGGTGGGCATTGGCGAGCAACACGATAGTGCCAACGATGGCCGCCTTGCGTTCTTCTCGGTCCGCAACATCGCCGCACGGTTCTGCGATATCGACGGCAGCGAAGAGCTCCTCGAACTTTAATTTCCCAAATTAGCTGCCCATTCCAAAAAGACTGGTCAGATGACAGGAGGAAACGTGGACGGATTGAATACGGTGCTGGAGTATCTGACGTCGGTGCCGGCGTGGTACCTAGCGACGAGCGTGGACGGGCAGCCGCATGTGCGTCCGTTCTCGTTTGCGCAGATTCAGGACGGCAAGCTGTGGTTTGTAACGGCGCGCACCAAAGATGTGTGGCAAGAGCTGCTGCAAAACCAGCGCTTTGAGGCCACGAGTTGGTGGCCGGGCCATGGTTGGTTGATCCTGCGCGGGCGTGCGGGTCTGGACGACCGGGCTTCGGATGAAATGCGCGAGGCCGGGTGGAAGCATCTTGAGCGCTTGAGCGAGCACTATGAGGGGCCTAACGACCCCACGCTCGTCTTCTTTAGCGTCGAGGACCCCGAGGCTTTTATCTGCAATCACGACGAATGGGTTCCGGTCGAGCTCTAGGCTGCTCTGGGCGACCCTTAAGTTTGGTATTCCGTATAAGGTGGGCTCCGCATTGGCCAGCAGCATGATGCGCTGCGGCTAATGCAGAGCTCGCTTATTTTTTGTCAATTCTTTCAAGCGAATGTGTCGGGTATGTTTCAATGCATGAAGACACAAATTATTTGCGTAAATATGCATTCTCGGGTGCTAAAGTTTCAACCTACCTCATAACGACGGCTGCGGAATGCGCAATGACGCATAAGACCGCAGACAAGGAGTCCGATATGTCTTTAAAGGTTGGAATCGTCGGCGCGGCTGGATATGCCGGTGCCGAGCTTATTCGCCTCGTGCTCGGCCATCCCGAGTTTGAACTTGTTGCCATTACGTCCAACGCCGATGCCGGCCAGCTGCTGTCCGCGGTGTATCCGAGCTTTGCTGGCGTGAGCGATCTGGTTTTCACCACGCATGACGCCCCTGAACTCAAGAGCTGCGATGCGGTTTTTCTCGCCGTGCCGCACACGGCTGCCATGGCACAGGTGCCCGCTCTGCTTGCATCGGGTGTCTCTTGCTTTGATCTTTCGGCCGATTACCGTCTGAGCGACGCGTCTGTCTTTGAGACATGGTATGCCGCCGAGCACACGAGCCCCGAGTTGCTTAAAACACGTGCCTTCGGTCTGCCCGAGTTGTTCTGCCAGGACTTAGAGACCGCTGCTTCCAGCCATGCCGCTGGCAGACCCGTGCTGGTCGCCTGCGCCGGTTGCTATCCCACCGCAACGAGTCTTGCTGCCGCGCCTGCCGTGCGTGCGGGCTGGGTGGCCCCGAGCGGCCCCGTAGTCGTCGACGCCATCAGTGGCGTGACGGGTGCCGGTAAGTCGTGCAACACCCGCACCCATTTTTGCAGCGCGGACGAGAATCTGGAGGCCTATGGCGTAGGAAAACATCGCCATACGCCAGAAATCGAGCAAATTCTGGGCCTTACCGATCGCGTCGTCTTTACTCCGCACCTGGCACCGCTCAAGCGCGGCCTGCTCTCTACGGTGACGCTGCCGCTCGCAACGCAGGCTCTCGAAGCGCTGACTCTTGAGGATGCCGTCGACCATTACAAGAAGTTCTACGCCGGTCGTACCTTTGTGCGCGTGCTCGATGCCGGCCAGCAGCCCAAGACGGCTTCGGTTGTCGGTACCAATGCCGCCCAGATCGGCCTTGCGCTCAACAAGCGTGCGGGCGTGCTGGTGGCGACGGGCGCCATCGACAATTTGTGCAAGGGCGCTGCGGGCCAGGCGGTCCAGTGCGCCAACATCGTCTTTGGTTTTGACGAGCGACGAGGCTTGCCCACAGTGGCGTGCCCGGTGTAGCACATTCGATTATTAACGATTTGGTAGTCGGGTATCGAGTTTGGCGCCACTTTTAAGCTGGTCTCATGATTGTGGCTGGCATGGCGCACCAACCGATGCCCATTTTTTGTTTGACATAAGGAGTCGTAAAGACGATGAATGCTGAGCAGTTCGATATCAAGATTCGTGCCGTAGAGGGCGGCGTAACGGCGGCAGCCGGCTTTAAGGCGGCGGGCATCCATGCCGGATTCCGCAAGAATCCCGAGCGCCTGGATTACGCGCTCGTTGTGCCCGATAAACCCTGTCCCGGGGCCGGCGTGTTTACGACTAACCGCTTTTGTGCGGCGCCCGTGCAGGTGAGCCGTGCCAACCTGGGCGGTACGGACAAGGGCTATGGCATCATCGCCGGTGTTTCAATCAACTCCGGCAACGCGAACGCCGCCACGGGCGAGACCGGCCTTGCCTGTGCGCGTGAGACGTGCAACATCGCCTCGCAGGTCATTGGCTGTGAACCCCAACAGATTTTAGTTGCCTCCACGGGCGTGATCGGACAGATTCTGCCGATCGACACGTTTGAGACGGCAATTCCGTCCGCCTACGAGGCACTCTCTGCCCATGGCGGCGCCGATGCAGCCCGTGCCATCATGACGACCGATACGCATTCCAAGGAGTATGCCGTGTGTTACCGCAGCGAGGCCGCGGGGCACGCAGGCAATACCTATACGGTGGGCGGCATGTGCAAGGGATCGGGCATGATCATGCCCAATATGGCCACCATGATCGCGGTCATTACTACCGATGCCCCCGTCGAGTCGGCGGCGCTCCACACCCTACTGCTCTCGACCGTTACACAGACCTTTAATAAAGTGACGGTCGATTCCGATACCTCGACCAACGACACCTGTATCATGCTGGCTTCTGGCGCTGCCGCCGCGGATGCCGAGGCCATCGTCGAGGGCACTGACGCCTTTGACGAGCTGGCCTTTGCCGTGCACGAGGTGTGCGAGAGCCTGGCGCGTAACATCGCGGCCGATGGCGAGGGTGCGTCAAAGCTCGTGACGGTTAACGTCACCGGCGCCGCCAACGACGAGGAAGCCGATATCGCCGCCCGCGCCGTCGCCAACTCGCCGCTCGTCAAGACCTGCATCGCTGGTCACGACTGCAATTGGGGTCGCGTTGCCATGGCGCTCGGCAAGTGCGGCGTAAAGTTTAATCAGGAAGACGTTTCCATCGACATGATGGGCATGCCCGTCTGCCGCGATGGCCTGACTGTTCCTTTTGACGAGGACGAGGCCCTGCGACGTTTTGAGGCGCCCGAGATCGTGATTTCGGCCGACCTGGGTGCAGGCGACGCGGCAACGACCGTGTGGACCTGTGACCTCACGCACGAGTACATCTCAATCAATGGTGACTACCGCTCCTAGACTCCAGGCACGCTGCGCATCTCGCCGCGATTGCGGGCAGCGGAGCACAGCGCGATAACGATACGAAAGACGAGGCAGATTATGAAATTCGCACGCGATTGTCGTTCGAGCGAATCCAACGAAGCAACTGCGCAGCTGCTGTTCGAAGCGCTGCCGTGGATTAAAAACCTGACCGGCAAGACGGTCGTTATCAAGTATGGCGGGGCCGCCATGGTAGACGAGCAACTGCGTCGCGACGTGATGAGCGACATCGTTTTGCTCAAGATTATCGGCATGCGCCCCGTCATCGTGCATGGCGGCGGTAAAGCCATCAACGAGGCGCTGAGCCATTACGATATGCCCGTCGAGTTTAAGAACGGCCAGCGCGTGACCACGCCGGCGACCATGGATATCGTGCGCGAGGTGCTGGGCGGCAAGGTTAACCAAGAGCTGGTGGCGGCAATCAACCACCACGGTAACTTGGCCGTGGGCGTATCGGGCAGCGACGCCGGCACGCTCATCGCCGAGCCGCTCGACCCCGAGCTCGGACGCGTGGGCAAAGTGACGCATGTCAACACCGACTACATCGAGAACTTGCTCGATAGCGAGTATATTCCCGTCATCGCTACCGTCGCGGCGGGGGAGGACGGTGGCTTCTTCAATATCAACGCCGACACCGCCGCCGGTGCCGTTGCGGCGGCGCTCCACGCGCACAAGGCGATCTTTTTGACCGACGTCGACGGCCTGTACAAGGACTTTAGCGATAAAGACTCGCTCATCTCCAACCTAACGCTCGACGAGGTTAATGAGATGCTCTACGGTGGCGAGGTCGATAAGGGCATGATTCCCAAACTGCGCGCGGCCGTCGATGCGCTTGTCGGCGGCGTATTTCGCGCTCACATCATTAACGGTACCACGCCGCATTCGCTGCTCCTGGAGCTGCTGACCGATGCCGGCGTCGGCACCGTGATCCACTCTACCGAGACGGCCTACGAATTTGATACGCATCCGCACCCGCTTTCGACCTTTGCGGCGCGCCTGACCGAGAACCTCGACGAGGTCGAGAAGCTCCAGACGGTCTAGCTGGTTAGAAATCGTCACACCGTTACACCCACAGTCCGCGCCACCTGGCGCTTAACGAAAGGCATCTCATGTCACTTGCAGCTCAACAATCGCTCGAATCCCACTACGTTATGCAAACCTTTGGCCGCTCGCCGGTCGAGTTTGTCGAGGGCCACGGCATGAAGCTCACCGGCGACGATGGTCGCGAATATCTCGATTTTCTTGCAGGTATTGGCGTATGCAGCCTAGGCCACGGCAATCCGGCGGTGCTCTCGGCGCTCGAGGCCCAGGCCAAAAAGCTCCTGCATGTCTCCAACTACTTCTACATTGAGCAGCGCGGCCAGGTCGCGGCGTTGCTGTCCAAGCTCGCCAACGACGATGCGGACGGTGCGCGCGTGCTTGCCGACGCGATTGCCGCTGGCGACGAGACCACGGCGGCGGCGCTTGGCGCTCCGGCTGCGGGCGAGCAGGTGTGGGAGACGTTCTTTGCCAATTCCGGTGCCGAGGCCAACGAGGGCTCTATGAAGCTCGCGCGTCTGTATGCCAAACGTGCTGGCAACGGTGGCAACACCATCGTGTGTATGCGCGGCGGATTTCATGGTCGTACGCTCGAGACCATTGCCGCGACCATGCAGGATTGGCTGCAGGACAGTTTCCGCCCGCTGCCGGGTGGCTTTGTGGCATGCACACCCAACGATGTAGATGAACTGCGCGCAATCTTTAAGCAGCTGGGAAGCGAGATTTGCGCTGTGATGCTCGAGCCGATCCAGGGCGAAAGCGGTGTGCATCCCATGACCGAGGAGTTTATGGCGGCGGCGCGCGACTTGGCACACGAGGTAGGTGCCGTGCTTATCGCCGATGAGGTCCAGTGTGGTATTTTCCGCTCCGGCAAGCCGTTCGCGTTCCAGACTTATGGTGTGGAGCCCGATATCATGAGTCTTGCCAAGGGCATCGCCGACGGCGTGCCCATGGGTGCCGTGGTGGCAAAGAAAGAAATCGCTGACATCTTTAAGCCCGGCGACCATGGTTCGACCTTCGGCGGCAGCTGCTTGGCCATCGCGGCGTGTGCCGCGACGCTCTCCGCGCTTGTGCGCGGTGACTACGCAGACCATGCCGCCAAGGTGGGTGCCTATATGGAGGCAAGGCTCGCCAAGCTGCCGCATGTTACCGAGGTGCGTGGTCGCGGCCTAATGCTCGGCTGCGATTTGGACGATGCTGCGGGTGATGCGCACGACGTTGTGGCTCGCGCATTGGTGGCTGGTACCGTGATTAACGCTACAGGTGCACATACACTGCGCTTCCTGCCGCCGCTCGTGTGCGAGGAAGCCGATGTGGACAGCCTAATCGAGATCCTGGCGGGTGTTTTAGCTTAGCGCCATCAGACATAGCAGTTTGAAGCGGGTTCCAGACCGTCACGTGCCGTTTGGCGCACGATTGGGCAAACTGGAGCCCGTTTTGCTATCGATTTACCATGGCTGGGATAGGCCGTATGCAAACAAAAACGGTCCCCTTGCGAGGACCGTTTCCAATTCAGTGGTGGGCGATGAGGGATGTCCGCGTGCGGCTGGCGCCGCCCGCGCCCCGCTTCGTCGCTCCGCTCCTCGCGTGCTGCGCTGGAAAACGCTTGCGCGTTTCCTCAGCTCCGCACCCTTGCGGGTTCGAATCCCTCTGCACTGGGCCCAAAAGGGAAAGGCCCCCATCGCTGGGAGCCTTTTCAATCAAGTGGTGGGCGATGAGG
>NZ_JBQKFW010000014.1:0-46887 GCF_052119145.1 Collinsella sp. LCP19S3_H3
CCGACAGCTCTCCCGCCCACCACTAGGTCAGGTTCTCGGAGGTGGACTTTTCGATGAAGATGGTGCTCCGTGTTTCTGACTTTCTCGTTGTTGGTTACGGGCGTTTCCCTTACCCTGTAACTATAGTATAGGTGATATGGTGGTGTAAGTCAAGTAAAAAACGAAAAACACTTAAACTTTTTTCCGAACCGCCCTACTGATACCCGCCCGGCGACCACTTCTGATCCATGAACCGGCAGTAATGCAGCACCGGCGTAAGCTCCACGCTTCCCAGCTGACCACTGCGGTTCTTCGCCAGATCAACCGTCAAATCACCACCATCACTCCGCGACAGCAACAGGACCTTATCCGCGTCCTGCTCCAGCGCGCCCGACTCACGGAGGTGGTGCAGCCGCGGCGCGCCATTCATCTCCGCCTGCCGGGACAACTGCACGACCACCACAACCGGACAGTCCAGTTCCTTCGCGAGCATTTTCAGCGCCCGGCTGTACTGCGCAATCTCAATCTGCCGCGACTCAACCTTTCCCACAGCGCTAATCAATCCGATGTAGTCCACGACCATCAACCCCAGGGGGCGCTCGCGAGCTAACCGCCGAGCCTTCGCCCGAATCTCCGCCATTGTGATCCCCGGCGCATCATCCACCCACAAGTGAAGGTTGCTCATATCGTCGGCGTGATCCGCGAGCCGCTGCGCTTCATCATCCATCAGCGTCGAGTGCGTGAACCGCCCGAGGTCGATGGAGCACTCGGCGCTGATCGCCCGTGCTGTCACTTCCTGCTTGCTCATTTCTAGGGAGAACATCAACGCCGCCCGGTCGGTGCGGGCGACGTTGCGGGCGAAGTCCAGGGCGAGGGTCGATTTACCGATACCGGGCCGGGCCGCGACGATGATCATTTGCCCCGCCCTGAGCCCGCCCGTGATGGAGTCCAGGGACTCGAAGCCCGACCATGTGATCCGCCCGGTGTCCTGTCGGTAGTAGTCCCGCGTCGCTTCGAGCATGTCGCCCACCATTGACGGGGCATCGGACACGCTGACCGTCCCTAGGTTGTCGAGCTCGGCGCGGGCCTGCTCCACAACCTCGATCGGTTCGACTTCGGGCGATTCCGATAGCTGCTTGATCTTCGCCGCGGCGGCGTACGATTCCCGGCGTAGGTAACCCGCCCGCACGCGCTCGGCGTGGTACATCGCGGAAATCGGAGTTGGGGCCTTTGAGATCAGGTCGAAGATCAGTTGGGCGACATCTCCGATCGTTCGCCCGGAAGCGGCGTTGATCCGGTCGGCGAGGAACACAGGGTCAATCTGCGCCCCCTCCGCTTCCATCTGCTCGATTGTCTCGAAAACGAGTTGGTGATCCGGGCGGTAGAACATCTGCCGGTTCATACCCGAGGACAGAATCTCGGCGGTAGCATCGCGCGACTGGATCATCGCGCCGAGGACGAACATTTCCGACTCAACCGGTGTGAAAACGTTGTCCGATTTACTTGTCCGCTGCATTCGTGTCCTCGCTTCCGGTGGTGGTGATTTCGAGCCACATTCGCGGCTTCTGGCCTTTCTCGTGGTGATGGATCCTGGGCATGATCTTGGTCATGTACTCGCTCGTATCGTCCGGGACGATGCCCGCATCGACAAGCCCGTCCCAGCACGCTTTCGCCGTGGCGACGAGGTTGTCCTCGTCTCTGCGGCGGTTATCCGGCGGTAGGTAGTGGAGCCGGGTGGTGATGTGGCCGAGGTTCCGGGGGACGGTCGCGCGGGCGCGGTAGGCTGCTTCCTTCCGCACCGCCGCCACCGCCGCCGCCTTCTTCGCCCAGTGACCCCGGTCGTTGAGCGACAGTGGGGGGCGGGTGAACGACATGGGGAGGTTCCAGGACCGCATCAGAACGGCGGCTCGTCGCTGTCGAACCCAGCCGCGCCGGTTCCCCCGCCGGTGTTGCCGGACGGGGTGGAGCCCCACGGGTCGCCCATGTCCGCGCCGGGGGCCGCGCCCGCGCCGTCGCGGGTCTTACGGCACTTGACTCCGATGGATGATGCGCGGCACTCCAGGCGGCTCCGGCGCTCGCCCTGCTCGGTCGTCCACGACCGCTGAACGAGGTTGCCGAACACCATGACGACTGTTCCCTTCCGCACCTGCTGGCCAACTGCTTCCGCGCCGTTGCCGAACAGCGCGACGGGAATCCACGTCGTGGTTCCGTCCACCCACTCGTTCGCTTCCTTGTCGAACCGGCGGGACGTGCTGGCTACGTCGAGGGTGACCCACGGCTTGTTGTCCTGTGTGTACCGGACTTGCGGGTCTTCCTTGACTCCGCCCTCGAAAAATAGGGGGTTCTCTCCCTGCTTCATGTCTACTGCTCCTTGTCGGTTGTGACGGTCTCGCCGTCGATGATGGTGGTGTCCTCGGCGGGCTGCTCGGCCTGCTCCGGGGCCTTGTCGGCTGGTTGCTGCCCGTTCTTGTCATTATCGCCGCTGAACCGGCGCGTGGCGATTTGCGAAATGCGGTTCATCTCACCCACCTGCCGGGCCGCGTTCGCCCGCTTCCACGCCGCCTGCAGTTCCTCGCGAGTGCACGTCTCCGGGTCGAACCCCTCCGGGTGGAGGGAATCGGTACGCGGCGCGGCGGGACGCTCCGGCTCCACAATGTCGGCCTGAACCTCGTCGTTGGTGTAGACACCGGATAGGTCGAGGGGGAACGCGGACCGGAGGGCGAGGGCTGCGGCGCACTTCTGCAGCATCAGGGCGGGCTTCTCCTGCCACATCGTGTTCGGCACCTTCTTGCCAAGCTTCTTATCCCACCGGGTTCCGACGTACTCGCGGAACAGGGCGACGGCGGGGAACCGCTCGCCGTTACGGACCACGACGGACTTCGATGCCACCGGCGGCTCGTCCGCGACCCACACGTCATGCCACACTCCGTCCGGTCCGCACCACAATGGGTCCTCGTATCCGAGCGTTCCGTGCGTCCGCTCGGTGGTGCGCTGCGCGACGAGTCGGAAGCCGTCGATGCCGGTCTGGATCGTCCAGTTGCCCTGGCGGTTGATCATGTAGATCTGCCGGGCGAAGGGGTCCAGGCCGGTCCGCTTGCACGTGTGGAAGAACACCTGAATCTCGGCGGGGGCTGCGCCTTGTAGGCCGATGGATCGGAGTGCTTCGATCTGCACCGGTGTGAAAGTGTCCTGCTCGGCGGCGATGGTGAGGGATCGGCTGCTGTACTGGTCAGTCATGGTTAGCTGTCCTCCGTGTTTTCGACTTCGTCGGCTAGGCGGTGGAGTGAGTCACCGGTGACGCGGGCGAAGCGGGCGAAGTCTTCGGGGCTGTCGAACATGGCTGCGGTGTAGACCATTGCTCGCATGATTTCGTTGCGGCACTGTAGGTCTTCGGTGTTGGTGCCGAGTCCGTTGTCGGCCATAATGTCGGGGAGGTTGTTCCTGACGGTCCCCTCGGGGTCGAGGATGTAGGGGTGGTTGTCTGGGTAGCGCTCGTATGGCGCTTCGGGGTTGAGCATGTTTGCCTTTCTATGCTGGTCACGGTGTTCACCATAAACACCTACTTAAAGTTTACCGGATAGTTGTGGGGAAATCAACCTCAACGCTGCCACTGCTTCGGAACCGGCTTAAACCGCCACCGATCGCCCGACCGCGTCGCCACGACACGACCATCCGCCGTGATGCACTCGCCATCCACACCGGCGACGATGACCCGCGACCGAGCTGCATCCAACTCCGCCGCCGCTTCCTTCTCGCGCAGCTTCGCAGCCGCGTACTCGAAATACACATCGCCCACCTCAACCGCCTGCACCGTCGCCGGGGTCATAGCAGCCAACACCGGCCACTCCGAGGACGGATTCGTCCGCTCCGGCTCCCGCTCGCACACACCCCCCGGAAGCGTCGCGACGAACTCCCCGATCGTGTCCACCGTCATTTCGATATCGAAATCAGTGTAGGTGACCCAATACTCGGTGAGCTCCAGGAACGGGCCGAGGACCACGAACACGACATCGCGCAGCCCAGTGACAGCGCACTGCCACAAGCCCTGGAGCCAGTAGTGCAGCGGGACACCGTTGGTTTCCGGCGTTCCCCATCCGCTCGTGTCGGCCTGGGTCTTGATCTCCATGAGCGCGACGCGGCTCGTGGTTGCCAGCAGCCGGTCGGGGGTTGCGTAGGCCCATGTCCACCGGCGCGACTGGAACGTTCCGCACGTTGTGACGGTCCATTCCGGGTTGTCCTCGGCCCACCAATCAGCGACACCGGCTTCGAGGTGCCGACCGCGCCGGGTCGCCTCGGTATCCGCTTCGGGCGCGTCGAAATGACCGGCGAGCTGGTGCCACATGATCCACGGGGTTCCGCCCCACGGGTCGCAGTCCATGATGCCCGCAATCTTCGACGCGGTGACCCTGCGCCGCCATTCCGCCGTTCCGGGCTCCACGCCCTCCGCGACGGTCGCATGCTCACTGATGATCGCTTGCACATCTACCACATCTGCCATGCCACGTTTCCTTCATCGTCCAGAAGCACAGCCCCGCCGTAGCGGGGAAGCCGTGCCGGTGTTTCCTCGGGTCGCTGGTTCGCTTTCAGCAGCAGCCCATTGTCGTGCGCCCATCCGCGCCGGGACTCCACCCGGTCGTGACAGGCCGCGCATAGAACCAGCCCGTTCGACGGGCGGTTCACGTCCGCATCAGCGTCGCCATGAACCCCGCCCATCCTGCGGGGCTTCCGGTGGTGGTAGTGCCCGCCCGGCTTTTTGTTGCATAGCTCGCACACGCCGTATGACCGGCGGCTCATGATGCGCTTGTCCTCGACGCTGAACCCCTCCTTCACCACACGCCCCCAATGAGGTTGTCGGGGACGAACACCAGCGTGATCGCGTTCGGGGCCGCGTCGCGGGCCATGATCTGCGGGATGGTGTCCGGGGCCGCGTCGCCGGTGATGGTCTGCCCAGAGTCGGGGTTAATGATCACGTACTCGACGCGGTCGTACACGTCGTTGGGGTAGATCATGACGCTGTCGTGCTGCACTAGTTCCCGAGCTCGTTCGAGTTTATCTGGGAACACTGTCGGCATGATTTTGGTGAGATCGGTCAGGGCGATGTCCAGCTCTAATCCGTCATACACGCTGTACTCCGCGCACACCTCATTCACCGCGTCCATCGTGAACGGGCGGGGTGTGACCTCGAACGTCGCCGTCGTGAACGGCCCTCCCTCTATCTCGACTTCCGCCGTCCAGCGGATAATGGTCTGCCCGTCGGTGATCCGAACCTGGTCGGTTCCGAGTAGGCCACGGCACCGGGCCGCGAGCGCTTCGGTGAAATTACGCATAAGCGGGTTCCTCAATCTCGGTAAATGACAATTCGGTTGGGGTGGTGACACCGCTCGTCCGAGACGGGATGATCGTGTCAATCACCCGCCCGCCGCTGCCGCCCCTGCGGATCGCCCGGATGCGCCACAACCACGACATTCGACGCGCCGACAGGCCGACCGCGACGTGCCGGACAGCTCCGATGGCGTACAAGCCACCACCGCCGGATGCCGCGGCTTCCTCGATCAGGTGCAGCGGAACCTCCCCCGTGGCGACGAGGGGGGCGATGCCGTCGAGGAACATGTTCATGATCCTGCCCTCAACCGGGCCGCACTTGCCGACGACGATGGTGCGAGCCACCGACCGCCAATCACCCTCCGGGTCCAGCGTCCACTCACCGGAGCGGATCGTCCGAGGGAGCGGGGACAGGTCCGTGACGATCTGATACTGGTTCGCCCGCTGCGCCGTCTGCTCCACGATGGTGCGCAGTGGCACCCCTTCGTCCTCCATCGCCGTGATGCCAGCTTCGGCGGCGGCGTGAGCCGTCCGCTCGTCAATCCACCCTGCCGACGTGTCCTTCGGTTCTTCGTGGAAGACATCCTCCGACGGGCGCGGAGCGCCGCCCGTGTTGTTAGATGATTTTTTATTAGTTAATTCTTTATTTGGGGTTAAATCCTTACCCCCCGTTTCGAGCAGGGATTTACCCGCCCCCCCGGCTACAGGTTTAACCCCCTTCATGGTCGCCAGGGGGACTGTGAAAACACTCGTTGTCGCTTCCCGGTGCTCGACGCTGATCACTCCGAGCTCGTCAAGACGGCGGAGCGCGTTCTTCACCGACGCGCGGCTCAATCCGGTTTCCTTCGCGATGTACGCCGCGGACGGCCAGCACCGCCCGGATGATCCGTTAGCCATTGATGCGAGGATGTCGAAGACAGTCCACACGCTCCCAGGTTCGCCCCATAGTTTCCGGCGATCTCGGTCGTAAGTTGCGGTCCATGCGGACGTTGGTGTATAGTCGTTCATAGCAGAACGCCTTTCTGTGAGTTGGGACCCCTCGTTAGCGCGGGGGGTCTTTTTAATGCTTCAGGGTGGGGATGACGACGGGGGTCAGTCGGATAACCGATGGGTAGGGGCCACGTCGTTCGCGGGTGATCAGGCCGAGCTGTTCGAGTAGCTGGAGTGGCTGCTGGATCATCGCAATAGTCACGTTGAATACCTTAGTCAGTTGTGACATCGAGACTTCCACGACTCCGTTGTCGTCGGCGTGGTTGATGATCCAATCGAGAATGCTGTAGACGCGCTTGTTCGCGTCGGCTTCGGATAGTCGGTGAAGGGCGGCGGAGCCGATCACGGGGGCTTGCATGGTGCTTGTACTGCCTTTCCTGTGGATATGAATCTTACACGTATAGTTTACCAGAAGTTTCTGGTCTGGTACAACACTCACGACACCTGCCGACGAACATCATCCAACAACCGCTCCGGAAGCGGCGGAAGCAGATCCGCGACCGTCTTGTCCTGATGCGCACGCCGGATGAACCCGATCGCCAGATCATACTTGCTGCTAATCACGCGGAGCTGCTCGCCCTGCTCCGCCACGACACGCTGCACGTCCTCCAGCTTCGCGGTTAGCACCTTGATTTTCTTATCCTGCTCCGCAGCTTTATTGCTCGCGAAGTCCTGAATATCGTCCACCAGGGCTTGATACTGGTCCGCGACCGATTTCCGGTTATCGAATAGGCCGGTGATAAATGCGGTCAGCACGGCACCGGCGAGGCCCACCAGACCGACGACGACCGCGGCTAGGCTTTCGCTCATTCGGAATCTCCCTCACCCTCGCAGTGCGTTGATTTGACGATGATCTGCTCCACCGGGGGGGCGCGAGAACGCCCAGAAGATCGTCGCAGCTACCAGTAGGTACACCACAGACGCCATCGACCCGAGTGGGTAGTTACCGTAGACCTCGGCGATTAGGTACATACCTCCCCATATCAGGTAGATAAAGAACAGGCCCCCGGCGGCGATAGCTCCGCATCGGCGGGTCAGCACCGCGCAGATTGCGAACGCACCGACGATGATCCACACAAATGCCCACAGGTTCGGACCGCCCCACTGCTCGACGGCGGGGAGCCGACTCGGGTTCCCCAGCATCGGCAGGTAGAACAGGCCTTTAATGAGCGTGCCGACTCCGTAGATTCCCAGCCCCGTCCAGGGCGACCCGAGCCCACGGCGGAGCCGGACCAGTGGTGGCTCCTTCTCCTTCTCCAGCAGGGTCATGCCGCCCCCTCCGCCCCGGGGGTGTTCCCGGTGAGGTTTACCCGGTAGCCGCGAGCACAGTAGTCAATCGTCCGTCCATCCCACTGCCGCCAGGACGATAGATGAAGGTAGGCATCCTCCAGCGACGGGGACCACGGATGGATGCTCGGCGCGTACATCGACGGTTCCTGTAGGCGGGTGACGATCTCCCGCGACTTCGTCCACAGCGCATCCGGGCGATCCGCCAGGCGAACAATCACGCCACGCTTCTCGTCGCAGTACGTGAGCACCACCTTCCCGTGGATGTACTGCGCATTGATTTCACCGATCGCGCCTTCGGGCGTGTCGGGGAGAAGGATGGGGGTCGGGTTGATGTGCCGTCCCCACTCCCACCGTGTACCGGTCCAGCCCCAGAACTCCCACGACGCGTCGTTGCATAGGTGCCGCCAGTTCGCCCGGCGGAGGTAGATACCGCTATCCGGGCCGCGCTTCCGCCCCTCCGGCGTGCCGAACACATAGACGTTCTCGTCGCCCGGCAGCATCACCATAGTGTTGTTCTGGAAGTAATGATCGCGTCCGCGATTCACCCACTCGTATAGGGTGCCCAGGTTGTTCTCGTGACGGCATACGTCCCACACCTCGGCGTGCGGTTCATTCGACCAGAACCAGGCTGCGGATAGGGTCCAGCACATCCGCTGCACACCGCCCTGGCCCCACCGCTTCACACGGAAGCCGTTGCCGAGGTAGTTCCCATCGGGGAGCTGAATCACATCATTCGGGATGATGGTAAATGCGTCGAAGTTCCTGCCGTTCACCGTCCCGGACTCGCCCACGTGCCGGTAGGGCCACATCTGGTTCGCGTAGTTGATTCCGTGGATTGCGTTGTCCCACACGATGCCGCGCGTGGTGACATCCCGGTTTGACGAGCGGAGCCCCACGGGCGAGCGCCAATCACCCTGGCCCGGTGTCCCGCCGGTGAAGGTATCGCCGAAGACCCCGCCGACCCATAGTGCCTTCCCGCCATTGACGGACTTGCCGCCCTCGAACAAAAAGCCGAGGTCTGTCCCGCCGATGCCGAACCGCTGCGTGGGCTGGTCAGTCCCGCCGTTGCCCGCCGAGGTGTGGATGAACGTGCCAACCGGCACGTCGGGGACGATGGATGCTGGGATGATCTTCCGCGCCCAGCTGAATACCTGATTAATGAATGACATCATTTCTGCTCCTATCCGGGGTAGATGGAACCGTGCTGCGAACCAGCACGATCAACACTCACCGGGGCTGCGTGCTGACCGTACTCCGCCGACTCGTCCATCGGAGGGTTACTGTCCGCAGCGCCGACCGACTGGTATGGCTGCTTCTTCTCGTTGATGGTGTCGAGCAGTTCCCGGCTCATTTGGTACATCCGCTCCATCGCGGCCACGGTGGCTGCGGTCTGCGCGGCCTGAACATCGTCCTCGGTCGCCGTCGAGTTCGACCCGCGGTTCAGCTTCACCAGCGCTAGACCACCGGCGACCATGCCAGCGAGCTCCGGGGCATAATCCAGCCACGCCTGCGCCTGATCACTCGTCGCTTTACCCGACAGCAGCATCGCGGCCGAGAACACGAACGCCGCGGCGTAGATCACCCCGCGAACGATGATGGACACGTCAATTCCCTTGATTTTCACTTACTTCTCACCCTTCTTGATTCGGTTGATCAGATCTTCGTTAGCGAGGAACAGCAGCTCGACGGGCGTGCACGCGCCCGTGTCCGCTAGCTTCTTCTTCGCGGACGCGATGACCGACTCGGCATCCCACCCGGCGAAGTCGGGGAGCCCGTCCTGCCGGTACTTGTACCCGGCGAGCTGCTCGAACGACAGTCGGGCGTAGTCCTCGGCGGTCAGCTTCGACGCGAAGACTGGAGGGCCGACTTCCGCCCCGGGCGGGGTGGTGTTCCCCTCGCCCTGAAACAGGGCGCGGAGCTTATCCATCCCGCCGCGGAAGGCGTTCGCGTCCACCTTCATCCCGGCGACGACGGCCCGGTCGGTGAACTGCCACATCGCCACCTCCAGACCGCCGTAACCAGCCCAGCCAGCGTCCCCTGCGGTCGAGTACAGCGCCGAAGCGTAACCCGGGGTCGTGGACGGGTAGTTCGAGGACCACAGCGGCGGGAGCCCGGACAGGTCAGGCTTCCCGGCCTTCGTCCAGTACCACCGGGGGAGGTAGGTCAGGATCACCCGGTAGCCCCGCCCGCGAAGCGCGGACACGATGCCGTGCCACAGGCCCGGGTCGTAGCCGCTCTTGTCCTCGATGTCGAGTGCGACGGGAACGTCCTTCTCGGGTAGCTGCGCTTCCAGCGCGGCGGCGTGATCCTCCGGCGATGTTTCCTCGCGCACGTAGATGTAAGCAGCGGCCAGCACGCCGTTAGCCTTCGCGTCGTCCAGGTGCGACCGGAACACCGGGTCGCGCCACGTCCCCTCGGTCGCCTTGATGATGGTGAACGCGAAGCCTTCCTCCTTCACCCGGCGCAACGAGAAGCCGTTCTGATGGTTCGAGATGTCCACGCCGAAGAGCACATCGCCCCCGGCTGGTGATTCGCCGGTGACGGGGGCGCGACCACCACCGGGCGGTGGGTAGGCCGCGTCCTGGAGCCAGGTTTCCGGGTCCACGCGCTTCCCGCCGTAGCCACGTTCCCACACCGTGACGTGGAGGTGCGGGCCCGTGGACTGGCCATTCGACCCGACGTAGCCGAGCAGCTGCCCGACCTCCACCCGGTCGCCCAGTTTCAGCCCCGTGGCGAAGGCGTTCCACATGTGCCCGTACTCGACGCAGCCCCCGCCGTCCGCGTCGGACGAGTCCACGACGATCCACTGCCCATAGCCCGAAGCGGGTCCGATGTACTGCACAGTTCCAGACTGGACGGCGTAGAACGGGGTGCCGTCCGGGGCGGCTAAATCTGTTCCGGAGTGTGATTCTGGTCGGCCCGTCACGGGGTTGATCCTGCCCGCGAACCGGGATGTGATGGTGAATGTGTTCTTCGGCATCGGCCACTGTCTGCTCATAGGTTGAGTCTAACCGGCGCGACCGCCCCGTCCCCTATACATGAGGAAGCCCCCTCGCCATAGCTGCCCACTAGGCGAGGGGGAGGTCGTAGCAACACGGGCCTTAATCCCTTCGGAACCGGCCCCCAATCTGCTGTCTGGAGGTCAGCGGGGACTGGTCCTGCTTGCGGTCTAGAATACCACGCCCCACCCGCTCCGCTTCGTCCCCCGCGTCAGCGACTCCGCAGACTGATATAGCCCCATAACCTCGGAATCTCCGAGCAGCGCTTCCTGGATGATCAGCTCGTCCACCACAACCGCCCCGGCGGACACGCCGACGGTCATGGTACGGGGACGGTCGAAGTTCACGAGGTTGAACAGCCCGCCGCTATACGACTGCACGGCAACCAGCGTGCCGTTGATATACATGCGGGCGCGGCACCCGCCCCATATCGTCGTCCCCTCGACGGTGAGGGTCACGAGGTGCCACCGATCCGGTGATAACTGCTCCGACCGGGCGCGGAGCGCGAACCCGCCCGAGGACAACCGCACCCACCCCTCGACCGTGCCTGGAGGATAAACCGAATTGGCGCCGTACACCCGCGCACCCATGCCGGGAATGTTGCCCCACTGAAACAGCTCCGCGGTCGCGGAACTCGCAGAGTACCGGAACCACAGTGATACCGACACCGGGTAGCCTGCAGCAGCAGCGGACGACACCGGGATAGTCGCACCAGCGTTCGCGGGAATCGACAGCGCCTGACCATCCACGCCCTGCACGTACACCGGGGAGCCAATCATCGCCCCGCCCGTGTTGAGCCGCCCGTCGAATGACTCATGTGTCTGAACCGCCCGCGCCGTCCTGACCCAGTCCTTGATACTCATGCTAGGACTCCTGCACCCGAAGCGTAACCGTCACACCCGCCGAGGACGCGGACGAGATCGCAACCCGCACCGGGCCCGTGATGGGGACGGACATCGCCGACTGCTTCGACACCACCCCATCCCCCACGGTAATAGACCCGGTCGCCCCACCGCGCAGCGTCACAGTCACCGCCGAGCCGGGGGTGCCGACCGCGACACCGATATGCGTGATCTTCAACCCCGCCGCGCCCGTGCCGATCAGTAGGGGCGGGGACACTTCCTCGCCGTTGATCGTGCCCGGCACGCTGAACGGGATAACGTAGGCGGGCTTCGCTTCCGCCTTCGTCGCGTAGGTCGCCCCGGCTTCGGCCTTCGTCAGCAGCGGGGCGATCGCTTCCGCGAGCTGCTTCGGGGTCGTCGCAGCCGCCGCGAGCCGGATGTACTCGTTCGTTTCATCCGACAGGCGGAGTGTCACATCCTGCTCCAGCGTCCCACCCCCGGCGAGCCCGTCCCCGGCGATGATTTTCCGACCGAGGACTTCCGCCGACGCGGTGGCCTGCAACTCGCGGAGCCGCTGCACCAGCCGCTCCACCGTCGCGGAGTCCGCCGAATCGTCATTCTTGATCTGCTCGATGATCTCATTGAGTAGATCGTCGTAGTTAATTTCAGCCATCGTTACGCTCCTGCTAGGAAGATCATGCGGAATTGTGATTCCATTCCTCGGATGTTGCCAGTCGCCCCGGCGTTACCCTCGGTCGTCCAAATCCACGGGTACAACCTTGTCCCTGCGGTGAGGAACTCCACGCCGGTCGCCATACTGATCTGACCGAAGCCAATATCGTTCCACAACACGAGCCCCCGATCACCCGCGTTAATGTCCGTTGTCAGGCCGCAGCCCTTAGCGCCGGGGATGGTGGCGAAACCTTGCCGGGCGTACAGGTTGTACCACCCATCAACCGGGGCGACGAGGTACGGATCATTCGTGGATGCGTTCGCCACGCCACCGTAGTTCTTGCCGACAACGAGCTTCCCGTCCGAGTAGGCGCGCATACGGGTAAACCGTGCTGCTGGCGGGTCGTACTGCGGCCCGGTCCAGCGGAGCACACCGTAGGGCTTCGTGCGGAACGACGGCGCGCCAAACAGCGCGGTCGCCTGGTCAGCCGATAGGGTGCCAGCCGGGCCAGCCGGGCCCTGCGGACCCTGCGGGCCAGTATCGCCGCGGAGTCCCCTATCACCCTGCGGTCCCTGCGGACCGACGAACGCAAACGGGTCCGACCACGACGTACCATTCCACATCACAGCTTTACCGCTATCGGTCATGACGTAGGTGTCACCCACCGCCGCCGATGGGGGCAGTGATGCCGAGGATGCGACCTCCCCGCGAACGATCAACGACCGACCGTCCTTACCGGGTAGGCCGGTATCGCCCTTCGGACCCTGCACACCTTGAAGCCCGGTATCACCCTTCGGACCGGTCGGCCCAACATCGCCCTTCGGACCCTGCGGACCCATCGGACCCTGCGGGCCAGTATCGCCCTTCGGGCCCTGCGTGCCTTGGATGCCCTGCGGGCCGCGCGGACCAGTCTCGCCCTGCGGGCCACGGAACAATGGTGCAGCGCCCTCGGGCGGGAACTTCGCCCCATCCCACACGTAAATCCGACCATCAGCGGTGACAACCCAGCCCTTGCCCTTATCAGACGAGGACAAACCCTTCGGGAGATCAGCGTAAGTCGCGACCATCGACTCGTACGACACCGAAGCGCCGTCCTTACCGTCCTTACCCGCCGCACCAGTGTCGCCCTTCGGGCCCTGCGGACCCTGCGGACCCTGCGGACCCTGCGGACCCTGCGGACCCATCGGCCCCTCCGGCCCGCGTGGACCCTCCGGCCCGGCGACCGTGCCGATGGACTCGACCTGTCGCGTCGCTTCCTCCGCCGCCGTGACGGAACGCTCCGCAGCAGCAGCAGCGAGCGCAGCGTACTGCTCCGCTTCCACCGACACCTGATCCGCCGCGACCTGCGCCGCGTCCTTCACCAGGTTCATCACCTGCTCCACAGCCATTTCCGACCGAAGCGCAGCCGTCTCCGCCTGCTCAACCTGCGCCGACAAATCACCGAACTGTGGAATCACCGCCCGGACTTCGCGGGACGTTTCCAAGTCCCGGCCTACCCGCATCACCAGCGCATCCCCATCCACGCGGATGCCCAGCACCGACTCGCCGGGCAGCGTCTTAGCCCGGTCCTCGATCATCTGGAACACCTCCGCCATAGTGGGGAAGTACTGCGCCGCCGCGGGGAACTCAATGTAGTCGATCAGATCGACCCACCCTTCCTCCAGCAACTGCTTGATGTGCGGGGTGAACCGCACCATCATCTGCTCGTTGTGTCGGAGGAACGGGGTCGGCTTCCCATCCCGGTCGGCGGTGAGGACGGCGTGAGTGCCCTGGATGCGCACCACCACACCGAACTCGGGAACGTTATCCGCCGGGACGGGGATGCGTCCGTAATCCTGTTCAAGTGCCATTGTTGTGTGTCCTATCTAGTCGAGCTATACGGGGTCGGGGAAGGCGAAGAATCGCATGGTGTTCGAGAATGCCCAGACGAACGCGGTCGGCCTACCATCGCGCGGGTGAGCATCGCCCCACGGCACCCGGACGTAAGCGTTCGTCACCAGTGAGACGCGGAACCGAACGTCCAGCGATTGTCCCGCTGGAACGCGAATCTGGTCCAGCGTCGAGGTGGCTTCCGGGGTGGACTGCCACGTCGTAATCGGGGGCCACTCGTCCCCACCCATCCCATTGAACGGTGCGAACAGGCCCGCGCCCCACTCCGTGTTCCACGTCGGCTCCGTCGTCGGCTCCGGGGCCATGATTTGCGTAAGCCCATCGGTCCCGACCCGCGTCGTGTACGACTCTCGGAGAAACACAGTGTGCGGACACGTCGTGCTCATGGTTCGGCGAGCGCGTTGGATCTGAACCTGAACCGTCACAGGAACTCCGAAGTCGTTCTTCCAGTGCCCGCGCTGCTCAATCAGAATCTTCTGGTTATCAATCGGCGAGTGCTCTTTAATCTCCCCGTCATTAACCGAGGGCGTGCGAGTCTCCAGCACCACGCGGGGCATCGCGGCCCGTGATAGATGCAGCACCCCGTTCTCGGTCGAGAACTGACGGGATGTGCAAATGGTGTTAGCCATAACCTCTATGTCTCCTTCTTACCCTGCGGCTCCGACTCACGCCGGGCTACAACGGTTCTCACTCCGGTGTCCAGATTATCGGCGACGAGGTCCCCATACCGGCCCACACTCAACTGCCACGGCCCCAGAGCGCGCTCCAGCCGCCTGACACGCCGCTCCAACTCCGCGATGTACTCCGCATCCGTCCGCGCTGTCCTACCCATGATCCTGCTCTCCTATAACGGCGTTCCGGGCTTGACCCAGTCCGCATCGTCGGCCTTATCCTTCTGCGAAGCGTTGGCCTTACCGGCCTGCTCCTTCTCCCACGGCGACTTGAAGTCGTTCGTCAACGGCGGCGGGAACTCCTCGCGAGCCTCCCACGACACCGACGGAGGAACGAGGGACAGTTTGATCCCATCCGGTGAGAACGCAACCTTTTCGATCATCAGGTCGCAGCCGACCCGCACGCCGGTCTGAACCGACGAGACAGGCACACGCACGCCGGGAACGAGCTCATGCAACGACACCGGCGCGTCGGCGCGTAACCCAGCCCCGCCGACACTCACCGCCACCGGGGCGACCGCGAACTGGTCCAACGTCGCCTGCGCCTTCGTCTCGCACTCCTGAACCGTCACGAGCTTGTTCCCCTTCACGATGGACTGGAGGACGATCCGGTCATCCTCAATCGCCCGCTGCGCCCACACACCCTCACCCTTGACGAGCACGTCAGTAACCACATCCTTGCCAACCTTCGTCACAACGACATCATCGCCGAGGTGCCGATCCGACAGTGGTGCGGTACGATGCCGAGCCCCGACCGGTCCGACCATCAACGACCCGCCGACAAACGTCCACTCCAACCCAACCTCGGTCAGATCATCGACCACATCATCCACGAGGACACTGTTAGCCGTCTCGTTCACCACGACCCAGATTCGGGAGTCCAGGGCGTGAATGTGATCAGCGATGTGCAGCGGGTCGGACGGGCCCATCCCATCCACCACGAGCTGCTGCATCACCTGCGATGCGTCGCGTTGATCCCAGAACCGCCCGGACGGGAGCCGACGGCGCTTGAACAGACAGGCACCATCCGACGCGGTGACGGTCAGCGACCCCTTCGCCGCCTTCGTCTCCGTCACCAGACCGTGCCACGCGACCTCGCTACCCGCCCAGAATGTGAGGGTGTGCAGCCACGGCTCCACGCGGGAGCACAACACCGGCGATGCCGCGATTTTGATACTCGCCTTCGAGATGTCGCACAGCACCCGGTCGAAGTCCCAGTCGCTAATGTCCTCACCGGACTGCCAGATGATCCGCCCGGAAGGCTCCGCGATGGTCGCGCCCCACCTCGGTTGTCCCAACGTCGGCATGGCTACACCTCCCACGTCACGCCGGTGACTTCCACCGTCGCGATCGTGTCCTGCCCAGCATCAACCACGAGGGTGTAGGGAGCGCCGCACGTCATCACCGGGGGTCGCCACGGCCCACCGGCACGCCCGACCATCACCGGCGTGGCATCAACACGCCGACCATCCGGAAGGTCAGCCCACGCCGCCCCGGAACGCCCGTCGAGGGTGAGGACACTATCCGCGGGGAGGTACGTTGCCATAGCTTCGCCGACGGTCTGGCAGTCCAGCGCCGCCCCATCATCGACCACAAGCCCACGCGCCCAGCGGATGCGGATGTTCCTTTCTTCCCGCCCCGTGGAGCGGACCACGACGGTCGGCAGCATCTCACCGGTCAGGGGGATAGCGCCCTCCCTGATTGTGAACACGGATCGTCGCGAATCAATCGGCATGCAACCGATCTCAACGCCCGGCGCGGTCGGGCGGGGCAGCGTCCACAGGTCGCCCATCTTCGGATCTAGTAGCACGCCCTCGTCGTCATCACAGTTCGCCGGGCACGTCCCATCCGCGTCGAGTTCTTGGAACCTAGCGGTCATCACCTCGCCCGCCGACAGGCTCCGCGGCCCGAGCAACACAACGGGGCTGCGCCATACCCTCGGCACCAGCGCCGTCAGCTCGAACTCCACCACCGCCATACACGGCGCGTAGTCCCCACGGTCATTCGACACGCCGTAGCGGTTCGTCACCTCCGGGGTCTTCGTCACCACCACGCTCGTCAGCATCCGGGTCAGCTGCCCGGCACGCTCCCGGACATCAGCCGGGCGCTCCCACTGCCGATAATCCGGGCACGATTCGAGGAACACCAAATCACGCGGGCCGCTATCCCCCCCGCACCCATCCGCGAGCAGAGAACGGGTCAGCCACCGCAGTCCCCACTCCAGGCCACGGGAAGTCGCCGCCATAAGCAAGCATTCCACCTTGACCTCGCGAGTGGGGAGCCTACGCCTGCCGACCGAACCGCCGTCGCCCGTGGCTTCGGTGACATCCTGATCAATCTTCGTCGTGTCGAGCCCGTCAATATTCAGGCCGTACACCCCGCCGAACTCCAACGACTCCGGCCTGCCCGCCTGAACCCACGGGGCCCCGGTTTGCTCCGGGGTGATGTAGTCCTCGTCGCCGAGCCACACGTGCTGCTGGCCCCACGAATCATCCCAAATCAGCTCAAACGAGCGGGAACAGATACCGTGGAGGGCGTGCCCAGCCGCCCGGCGGGAGTTAATCAACTCCGCGCTTCCGAGACTCAAATAGCCGTTGTAACTCACCACGCGCTCCTAATAAGTCGCTGCTCGACGGCATCGGCCACGTCCTCACCGTCGCCGCTCCCGTAGTAGTTCAGGGTCACCTCAACCGTCCTCACGCTCCGCCCGCCGCTGTCGCCGGTAATGGTTGCACCAGCGTCGCGGAGGGACTGCCAATCAGCCGACCCGAGGAACCCGACGAGCTCCTCAAACGCGCCGGTCTGCCTAGGCGACAGCACCCGCTCCGCCTGCGTCGTCTGCTTCGAGAACAAGCCCCGATCCGTGATCAACCCGCCACGGTCGTAACCATGCCCGTGACCCCACATAGTCGTAAGGTCCATGCCATAGCGGGACTTGTAGTACCGCAGCGCCGCGACCATGTTCGCGAACGGGTTCGTGCGGTCGTTCGGCAGCTCCGGGTCACGGTGCGCCGCGAACGTCGTCGGAATGATCTGCAGCAGGCCAAGACCCGCCGACGCGCCGGTGCCGTTCACATCCACGATTTCCTGCGCCCGGTTCGGAATACCACCGGACTCGGACTGAATCTGCGCGATCATGGCATCGACTTGGCGTTTATCCTGCCAGTTGAAGCCGACGCGGGCCATGGCACGCTTCGCCATAGGTCGCCACCGCTCCGCGCCGACACCGCCGGGGTCGCCCATCATTTCCTCGGACAGCTTCGTAATCTTGTCGCGGGTGATCTTCCCCAGCGTCTCCGACAGCTTCTGCGGATACGTGTTGATGATGCCAGCGTGCGACTGCGCCCACCCGGCGGCTGCGGAACTCATGCGTTCCTGGAATGGCTTCGTCAACCCGCCGATGATGTCCACCATCGACGCGCCGCCGCCCATGCCGGGCACGAACGCGCCGGAATCAGTCACAATGAGCGAGAATCTACGGTTGAACTGCGAATCATTCGCACCAGCAGCATCCGAGGTACCGAACTTTACACGTGAGTTGATGCCACCGGACTCGACGTTCACCGCGGGGATGCCCGGCGCTCCGCCGATCGTTCCGGCGGTGTGGACATCCGAGATGCCGACGGCGAAGCCCGCCGCCAGGCCGGGCTTCCACGCGCCCTGCTGCGAACCGGGGAAATTGCCTGTAGCCCATTGACGTGCGCCGGACCCGCCGAGGATCACATCCGCGATGCCCGACATGAAGCCAGAACAGTCCGTACCACCATCGCCATGCGCCGAGCCGCCCCACACGTAGGGACGACCGTTGCGCGACCGGGCCCAGTTGTATCCGCGGAGCAGCGCCTTCCACGCCGGGGTTCCCTCCGCCAGACTGCCGCCCTGATACCGCGCCGCAACGTTCGTGAACGTCTTGTCGCGCAGCATCGCCCGGCGCTTCTCCGGGTCGCGGAGGACCTGCGGGGCGACGCGGTACGAACCCGAGTTTAAGGCGTTGAGGTTATCCACGCCGATGTTCCGAACGGCCTTAGCGTTGAGGACGTACTCGTGGTTCGACAGCAGCGCGGGGATCTTGTCGTCCTTCGGCCCACCCGGGCCTCGCACCAGACCGCCCGTGGCGAACCGTACGGGGTACGGGGCCATCTTCTGTGTCCCGAGCAACTCGGACGCGGAGTTCCACATCCCGACGATGCCGTCGTTAAACACCGACTGGATCGCGAAGCGGACGGGGCGGGCGGTGGCTTCACGCACCTGATTCCACTGCTGCGCGATGTTGCCAGCAGCCCACCCGAACGTGTTCGCCGTGTACGTCAGCGCCCCGCGGATACCAGCCATAGCGGGGTTCACGCCCGTGTTGAGAACATTCCACGCGGTGTTCGCGATGCTGAACAACGCGGGGTTCACGACACCGTAAGCATTCCACGACGTGTTAGCGCCAGTAGCGTTCGACGCGGCCTGCATCCCCAGCATCGCCGGGGTCCACGCCATGCTCGTCATAGCCAACACCGCCGAGCCGGTCGCGGACATTGCGGTCTGCATACCCAGCATCACCGGCTGGAATTGCGTGTCGTTCATGGTCTGCGCGGTCGTGCCGACGCTCGCGAGGGCGGGGTTCACCACCTCGCCGGTCTGCTGCTGCGCGGTGGCTCCCCACGCCAGCATTGACTCCTGCTGCTGCTGCATCATCGCGCCCAGGGCGGCACCATCACCGGGCATCTGGGCGACACTGTCTACCGCGATTCCGGGCACCGGGGCGGGAACCACCGGGGCGGCGACCGTGGGGGCCGCGACCTCCGGCAGCGACACATCAGCCGCCGAGTTTGCCAAGCTCTGCGCCGCGCCCTTCACGCTCCCAGCCATAGACTGCACGCCATTGATTAGGCCCTGCCCGATGTTCTCGCCGTAGCCCGCGAACACGCGCGACGGGGAGTGAATACCCAGCGCCGACTCGAACGGCTTGCGGATCCACCCCGGAATCTTGTCGAGGAAGTAGCTGCCGATCTTCCCGGCGAGGGAAGTCATGCCGTTGATCAGACCTTGGACGATGTTCTTGCCGGTGTCGATTAGCCACGACCCAGCATCCGACAGGGCTCCGCGGATACGCCCCGGCAGGCCCTTGAACCAATCAATTACCCCGCCGATAGCCTGACCCACCCGCCCCGGCAACGGCGCGACGTGATCACGCCACCACCCGGACACGGCATCGCCCATTGCCGCGAACTTGTCCTTCGTCCACTGCCACGCCTGGCCGAACCAGTCCTTGATCGCGGTGACGGCCTGGCTAATCCACCCGGGGAGCTGCACCAGCACGTAGATGAGCCCGGTGATGGCACCAATGACCACACCAACGATCGTCACGACCGCGACGATCGCGCCGACGACCAGACCAAGACCAATGATGATAGGCGTGAGCAACACACCACCAATGATCATCAGCACCTTCTGCAGAACAGGCCAATGATCCGAGATGAACCCGCCGACCGCTTCACCAATCCGCTTGAAGAAGTCCACGACCTGCGACACGATAGGCCACAGCGTCGTGTTCCAGAAGTCCATGAACCACGACCCGAACGCCGCGACCTTCTCGGTGATGGTGTCCCACACCGGGGCGATGATCTCCGCGATGCGTCCCCACGTGTCAGCAATCCAAGTGTAGATGGGCGATAGGACGGACTCCCACACCCACATAAACGCAGTACCGATGACGTCCCACACGGCGCTGAACGCGGTTGCGAGTCCAGAGAAGATCCCGCCGAAGAAATCAACCAAGCCGCCCCACACCGCCGTGATGATGTTCCACGCGGCCTGCGCCCCATCCACGAGGGTCTGCCACACTGCCTGCACCCCGCCGGACTGGAACCAGCCGACGATCGCGTCCCACGTCCCGACGACGATGTTCTTGATCCACGTCCACGCGGTAGCCACCACATTGACAAGGCCGTCCCACACGCCCTGCCAGAACTCGCGGAACCCGGCGACGTTATCCCACAGAAGTTTGAACACACCGATGATGCCGACGATAGCGGCGATGACGAGGGCCACCGGCCACATAGCAACGAGCCACGACCCGGCGATAACAGCGGCGTTCGCGACGGCGGCGATGCCCGCGCGGACCCACCCACCGGCTATCATGCCCAACGCCTTGACACCGGCTCCAAGATTCTTCGGGGCGGCGATGATCCACGCCCCGGCGATGCGCCCAGCGTTCACGATAGCGGCACCGGCGGCTTGTCCCCACCCGGCGATCATCGCGCCGAACGCACGGGCGTACGTACCCAGGTTCTTTGGTGCGGCTATGATCCACGCGGCCCCAGCCTTGATCGCCTGAACCGTCGCCACCGCAGCCATGCGCACCCACCCGGCGATGATCTGAACGAACGCTATCGTGTACTGCACCAGGTTCTTCGGCGCGGCCATGATCCATGCGGCGGCGACACGCCCGGCCTGCACAAGTGCCTGACCGCCCAGCATGACCCACTGACCGATCATCTTCGCCACCTGAATCGCCATAGCACCAGCGGCCCTAGCCCACCCAGCAACGGTCGTCCACGCCGCCGCGACCATCTTCGCCCCGGTGATGGTGGCCTGCAGTCCGCCCAGGACAAACCCGCCGATCATGCTCCCTAGCGAAGCCAACGCGCCGACCGCCATAAGCGACACGGCACCCGCGACGACACCACCAACTACGATCATTACACCCTTGAAGGCATCCGCCGCCAGCGACCCCTCGCCGAGCCACGTCACGAAGTCCTTAATCGGCTGGTTCAGCCCCTTGAACACGCCGGTGAGGAACTCCACAGCCTTCGTCATCGGGCCGATCATGGGTTCCAGCAGCGTCGCGCCGAACGCGGACAGTGAGGTCTTGAAGTTCGCAATCTTCGCCGGGAGGGTCTGCCCCATATCCTTCGCCAGCGACCCCGTGCCCTTATTGATAGCCGTGACGAAGTCCTCGAACGAAATCTTGCCGTCCGAGATTGCCTTCTTTACATCAGCCTGGGACATGCCCATGCTGTCCGCGAGGTACTTCGTCGCATTGACACCAGCGTCGGCCATTTGCGCCATGTCCTCGCCCGTGACCTTGCCCTGGGCGCTGATCTGCTGCATCACACGCCCCACGTCCACGCCCGAGCCCTCCGCGATGGACGATAGGGCCGTGAACGCTTGGATCGCGGAGTCCATCGGCTTGCCGAGCTCCACACCAGACTGCGCGAACATAGCGGAGTACTTCGCCGCATCCGCCAAGGACACCGACGTTCCCGTCACCTGCTCGGTCAGCTTCGCCATTTGATTCTTCGTCTGCTCCGCCGACAGGCCCACGGATTTGAACATCACCTCGGCACGCTGGATGTTCATCAGGCGGTCGAACCCGCCCTTTAGGATCGCCATAGGCCCGGCGATAGCGCCCACGGCCACGCCGATCCTGCCGATAGCGCTCGGAACGCGATCAGCGGTCTGCTCCGACTCCTTCAGTGCGTTGGTGATGGACGTTTTAATCGACTCCGCCGCGCCGCGTGCCGAGGAAGCCACGCTACCCATCGTCGCGGACACGCGACTCACCATCCCGGACGCAGCCGACGCGACACCGCCGAAGCCGTTCGCGAAGGACACGCGGATACCAGAAGCGGCACCCGACGCGGCCCGTCCCACACCATCCAACGAGGACGACGCAGCCGACGCAGCCGAGGATGTCGAGGACGCAACACCACTAATGTTCGATGCCCAGGACGACGACACCCGGCTCGCCGCCGACGCGCCCTTACCCGACAGATCAGTCAGCGCCGAGGAAGCCACCGCCGCGGACTTCTGCGCCGACGTGCCAACCTTCCCCATCTCCGCCGCCCACGACGACGACGCATCACGCCCCGCCGAGGACGCGGACGCAGCAACATTCTGGAACTCCGTGCCCACGTCCTTCACGGACTTCTGCGCCGCATCGGCACCCGATTTCACGCCCCGGTTGAGGGCATCCCCCGCCGCTTTGCCGCTGCGGTTGAAGAACGTCTGAACGTCCTGCTCGAACCTGCTGAAATCAGCCTCAATCGTCACCCGCGCCGTGCCGACAGTCGCCATACCATGAACCTCCCGATCCTACGCCCCATACTCTACCGTGCTAAGCGTCCAGCGCTTCCAGCATCGCCGCCTGCGCCGCCATGTCCGACGGGTCGAACCCCGCGGGCTTCTCAATTGCCCCGGTCTTGACACGCGGCTTGTAAACCTTCTGCCGATACCGCGCTCTCTCTTTGTCGTCCTTGTGGGACTCTAGGATCATGAACTCTACCGCGTCGAGCATCGACCCGAGTTGCCGGATCTGCACCATCGGCTCCGGGATGCCCGACGTGATTAACCGGCCCCGAACCTGCGCCCAGCTCTCCACCAACGCCGACGACAACGCAGCCACCGCCGAGAACGGCTTACCCGTCGCCGCTTCCAGCCATTCGATCAGCAGCTCCGCCGGGGCATCCTCCGGCAGTTCGTATTTACCCCGCGCGTCGAACCAAACCGCATCGTCGTCTGATAGGTGCTCCACGACGATGTCCACTATTTCTAGGTACTGGTCATTCGGGCTCATGCCCGCCAGCTCGTGGATACGTAGAGCGACAGCCGGGCCGGGAGACGAAAACTCCCAGTCCCGGCTGTACGCGCGAACGATCAGCGCCACGGCCTAACGCTTACGCAACTTCGCTTCGCGGGCCTTCTGACGAGCCGCCTTCTCCCGCTCCGCCTTCCGGCGTTCCTGCCGGTTCGCGAACGACTCCCACTCCTGCTCCGAGTCGTTATCCACGACGAGCTCTTCGAGCATGTCCACCATCGCCGCGATGGACTCATAAAAAAACAGGGACGAACCGCGGCGTAGCACCTCGTCACGCCACGCTAGGAAATCCTCCGGGTCGATATGAGTCTGGCAGAAGTCCGACATGATCGCGGTGCGCTGCACATCATTGATCAGGCGCGAAGACACATCCGATGCGAACAGCGTCATCTCGGCCGAGGTGGGGCGGGTCACCAGCAGCGTCCGGCCCAGCATCTTCGACTCCACCTCGACCGTCTCCGGGTCGATGCCGTCAAACGAATCGACGCTCAAATCTCCATGTTCCGCAACCGGGGCATCCGCATCACCGTCGAGCTCCGCGAGCTCGCGTCGAAGCTGCTCCCGACGATCCTCCGCGGACTCCACATCGGCCTTGAACGCCGCTGCCTTATCGTTTGCCATGATTCCTCCATTAGGGGATATGTGTGGTGTGTTTCCACACCAACTTATCACGATTTCCGGAAGGTGAACCCGTTCCGGCTCGCTGCGAGCTCCGCCGATTTCGCGAGCCACGGCTGCGCCTTCGTCCCCGGGTGATGCACCCGCTTCGCGAACCGCACCGTCCCGCCACGCGGCACCCACGCGAGGACGCGTTTATTCCTCGGCTCAATCACATGCGCCCGCGTGCCCTCATGAACGAACATTGCGTACGACGTCTTGTTCTCCACCCCGGCGACGACCTTCGTTCCCTGCACCACAATCGGCGTGGTCTCATTCGCGCCGCGGAGACGACCAGTATCCGTGGGGGTAATCCGGTTCGCGACGAGTTGTGTTTCCGCCTGGGCTTTACGCACCAGCTTGAACACCGGCCCAGCCGCGCCCGCCGTGACCTCCGCTATGCCGGCCCGGTTCGGGGTGAAAACGATACCGCTACTCGGCATCGGACGGGTTCCCATCGTCCACCGCAGCCGGGGCGGTGCGGTCATCCCACATGCGGATTAAATCACGGCGCGGGGTCTGCTCGTGGAAGTCAATCCCCATCTTCGTCAGGAACTCCGCCCACGCCGCCCGGGTCGCGTTCTCCGCCGGGGGCTGCGGAGCGAAATCCTCCACCACAACCACCATGCCATTAGCGATTAGGTTGTCAATATAGGCCGTGCGGGTAACGGTCGTCTCGTCTCCACGCTGCCAGCCCATGACGTTGCGGACCCAGCGGATACGAATGTTGAAACTGTTGCTCATGATTGATCTCCTACATCAACTCGAAAATTATGGACCGGTACACGGCCACGGTGCCACCCTCCGGGCCGTACACCTCAACCGGGTACAACGCCGACGAGCGGACGTGATGCTCCATTTCCAGCTCCTTCGCCGCCCGGCACGTCGCCGCCCACAACCGGTCCTTGTCGTCCTCTTGGATCGCGAACTCCCGCTCCATCGTCTCAATCGACGGGAGGACACCACCATCACCCAACGCTTCGGAACATCGGGCGATGCCGACGGTGAACTCGACGGCGAGCCGCCCACCGCACTGCGGAATCTCCGCGGGCGACGGGAACGTCTCCGTCCGGAACCTAATGCCGGACATGACCCACGCGAGAACGCACGTGTCGAAATTGTCCAACGCGGGGAGACTCACGCCGGGGCGGAGCTCCGTCCCCCCGGACACGCCACCGACCGGTGGGGCCTCGGAATCGTTGAACGCTTTATCCATCCACCGCACCAGCGCGGCGGACACCTGATCGGTCCTCGCCATTATCCGAGCACCTCCGAGTCCTCCGCTAGTGCGTTAGGGTTCACCGACCGTATCCACGAATCAACCTCCGGCAGGCCGGTGAGCCCCTCCCCAATAACCTCCGCCGGGTCGGCCATGTGCACCGACACTCCCTGCCGGGTCACCTGCGTGGCGTATTTGGGGAGTCGGCACCGCCCGGAATCGACACATTGTAGATACCGCTCCGCCGCGAGCCTGCCAACCATGAACCCCGCCGAGGGGGGCGCGGGAATACCCCGCTGGTAGTGAATCGCCGTCGGGCGAGCCCCACGCACCACCACCGCATCCCCCGACACCGCGAACTCACCATCGGACCCGTCCGAAAGCTCCACCCGAGTCACCTCGAACACCGGGCCGGGCAGCACGATCCGCATACACTCCGCTGTGGACACATCCACGTTGAACCACTCGCCCCGCCACAGCGTCGGCTCGCACCGCAAACACTGCTCAACCCCCGGGTGATACACCGCCGGGCACACCCCGAACTGCCGACCCGTCAGCGCCCACAGAATCTCCGTAGCCGTATCCACAGCCAGGCGGGCCACATCCTCTTTACCCTCCGGGATAGGGGGGAAGCACGACATGTCTACCGGCCACTCGCAAAGGTCACTCATACCGGTAATGCTACCAACCACGACACCCCTCCCCGGGTCGGGAAACGAATAAACCCCGCCCCCGGGTAATGATGGTCCTCCGCACCCATACGCCGGATCAATCGCTGCTCACCACAAGACAACGAGATCACAAGGCCACAAGGGGCGACGGTCTCCACACCATCATCAACCAGGAACGGGGCTCATTCGGACAATCCCTCATTCTCGGCGCGATACTGCCCACCAGCCGGGCGGCAAACTCCCCGCCGAGCACCACAGCGGTTGAAAACACCCGACGGTGAAGCAGCATCGCACCACCAGCATACAACCACGAATCCCCCGCCGTGAGTGGACAGCGGGGGAATCATGGGTACGCGCAAGAAAAAATGGTTTCTTGTCACCACCGCAACATCTGGAAGCGGAGGCAGCGACCCTAATCGGTAGGGCCACCACCCACCACTATACCGGATGATTAGGCAGCGGAGAAATACGGGGACGGCACGGTAAGCTCCACCGCGCCCTTCGTCACCTCCGGGGGTGCGATGGTGGTGCGCTGCATCAACAGGTGGGTGCGAGCAGGCACCGGGGCGAGCAGGCGACCCGCGCTACCATCCGCACCCGGCACGACGTTATAGGGACCCTGGCCCCAATGAGCACCGCTGCCGGTGTACGCCGACACGGTAACCTCCGCCGCGTCGGTGCCGTTGATGGTCAGGTCGCCCAGGGTAGCACCACGCACCCAGGGGAGCAGGATGTACCACCACTGACCGCCAGTCTTACCACCCTCAACAGACTTGAAAATGTCGTCGTTTTCCGGCACCTCGCAGTCATCACCGCCGCCAGTACCGGCCCACAGCTCCAGCGCCACGGAACCGGAAGTGTTGCCACCGGTCTGCTGTAGGAAACCCGCGGTGTCGCCGTCAGCGTCGAGAACCGCCGCCTGGTCGGTGAACATCGTCAGCAAGTCCGGCTGAATGCCGCACAACTGGAGGGTGAGGTTGTAGCGCTTGAACTGGTCTTCGGTGCGGTCGGTCGCGCACACGACACCGGACGCGTTCTTCTGCTCGATGTCGTCACCATCGGAGGTTTCGCGCTCCATGCCGAACTCGATGAAGCCGTCGGTGACGATCTGGTTCTTCGGGCCCTTTAGGGGGAGTCCGCAGCGGCCCACGCGGGTCGCGCGCATCCGGAAGCCCTTAATAACCGGGAGTGCTTGGTTGATTGCAGCCATTGTTTAGCCGTCCTTCTTAGTAGTCGTTTTCTTGGCGGACCGAGCCGCCGGTTTATCCTCTTCGAGGACACCAGCCGCCACAGCGGTATCGCGGGTGACGCGGAGCGCCACGCCACGCGATGCGGTGACCGTCTGAACCTCGCCAGCGGCGACGAGCTTCGCCGCTACATCTTGGAAATCCTGCTGCCGACCCATGATGGGCGACACCGTCACCACATCACCGTCAGTCTCGAAAATTACGCCAGCCACCGCTAGCTCCCTTCGTTGATTTTGATAGAAGTACCCAGCCACACCACGGCGAAGGCACGCTCCGCCACGGTGAACCGGAGGTTCGTCGCCGGGGTGAAACTGTTATGAGTTTCGATCTGGTTCCGGTACACCGTCACAGATCCGGTGACGTAGGTGCCGTCCAGGTCAGTCTCATACCCCGCGCCCGCCGCCACGGGGCTCCCCATGATCGTGCGGAGCACACCAGCAGTCGAGATGACCTGCCGGGACTCAATCAGACGGGGAAGGTCCGACGGGCGGACATGCACCGTCGGGGTCAATCCCTCGGCCAGCATCGTCGCTTCGGCCTGCGGGATACTCGACGCGGTGTTCGGCTCCTTTTTCAGCAGCGCGGCGAAATGCCGCTCCACATCAATCGGTTCAACCGCCTTAAGTTTCTCCACCGCCCGGGCGGACAACTCCGCTTCGGAAAGACCCACGGCGGCGCACTCTTCCGCAGCCCACACAGCGTTACCGGGGAACTGCATCAACGTTGCGGAATTACCGCCGTGCTTCGGCCCCTGGCCGGGGTTGCACGGCTCCGGCCATAGACCATGACCGCCGATGGATGGGACGCTGACCTCCACCCCGTGAATGACGGGGCGCTCCACGTCCACGAATTGAGCTACCGCGTACAGGCCAGATCGCGACGGGGTCGGCAGCGGGGCGCGTCCGACGAACTGCATCGGCTTCACAACTGTTGCCATGCCGACACCTCCTTTCTACGATCCGGTTAGGTTACTCTGCGGGGACGGCGGGGTTTGTCGCGTGACGCAGGCCAACCTGGCCGTTGATCGCGACGGGGATGGTCAGCTCGCGGGACTCGTAGCCACGCTGGCCCACGGCGAAACCATCCTCCAGGAACATTTCGGTGCGCTGGTTCTTGGACAGGCCAGTGCTGTCGTAGATAGCGCCGAGGTTCACGACGTTCTGGACGGCGGAGAAGAACGTGCCAGCGGGGTACAGCAGCACCTTCACCTCGGCGGGGTAGCCAGCGGATGCCGGGTCGCCGTTGAGCGGCTGGTAATCATCGACCCACTGGAAGCGCACGCCACGGTCCGCGAAGTGCTGGTCGAGGATCTGGTCAGTCACACGCTCCGGGAGGACATCATCGCGGTACGCCAAATCGGCGCGGAGGATGGATCGCAGCCATGCGGGGGCGACACCCTCCAGGGTGGAGGTGCCCAGGCGGAACTTCTGGCGCAGCGTCTCCGCGTGGAGCTCGATGCTGTTCAGCACCGTGCCCGCGGTGCCCAGGGCAGGCACACCCACGGCGACCTTCTTTGACAGGGCGATGACCTTCGCCAGACGGGCGGCGGATAGGCGGTGGAGGTGACCCTTCGTGGCGTTCTCCAGGAACTTCGCGGTCAGCTCCGGCCAGCCGGTGTTAGCCAGCAGATTCGACGTGACACACGTCCACAGGACATCCATGCGGACTTCCTGCATCTCGGCGCAGGGAATCTCGATGCAGTCCTTGGTCTGGCCGCTGATCGCCTGCGCTTCGGTCATGGTGCCGCGGTTGGTGGCGTACAGCGTCGAGAAGTCCGGCTCCACCGGGTAGCGCAAACCACCGCGGGACAGGCTGATCTCCGGGAGGGAGAACAGGTTCGCCGCAGCCGGGGTGGGCAGGAAATCATAAATGGTCTCGGATGGGGCGCACCATCCAGCAGCCGCGACGAGGGAACCGCCGTCAAGGCGGGACTCGTCGGTGGCGTGGTCAATCGCGGCGACCAGGCTCGCCTCGTCGGATGCGACGAGTTCGGTCGGGAGGTCGCGGCGGATGTGTCCGAAGTGAGATTGGGTCTGCTGGCCGACGGTCGTGGCGCGCAGGGCGCGACCGGACGAAATGCCGTTGAACGCTTCCGCGAAGTCGAGGAAGGTTGCTTCGCCGGACTTGAAGTTCGGCGCGGCGGGGTCGAGGGTGAACGGGGTGGTGGACTTTGCTTCGCCCCGGTAACCGGCGGTGGCTCCGCCGTAGCGTCGCTTCACAGCGAACTCCTTCTCGTCAGTATCGGTGTCGTCGGAATCATCCTCGTTGGTGGACTCGCCCGCGTCGTCATCCTCGGACTCGTCGGAGTCGTCGGAATCATCGGTGCTGTCCTGCTCGCCGTCGGCCCCTTCGGACTCTTCGGAATCGTCGGAACCACCCTCGTCGCTATCATCCGCGAACGCGGCAGCAGCGGCGGCGGCGCGGTCCCGGCGACCTCGGATAGCGGCCTGGGCATCCGCCTTAGCGGCCTCGGCCTTAGCAGCACGCGCCTGCGTCACGGCTTCCGCGAGCTTCTCCAACGCGGCGACCTGCTCCTCGGTAGGGTTATCGCCCGCGTCGGCGGTCAGCTTATCGTAGACCGCCTTAGCGGCGGTGATGATCTTGTCAATCTCCGCCGGGTCGGTAGGCATGTTCGCCACGGCCTTGAGAATGTCATCCAGCGTGTTCATCTGGTCTCCTTGTCGGTCTCTCGTCCCTCTACGTCGGGAGTGTACAGGGCGACATGCCCCTCACCTCCCACAGTCTAGCTACGGGCTTCGCCCCTATTCGTGATGATCTCCCCACCGCCGTTCCGCGACGCGAACATCACCGCCTGCGTCTTAGACAGGAATGTTTGCTCCTGCACCTGACCATCCGCGTCGGTTGAGCGGACGGTGTACGTCGCCGGGGTGAAGCTTCCTCCGCTGCCACATGCTCCACAAGCCATTGTTAGTCCTCCTTGCTTTCCATGATGTCCCGCACCGCCTGATAGCGGGCGGGCACGTCCGGCTCCACGTCGAAGCCGATGACGCCCTGCGCGGCCTTGAACCGTTCGCGGAGCCCCGGCGCGTGCGCAAGCTCACCGGGGGAGTTCCCTTCGGCGCGGAGGGCGGCGAACACCTCACGCACCGCATCCATAGCAGCCACGCGGGCGGCATCCACCGGGGACAATTCCTCGACAGCGGGAGCAGCCCACCCGGACGCGCACAACGCCAGGGCTTGACCATCCGCGACGTACTCCCGCCGCACGGGGAAGCCCGGGGTGGACACGGACAAGGCAGCGACGAGCTCCAAGCTGTTGCCGACGCGCCGCCAGTCACCAGATAGGGGTGCGGTCGCGGCTTCGCGGAGCTTCGCGGCGGGCGCGTCCTGATTCACCTCACCAGCGACCCAGATGCCGTGCTCGTCCTCACCGGCGCGGACGAACGCCCAACACGACCCGGTCGTGTCGTAATGCTCCGCAGCGGCACGCACACCAGCGCGCACACCAGCATGACCACCACCCACAGTCAGACGGCCCACCGCCACCGGACCATCATCGGTGAGCACCGTGGACTGGTGGAAATGCGCGTACCCAGCCGCCGAACGGGGCGGGGTCACGCACTTACCGGGCTGACCGACGTGACACGTATCCCACAGCGCGAGGTGCCCGAACACACGCCCTTCCGGGGTGACGGTAATCGGAGTCGGCCCGTCCAGGCCAGGGTCAGCGAACGCCGCCGAATCATATTTCGGCAGGTCCAACACCGCACCAGCCGACGCGACCAGGCCGTCGGTATCCACCTCCGACTCGTCGCCGGTGAGTTGAATACCCACGTTTTCGAACGCGGGCTTCGCCACCAACGTCGCCGCCATGATCGTCGCCGAATGCACCTCCAGCCGAGGACCATCCTCCACCTCAAACGTGTCGGCAAGCATGTCGCACAAATCAACCGACGGGCGGATCACGCCCTTCTCCAGCAGGGCGATGACCTTATCCTCATCCGAGAAGATTGTGCCTTCCGCCGTGAACCCGTCCGGGGTGACCTCGCCCCGGTCGATGGTTCCGACGATACGGGACGAGTCGTGGCCCTCGCTCGTCGTTTCCTGCCACAGCAGTGGAAGGGGAAACTTCCGGAACCGGAACTCACCATCGGTCGTGAAAATACGACCATCACCGGTCGGCTCACCCACCGGGGCGAGACGGCCCTTCCACTCCAGGCCCTTCGCGCCACTAGCTGCCAACGCATCCATATCTAACTCCCTGATCTGTCGCTCTACGTCTCTCATACTATTGATCCGCGTCGCCCACGGTATGTCCGCGCCGATTTCATCCTCGACGTAGGTCGCGGTGCAGCGGCACTGGATCGTGTTCTTCGCCGAGCCGTTAGCCCGGTCGCCGGGGTAGCGCAGCAGCTCCCCACCCACCTCGAACGGCTCGTCCACCGGGCGGGTCTGCCCGTCCGCTTCGGCGTGCGCGACCCGCGTCCGCTCGTCATGAGCCGCCGACCACACTTTCACCATCGGGACACCAGCATCGGCGGTCATCGTCGCGGAAGCGTGAACCGCCGCCGTGCGGGCCTGATGAAGCTCCGTCCGGGCGATCCGCTCCGCCCGGCGCATCCACCCCTCATAGCCCCCTTCGGCATCCCACGATAGGAACTGCCTAACCAGCTCCCGCTGCTCGAAACTCCCGCCCGTCCCAGCCTTCGACAAGATACCCTGCATCGTCTGGAACACCGTGTCCTGCATTCCCACCACGAGGTTCTCGGTCGTGCGCATGTAGTCCGCGAACAGGTGCCGCCACGACGGGGATGCGATGATGAAACTGATCTGCGACGGGTCCACACCCGCGAACGTCGCGGGGAACTCCGCGAGAAGGTCAGCGACCGTCGCCGGGCCGGACACACCCGACGGCCAGGGGATAGCCACGTCCGGGGACACGAACCCCGTGTTCGGCGCGTCCGCCGCCGCCGTGGCGATGAACTCCGCACCCAGCGCGGGCATAACGTTCACCGTCACCTCCCCAGCCCATTCCTCACCGGCTGCGGTGATCATATCCACATCCTCCCGGACCGTGGCGATCCACTCCTTCACAGCAGCGGTGACGATACCGACGAGCTCGTCAGTCCCCCGGTTCGGCTCCGCGCTGAAACGACTACGCGCCACCATGATCACCCCCCGCCGTAACGGCCCGCAGCGGGGCACCAACATTCGAGCTAATCGGACGGTCCAACACGTTCTGCGGGAGGGTGAAACCCAGCACCTCCGCGAGGTAGGGGAACAACGACGGTGCCTTCGTCACCAACCGTTCCGCCAGGGCGCGGCGAGCCACATCCGAGTCCTTGTCGTCCGCGTCGTCCTCGCTGAACCCGAGTTCCCGGCGGAGCGCGGCAGCGGACAACACGCCACGGTCGAACGCATCCAATGCGGCCTGCGATTTATCCTGCTTCTGCGCCAACGCGGACATATCCGCCGCGACCGCGACACTCCCCGCTTCGCCCTCCGGCATGAACGGGCGCAGCACCGACTCGGTGAGACTGTCGCAAATGACCTCCACAAGCGGGCTAATGTGCTGCCGCAGCGCCGACTCGTCCACCAGGCCAGCGTTCCAGTGCGTCGAGTCGCCCATGCCGAGCAGCACCTCCGGGGGCACATCCAACGACAACGCTAGGCGGCGGATCGCCCGCTCCCGCGTGTCCACCGCCTTCGCTTCGATACCGGTGTCCAACGTCAAGTGACGGAACTGCGCCGCGTGCTCCGACGGAACCTTCACCACGATAGGGGTCACAGCGGCGGGCGAGTCCGGGTCGTCCTGCGCCGACTTCATTGTTGTGTAAAGACTCTTCGAGAACGAGGTCGCGTCGTCCTCTTGGGTCGGCATGGCCGGGCGTGGGGGAAGCCCCGGCGCGTCGGCGGCGCGGGGCGGTCGGCGGCGGGGGAGCTCCGCTTCGGCGGGGACAATCAGAATGCCGTTACCCGACACGCGCGACCGAGCAGCAGCCGCGATGATCCGATCCATCGCCCTGATCTCACGAAGCACCGGAAGAGCCGCCCGCACCGACGACCGCGATTCCGTCGGCTCGTTCGGGGACTTGATCCACACTTTGAACAACGACTCGGTGTCGTCGTTGATGATGTGCTTCTTCTCGCCCAGCTTGATCTCCCACTCGCCACGGATCGTTTTCGACACGTGATTCGTGGGGATCACCAACCACTGTTCCTCGCCCGTGTTGTCGTCGGTGATGATCGCGATGTAGAACTCGCCAACGACGGTGAGCAACGTCGCTGCGTGGCGCAGCAGCTCCGCTGTTCCCTCCGCACCGCCGCCGATATCGCGGACGATCTGCCGAGCCAGGCGGTTATCCGACGGGGAGTTGGTACGCCCAGTGTCGGGGTCCACATCCGCGGCGTACAAGCCCACCCGGGCGGCGGATGATCCGATCCACTGACACACCGCCGATAGCTCGCCGACGGTGTTATACATCTCCCAGGCTTCGGCCTGCCACGCGGTCTTTTTCTTATCGTCCTGAAACCCGCTGCTGTTGCTTTGCGGCACTCCGACTTCCATTTTCTTCACCGATGCGGTGAGACTGTTCAGGATGCCCACGGCTTACTCCCCCTTAGCGGTGTAGGCGGTGAACCCGTTGAGCCACGACATACCTGCGGCCATGCCGGGGATGCCCCACCACGCGGTGACGGGCCAGTCGCCGGGGACGGTGAGCCACGCGACGACGGCGAGGATGATCGCGACCCACACGCCGACGCACCAGGGGCAGTGGACGAAGTACGTCACTTGGGACTCGACTCCCCACCGGCGGAGGACGAAGTCTCGGAATGGCTGGAATATCTGGTCAGCCGTGATTAGCCGGGTGATGCGAGCGCCGAGCAGTGCGGCGCACACGATGATGATGACGTGGGCCATAGGGGGTCACTTCCTCTGATGATGGGTGAATGTAGCTCACGCTTAGACTATCAGCACCGGTCAGCCCACCAGTCCGCGTTGAACGTCGGCTAGGCGGCGGCGGAGTCGCCTATTCTCCGCACGGAGCTCGTCGGTGGTGGCGAGGATGTCCTGCAGCACCTCGAAGCCTTCCTCGTCCATGATCTTGCCGATCCGCCCCCGGTCGGCGGAGGTGAGCCGAGCATCCTCGGTCAGTGGTTTGCCACGGTTCATCCACGCGGCGGCGACGATACGCTTCGCCGTGGGGGACAGATCCGTGAACCGCATCTGCTCCCACAAGCCGATCGTGTAATGCGCCATGATCTCTCCCTACCTACCACTCGCCGGGGAAGGCAATGCTCGTGGTGACACCGATTGTTTTCTGGATGTGTTCGTACCCATTGACCATCGCATCTACCCGGTCGGGTGATGCCTGGCCTTGTTGCCATGTCCGCATCTGGTTCTCCAACACGCGGTGCTCGCCGAGCATCCGCAGCCTGCCGGTTTGCGATGCCTGCCGGGCACCAGCCGCGCGGGCGGTCTTATCGCCCCTGGCTCGCCACGGAACCAGCCGGAACGGCATCCTATCCTCCACAGGCACCAAATCGAGAATGCCCAATGTTTCCTGCATCGCGCCGAGCCCATCGCCGCCACGCCCCTCGTCGTGCCATAGTTGAGCAGCCGCGACGGTATCCCCGCCGGTCTGGCGGAGCAGTTCCGCCTGCCGGTGAATATCATGCCACGCGTTCTCCAGCACCGCCCGGTAAGTCGCCTCCGCCGTGAACGCCTCGTACACGATGTCGCCCGCCCCGGTGCTGATCGCGAGCGACACCGCTTCCTTCGACCACGTCGCCGAGGTCATCGGGGCCGAGTGGTCTTCCTCCACGATTACGTTGCCGTAGTCGTCCCAGCCCATGATTAGGATGCCCGCTTCGTCGCCCGTGCCGGAGTCCGAGGGGTCTACCGACACCACACGCCCGATGATGTCCGACGACTGGCAGCGGTGCTTGTTCAGATCCTCGGCCGCGAACAAACCTCCGGTGGTGGGGGTCGGCACGCCCTGATATAGGGCTGTCCACACGCGCTCGCCGACGCTCCGCCGGATCGTCTCGAAGTCCCTGCGGGAACGACCACGCGCCGACACCAACGCTTCGCCCGGTTGTCTACCGAGCGCATCGGGCACACCTTCCTCCGCCACCGCGGGAATGTTCACCACCCGCCATAGACGGTTCTCCGGAGTCTGTCTTAAATCATGTTGGATCAACCGCCCGGCGAGGTCGTCCTCATGCCAGCGGGTGTTATGGCTCACGAGCCCGTTGGCGATGAAGTTCTCCGTCCGGTCGATCTGCACATCGAACACGTCCTCCACCCCGCAGGGGGTGATGGACTCCACCTCGTCAGGAGTGACGTTGTAGGTAGTCAGCGGACCGTCGGAGGACGTCTGGTGACTTCCCGTACCCGACGGCGAGGTTGCAGTCGTTGCAGAGCAGGCCACGGACTCGACCGGTCTCGTGGTCGTGGTCGATGCACAGCTTCCCGTCCCAGTGGGCGCGAGTGTTCCCGGGCGTAGGGTACTCGCCGCAGACCGCGCACCGTCCCCCTTGCTGTTGCAGGAGTGCGTTGTACTCGTCGGCAGTGATTCCGTATCGGTGCTTGACTCGGGCGGCTCTACGGGATTCCGGGTTGGCAGACGGGGGCCGGTGTCCGTCTGCCCACCGTTTCCGGTTGTAGTGGGACATGCACATGCCCTTGCATTTCGCGGGCTTGTCACACCCTTCTGCGGAGCAGGTGACTCCTCGCCACTTTCCCCAGTAGCCCTCCGGATGATGTCGCCCGGCTTCAGGTCTCTTAGTCTCGTCCATGTTTCGTTGCCGTCCTTCACGGTCAGGAAGGGGTGCCGTGCGTTTGCGCGGACTTCTACACCCGATTTCATTCTAATCCGGTAGATGGAATCAGGGCCATTGTTTCGCCAGTTTTTCACCGTGGAGGTAGTCAACCGTCCCCCCTCATACGTCGCCACCTCATCACCCGGTCGAATATCCCGCAGTGGTCGCTCGCTCCCGTCCGCCATGAGGACGGGAGTGTCCCCCGTCATGCACATGATCAGGATCACAGCAGCGCCGGGGGCGAGACGAGTCTGCGCCACCGAAGTCCACCACTCCCAGACTTTCTCCCGCTCGCGGGCGGAGTCGGCCTGTTGCTGGTTCTTGAACGGGTCGTCAATCAGCAACACATCAGCCGCCCTACCCGTCAGGGAACCGGACACGCCGGATGCGTACACGCCGCCCTGCGCCCCGAGGACCGACCACGATGTCGCCTGCCGGTGGTTCGGGTTCAGCGCCAGGCCAAGGCGGTCAGGCATCGCCGCGCCCGACAGTGGATCAATAGCCCCCGAACCGTACTGGGCGATGATCTCACGCGAAGCCATGGCGTTACGACGAGCCAGCGAAGCCGCATACGATGCCACGACGATACGGGAATCGGGGTTCCGCATCAGCGCCCAGATGGGTGTCCAGATTGCCACGCGGGTTGATTTGCCTTCCTGCGGCGGCATGGTGATGATCAGCCGACCACCATCGCGGAGGGCTTTAGCGATTTCCTTGTCGATCAGCTCCAGGGCCGGGGTCTGTCGCATCTTCCGGTCCACGCTCATAGCCAACTCGCCGGGCGTGCGGAACCTCATGCGGTTGTTCTTGTTCCGCAGGGCGGTGACGGCGCGGCGCATCGCCATGATCCGCGCTTCTCCACTTAGCCGGTCGAATGCTCCGAGAATCTCCGACCGGGTTGGCTCTCGAACCACCGTTACACCTCCGACTCCGACTCCGTGTCGTGTTCCTCATCCTCCCGCGCGGCCCGGCGGAAGTCCTCCAGGAACTCCTCGACCAACTGATCAGCCAACGCCTCTTCCTCCTTGCTGACCGTGATTTCATGCTGCTGCGGCATGTCCAGCCCCATCATGCGACACCGACGCTCCGAGATGCGGATAGCGGTATTAATCGCGGGCACATCGCCCTTGTTGATGTCGGCCTGGAGTTTCAACTCGTAGTGGTCTAGCTTCCGGCCCTCGATGACACGCAGCTGCGCCGCCTCGTGCTTCGGTGTCTCTTTAAGGTAGGTGTCAATCTTGCCCCACACAGTCCGAGCGGTCAGGCCGAACTCACGACCGATCGCCTCATAGGACGCGCCCATTCGGCGTAGGCGGAGCATCTCTTCGATTTCCTGCAGCCGTTCTTCCTCGGTCATGCCGACGCGCGGGCCGGGGCGTTTCTTAGCCACGGCGACCACCGCCCACGTGCGCCGCCCAGAACGCATCCACATCCGCGCTGTCCCGCACTCCCCACTCGTTGAACGTCATGGTGTCGGAGCACTCGTCGCGGACTCCGCGGAGGGTCATACACCCATAATCGGCGGTGATTGCGCACGCGACCCACAGCGGGTTCAGCCGATCGGCGATAGCGTCCACGACTTGCGCGGTGATGTTCTCTTGGACTTGGAGCCGACGCGCGTACCCGTCCACCAGTCGGTTGATCTTCGACAGGCCGACGACCCGCTCGCCGGGGCGGGGCCGGTACGCGACCGTCGCCGTGCCGGTGATGGGCAACAGGTGGTGGGCACAGGTTGATTGCATGCGGATGTTCCGAACCACCACCAGCCCCGGGTTCTGGGGGGCGGTGAATGTCGTGGCGAGGTGATCCGCCGGGTTCTCCGTGTACCCGCCGAGCACATCCGCCCATGCTTTCGCCACGCGGTGCGGTGTGTTGTCGGTGTGGTCGCCCTCGTCAATGTTGAAGGCTGCGAGCAGCCCACTGATCGCGGACTCTGCCGCCATGATCTGATCCTCGGTGTAACTGTGCATAATCTAGTGTCCTTTGCTGTCGCCCCACGCGAGGGCGTGGAGTCGGTGCGAAACGTTGATTCCCTGCTCGGCTGCTGCGTCGCATATCGCGGTGAACCGGCGGGCCAGCAGCTCCGGGGTCGCGCCCTCCGGCATGACCCACACATCCCCACGGTCGCAGCCGTGCTCTAACGACAGATCAACCGCCCGCGTAACAGCTTCGGGAACGTCCTCGTCCCGGCCCACGTCGATAACCCACTTGAAGCAGAACGGGGTCTCCCACGTATCCCACTGCCCGAGGGTGGGGTTATGGTGCTGGTTCCGCATCGGAGCGCCGAGCTTCGGGGACACGGTGATGTGGTCAAACAATGGGGCGAGCTCATGGGGAACAATCGTGCCGTTCGTCTCCACATGCACCTCGCACCCGTGATTCTTCAACCGGACGAGCAGCGCCCTAAACCCGGCGCGGCGTGCGTGCATCAGCGGCTCCCCACCGGTGAGCACCACCATCGCTCCGTGGGGGATCTGCGCAACCACATCGTCCACCATCACCCGGGGAACGGTTGAAAGCGGGATGCCGTGCTGCCCCGTCGAATACGGGGTGTCGCACCACGAGCAGGATAGGTTGCAGCCGCCCAGGCGGATGAAGTGGCACGTCCGCCCGGCGTGCGGTCCCTCGCCTTGAATTGTCGGGCCGAACACTTCCGACACGGGTAGGCGCTCCACATTCGCTTCGGGATGCTGGTCGAGCCAGTCGAGCATTGCGGTCATGTAGTCGTAGTCCATCACAGCGTTCCCTTCGGTCGGTACGTCGCTCACGTCTTCGGAGTCTCCGACCACGACACCGCTATGGCGGGGAGCCCCATGTTCCGCGCGGTCTCGTACAGCAACCGGGTCATGTTCTCCGCTGTTGGGTTGAAGCCCACCCGGTCGTTCAGGTGCTGGTGGTCGAACTTCTCGTCCAACCACGCGCCGAAGCCCGCGAGAGCACGGTAGTCCAGGACGAAGCCAACGTCGTCCAACTCGTCGCCCAGGGTTTCCAACAAGGCCAGCAGCTCCTCGTTATCGTACGAGCCAATGTCTGCCGTGCGGTTATCCGCCAGGACGATCCGCGTTGCCTGATCCTCGTCCACGTCCACGACGTAGCAGTCCAACTCCGCGAAGTCCGACACCCCCTCTTCCGCCAAATCACGCGCCGCCATTAACGTGTGATTCCCAGCCAACACCTCCATCGGACGGCCCGTATGCGTCCCCCGGTTCACAACGATGGGTCGGAACTGCCCATTGACGCGCAGGGAGTCGGCGGTCGCTTGGACGTCGCCGCGGCGTGGGTTCTTGTGGTGGGTGTGGAGTTGGTTGGTGGGGATGGTTTGTGTGTGTCCGAGTTTTGTCATGGTTTGATGTTATCTTAATTTTTTGTTGTTTTGGTTTGTTGTTTTTTTGGGTGGGTATGGGTGAACCCCCGCGAGGTTTTGCCGAACCTTGTCGCGGGGGTTCTTGGTGATGGACTTGGTATCTCTCTGATGTGCCCCTTTATGGTGGGTCCTTGCGTTGCAGCGCGTTGGTGGACTCACCTGTGTGTGATTGTAGCAGGTGTGGTTGTGGTGTCTCTTCTGGTTGTCCGACGAGGCGGCGGACGATGCGGGCGGTAGGGTCTGATTGCTGCGCGATCTCGACTCCGTCACGAGCGCTGTCGAGACTCTGGCACCACATCGTCAATCGGCATCCGTTTGGATGGTCGATGTGGTTGCACTGTAAGTTTTCTCGATCGATGCCGTACTCCCACTGCATTCCGGCGATTTGCTCGGCCATGACCGGGGCGGCTGCGACTAGGGGTGCGATGTCTTCGTCGTAGACGATGGCGGGGCCTGCGTACCAGGCATCCTCGTAGTCATCCCATGGGTCGAAGACGGGCACTTGGCCGATTTCCCACGGGCGGGGGTAGTCGTCGCAGCTGAGGGTCTTTGCTTGGTCTGGCGTGATGGTCATTCTGTTTCCTGTTCTTCCATGCGGTTGAGGGCGAGGGCGAGGAAGGCGCGCCCCAAGTCTGCGAGGCGTTCCGGGGTGCTGTCTGTGTACAACTCGGCGACGATGTTTTGGTCTGCTTGTGGGGTTTCGGCGATCCAGCCGGATACGGCTGCGGCCTTGTGGAGGTCGGCTGTGGACACGGGGTGGCCCTCGACGATGTCGTGGAGGATGCGGGAGGTGTGGGCGATGATGTTGAGCCAGTCGGTGTTGGCGGTCATTTGAGGTCTTTCAGTAGGTCGTTGGGGACGCAGCCGCTTAGGCCGTGTGGGTTCTCTTCGGCGTACACCTCGGTTTGCCCTGGCGGGCATTGCAGTGTATCTGTCGTGTATGCCAGGCATCCGCCGAAGCTTCCTAGTATTAGAGCCCCGGCTATGGCGGCGGTGATGGTGATGCGTAGGATGCGGGATCGGCGCTCGTCCCAGGTCGCTGCGGTTCCGATTGCGATTCCCGCTCCGATGCCGATGAGCGTGCCGTAAATTGCGAAGCTCATTCGACTACCTCCGGTTTGGATACGAGTCTGCGGACGATGCGGTATTCTGCCCAATCTGGCGGTGGCGCTATCCGTCGCGCTTCTTCTTCGCTGTTGAACCAGCCGACCTCGAATGTGTGCGCTGGCGTGTTGAATGGCGGCTCCGGTCGCCTACGGTTGCCCCATCCGGTGTAGTGTTTCCAGGCTCCGTTGAGGTGGGCTTGCGGGGCGTACTCCCACTGCATCCCGGCGATAGTGCGGTAGGCGCGGCGCTCGATTCGGTTAGCGTCCGGTTTCTGTTCCAGGCGTGCGCGTGCCTGTTTGGGTGTGATGGTCATGATTGATCCTTTGCGAGGTTGTAGATGTGCCCGGCTGGGCGGGGTACGAGCTGCGCAGCGCCGCGCTGCTCGAGGATCGTGATGGGCGACTGTAGTCGGGCGTAGACGCGCCACCCACGGTCGCCGTGGTGGTGGGCAAGGTCCTTGAATGCTTCGGCGGCTTCGTATGTGGATTTGGGGATGGTTACCCGGCTGCGTTCTGGTTGACCACCCCGGGTGCGGGGCAACCACAGCTCGGCGCGGTACGCGGGCATGAGGTCGCCGTCCGGGGCGATGGGGCCATCTACTGGCTCCCATGGGGTCACTTGGCGGGACATGAGCGCCGTGAGCCGATCGGACGGTCCGCCTACGATGTCGGCGTAGATTTCGCGGGCTTCCTGCTCGTCTGTGTACCAATGCCAGTACTCCGGCGACTGCCACTGGAGGTTCCCGTCCTGGTCGACACCAAGCGCCGTCGTGGCTCGATACTCGGTGTAGATAGTCACTCGATTTCCTCCCAGTCGCTCACCCAGCGGCGGACTCGGGTGCCGGGCGGGAAGGCGACTTTCTCAATGCCCTCGAAATAGACTCGACTACGCCCGTCGGCGGTGTATTCCTCCGGGTCGGCCACCACGGGCGTGCCGTCCGGGGTCCAAGCACGGGGCAGATCGAAACGGGGGGTTACTGCTGTTGCGGGCACGCCTTCTAGCAATTCGCCGTCTACGGGGTCAAGCAGCACCACCAGTGTCTGCTTGTATTGCTCGGAGTAATAGGCACTAACCACGATCCAGGCTTCTATGGATAAGTCGCACCACATACCCCGGCATTGTTCGAGCTCTTCGGATGTCATGTCCGCAAGCGTGCGGGGTTGTTTGTCGGTCATTGGTTGTTCTCCTTGTCTGTCCACTTTTCGGCGAGTGTGGGGATAATGTCTTCGTGGTCTTGCATGTGGAGGTCGCATAGGGTAAGCGCGGCTTCGATGTAGGGTCGGCGGCGGGTGATTTCGTCGCCTTCGGCTTCTGGCCAGCCTTGGTCCTTTGCGATGAGGTCGCGTAGTTGGTCGGGGGTGCCGTTCCAGCAGCCGAGGGTTATTCGCCAGCCTTCGGGGGTGGGGGTGAGGTGGAGGGTGCCGCTGGGTAGGTGGTTGATTTCTAGTCCGCCCCATCTAGCGTAGTGCAGGTTAGCGCCGTACAGGTCAGCGCCGTACAGGTTAGCGCCGCTCAGGTCAGCGCCGTACAGGTCAGCGCCGCGCAGGTCCGGGAGCTTATTGTCCTCTCGTGCGCTTTTCACAATGTCAAGCACTTCTTCACGATTCATTTCTGGTTCCTCTCCTGGTGGTGAGCAGTAGCAAGTAGGGCGAGGGCGATGGTCTTTACCGAGCTGGGAGTGATGTCTATTTGTTCTATTTCCCGTGGGCCGTAGAAGGTCCCGCCGTATTCGGTGCTCGTGACGATGACCTCTTCGACCTTGCGCTGTGGTCGGTACGGCGGGAGTGTGATGGTGATGGTGCGGGCGATTTCGTCGGCGTGGTGAATGGCTTGGGCGTGGGTGCGGAAGTTGGTGGCGGTGCCGTCTGGTTCGTGGACGGTCCAGCGGCCGAAGCCTCCTCGGCGGATTGTGGGTCTCATGAGAAATCTTTCAGGGTTATCCAGGATGTGAGAGCCATCCCAGCGGAAAACATGGTTAGTAAGTTGAGGTCATCGTGGAGGTCGGCACCGCTGCATACTGTCTCGGCGATGATCGCCAAGGCAATGGTGAACACGAGGTGCACCGCGAACCTGGAGCGGTACCGCACGCGGAGTTTGCGAGGGTCGAGGTACGTCACTTTCCACACCTGGCCTTCACGGCGCGGGCGATGACGTTCGCGAGCATCGCGGTGGCGAGCTCGGCGGATGCTGTGTGAGTCTTGGTCCCGGGCTGTGCCTTCACGGCGATAATCGCCGCCGTAGTAGCGATGGTGATGTAGGTGGCCATTCGGTGTCGGTTGATGCTCATTGCTTGTCTTCCTGTTCTGGTTGGTGATTCATGATTCGGATGTACGTGCGCTCCTGGATGGACTTCACCCGCCCGGTAAGGTATGTACGGACCCGGCTCCCGTCCCACCCGAGATGCCGCGCCGCTTCGGCCATGCTGCCGTAGTGTGCGACGAGTTCTCGGAGCTTCGCGAGCAGCTGGTCATCCACCGGGATGCGGGTCTTGTCGATGTTTCCCGGGTTGTCGTCGCCCAGGGGCGGGCGGTCGCGGTGCTCGTTGGGGTCGTCGATGTTGTCCCACTCCATCGGGAGCGCCCAGCCCTGTCTCGCGACGCGGTAGTGCGGTTTCTTCACCGGGAGGGACGATAGACGGCTGTAGGTGTCGCGCAGGCTGATCGCCGTGCGTCGCTGGACCGTGGGCCACCTCTCATGCTGGATGTGGAGGATCGTGGGGAGCGATAGGCCGCTGTCGGTGGCGATGTCGCTGACCGTCCACCCGGCGGCGCGGAGGGCGCGGATACGCCGGGCGAGCTGCCACGTGCTGATCTTCTGAATGGACCGGCTCGGCGGGGTTCCCAGGACCGCGTTGTGTGTGCGCTGCTGGATCGCCGTGGTGTTCTCGTTGAGGATGCGGTCCACGGTCTCGGTGGATAGACCGGATGCGGTCGCGACTCCCGTCCGGGTCGAGCCGGTCTGTAGTAGCCAGTTGATATGGTTGCAGGCCATGACGGGCGAGACTTTGTGGTGAACCGCGCCGTGGAGGTAGGCGTGCTTCTTGCAGTACCCGACTTCGCGTAGGGCGTGGTTCGGGCACTTGGGTGATGCGCAAATGTCGGCATGGGGCGGCTGTTCGGGAGTGGCCTTCTTGGCTTCCATAATCACTGCTCCTTCCATTTGGACACTGTTGTTTCGAGATCATCCGCGTACGACAGGTGGTGTGCTGCGGCGAGCTGGTGAATACCCTCAACCGCGGCAGTTTTCGCCGGTTCCTCCTTGAACGTCAGTTCCGCGAACTCGTCCAGTGTGAGGTGCTTCCCGAGCGCGTCTACCACCAGACCGCGGCCCGTCGGCATCAGGTACACCGTGCCCAGGGGCGTGTTGGAAAGCACCGAGCCGCACCACGACAGTCCGGACAGGTTCGAGTCCGTGAGGTTCGTCATCGTGAAGTTCGCATACGTCGCGCTGGAGTTGCGGAAGTTGCACTTGATAAATCCTGCTTTTTTGAGGTTCGCGAGGGTCATGGTCGCGCCGTACAGCTCGCAGTCGAAGAACATGGTGTTCTCCAGATTCGTGTTGATGAACACGGTGGTTTGGAGGGTGCAGCCCTCAAACTGACTTCCGGTGAAGTCCGCGCGGAGCGCGTCGAGCCCCCGGAAGTAGCAGTCCTTGAAATCGTTCTCGCGCATCTCCGCGTCGGTGGCTCCGAGGAACTCGAATCGGCATTCGGTGAAGGCGGTGCGGGTGAACCCGCCGTCGGCTAGGTCGTTTCCGTAGAAGGTGCAGTCGACAAACTCGCCGCCGGTGATGGTGATGTCTCCGAGGTTCACGTCGGTGATGGTGTAGCCCTGGAGGGTGAAGGTCCCATCGGTGAGCCGTGCTTTCTTGATTGCTTGGTTGAATTGAACAAGCCCGTCGATGACTTGTTTCATGGTGGTGCCTTTCTGTGGGTGGCCCGCCCCGGATGGGGCTTTGGGTTAGTGGATGATGATTTCTTCGCCGGTTGCGGTGTCGAAGAACGCATCGTCGATTTCTGGGTCGAGCTTCAACTCGGCCATGCGGTCGTTGATGGTCCAATCGGTGCCGTCGGCGTTGGTGATGTCGAGGATGGTTCCGAGTACGGTGTAGGTATTCACCCCGTTCTTCTCAACGATGGTTCCGCGTTCTGGGTTGTTTGGGTCGGTGCTCCACTTGATTTGTGCTTTGGTGCCGTGGAGTCGGCGGGCGATGGTCCAGGGGGTGTGTCCTCGGTAGGTTCCGGTCTTGGTAACCATGGTGATCATTGTGGGCTGTCCTTTCTGTGGTGGTGGTTAAGGTGTTTCCTTAACCTGTAACTATAGTATATACCATCTAGTCATGTCGTACAAGTTATTTTGCAACTTTTTTTAAAAAACTTTGACATTTTTTCGCGACCATCAAACACGCAGGTCACGCACACAATTATGCAAACACCTCCCGACCGAACAGCAGCATTTGCAGCACATCATCCGCCTGCGCCGAGTCCGAACACATCCCATACAGACCCTCGTAGTCCCGGTCAGTCAACCGCTGGTTAAACTCGTCCACGAACCGCCCCTCACCCGGCAGACTAATCTCGTTGAGCCGCTCAAATAGCCGCTCGAAAGTCACCACGACAGTCCGGTCCACAAGCTCGAACCGCACCGTGTTCTCGTCCTCCATTGTCACCAGCTCCCACCACGACCAGTAGACCCCGGTGGAAATCAGCGACTCCAGCAGTAGGCGGGCATACACGTCACCCAGCATGTCGATGGTCCCGACCGCCATTCCATCGGCGATATGCTCGGCGTGCCACCGAACCAGCTCGTCCTCGTCGCGCTTATCGCTCGTCATCGTCGCGAGGGTCGTTATATAGGGCAGTTTCGGCAGTTTCATTGTGATCAGTCCTTCCTAGAACTTGTTGGTCTTCCTGTATTGCATCTTCTCGATCGTGGACAAGCGGCTCCACATCCATTCGCGGGCGGGGCGCTGCGTCTTGTCCGTCTCCGGGTGCGCGAGCATGATGTGTCGGAGCTCGACGGCGCACTGCGGCCACCGCTCGAATGGCGCGTGGCACAACTCGCTCAACACATCCACCATGCGGCTCCGCAGCACGCCAGGGTCATCTGGCGGGTTCATCAGGACGGTGCGGAGCTCGTCGCGGGCGCGGGACTCCGCGGGGTGCGGGCTAGTCATCCTCGCCCCCATTCCGCTCGTCCTCTGCCCGGTGGTGCGCGATAGCCGCGACCAGGATCGCCAGCAGCTCCGGGCCAGCGACGTGGAACTCGTCCTCCGCTTCCTTGATCGCCCAGCTAACCGTCTCCGCGAGCATCGCCAGCAACTCGCTCGGGCTCGTGGTGGTCCAGTGGATAGACCCAGTAGACTCGTCTGCGGACATATCCAGGTGATAGGTCATGACCAGCGACGGGCCAACGTTCGCGGCCATAGCGCGCTCGCGGTCGTTGCGTACCCACTGGCCGTTCAGCATCTCGCCCACGATGATCGTCGCGAGGTCCTTCGCCGGGGCGTTCTTGTTCTCGTCGCGTCCGATGATCTCCGCGATGATGTCGCGAAGCTCGTTCGCGCGGGGAGCGGGTTTGGTGGTGATTTTCTTGCTCATGGTGGTATGTCCTCCCTCTCTTAGTTCATCCACAGTGGGCTGAACCAGTGGAACAGCAACCAGCCGAACGTGCCGCCGATGATGATTAGGGCGATGAACACGACCCAGTCCATGATGGTGACGGGTTCGTCGTAGTAGTCGTCTATCAGTTCGTAGTCGTAGCTGCTGGTGTGTCGATCTTCTGCGCGGTGCTTACCGGCCATGATGTTTTCCTTTCTGGAGTCCCGCCCCGGGGGGGCGGGGATGAATGGGGGGTTAGTCGTCTTGCATGATGGACTCGAACATGCGGGCGATGGTTTTGACCATTTGCACGTTATTGAGGTGTGTGTCGATGTCCTGGAGTGGGGTGTCGAGGATGTGGAACTCGATGGTCTTGGTGAAGTTCTTGACGGTCATCTCGATTCGTGTGTTGTCGATGTTCCGGCACGCGATGCGCCACATGACCGGCGGTTCGCCTGGTTCCATGTAGTCGGGGTCTAGCTCTTCGCGAATGAGGACGTAGCCGTAGGTTTCGAATGTTGCGACGTTGTCGAACTTGTCGATCTCGATGGTCATGGTGTGCTTCTTACTGTGTTCCCGCCCCGGGGGGCGGGGTGAGTGGAGGGGTTAGTTGGTGGCGATGATCTGCTGGAAGGCTTCGGCGATCTGCTTCACGTTTTGCAGTTCTTCGATCAGCTTGTCCATGTCCTCGACCTTTGCGGTGGTGCTGGCTGCTGCGTAGCGCAGTTCGTTGGTTGCGAGGTCGATGTGGAGGGTGCAGTTGGTGTTGAAGTTGCTGGTTACCCGCCATTCGACGCTGCCGTTGTCGTAGGTGTTCTTGGTGAGGGTGTGGTCTCCGGCGGTCCAGTTGGTCTGGTTCTCGGTGGTGGTCTTTTCGATGATGATGGTGCTCATTGTTTCTGCCTTTCTGGTGGTTGGTTACGGGCCTTTCCCTTAACCTGTAACTATAGTATAGGTGATATGGTCTGTCTCTTATACACATCTGACGCTGCC